>NZ_JBEYTJ010000009.1:0-305319 GCF_040642995.1 Nonomuraea sp. NPDC047529 | reverse complement strand
CGGTTACATTCCGAACCCGGAAGTTAAGCTTCTCTGCGCCGATGGTACTGCACTCGGGAGGGTGTGGGAGAGTAGGTCACCGCCGGACAATCTTTCAAAGAAGGCCCCACACGGTTGTGTGGGGCCTTCTTTGCGTTCTGTGGCATGGAAGCACGAACGAGGGCCACCCCCAGCAGCCGGGGTGGCCCTTTTTTGCGTTCGGGGACCAGTGGGGTCAGACGCGCTGCCACAGGGCCGGGACGTTGGACGGCTCCCAGCCGGCCTGTGACGTGTGCCCCTGCAGGCACCGGTACGTCTGCCCGCCGTACGTCACCTGGTCACCCGCCTGGTAGGTCACCCCAACCTTCCAGGTTCCGCCGCCCGGAGGCGGGCTCGTCGTGGGCGTGGGGGTAGGCGTCTGCGTGGGGGGCACGCCCTGGACGTTCAGCACGAAGTCGAACGTCGCCTCCTTCCCCGTGCCGACTGGACGGACGTTCATGAGGAGTCTCGGGTCGTAGATCGAGTCGGTGTTGTTGCGCGGCTCGCCGGGGAAGTAGAGCTGCGTGGTGAGGATCCCTCGGCCAGGAGCCTGCGCCTTGACGTGGATGTGCCTGGTACGACCGGGGTAGAGGCCGGGCACGATGGTGGTGAGCTTGTAGGCGCCCTGGGCGTTCGTGTACTGGTGCCCACGGAAGTTGTACGTGACGTTGTCGTAGTTGCCGTTGGTGTCCGCCTGCCAGAAGTCGAGCAGCACGTTCGCCAGCGGCTGACAGGAGGTGCCGAACACGTATCCGCTCACCGTCAGCGGAGTCCCCGAGCCGGGGAGGGTCGAGCGCTGGGGGGAGTTCGGCTTGAAGTAGGGGCCCTCGGTCTGCGAGATCGTCAGATCGTCGCCGTCGTCGCAGAACGGGGTGGGCTCAAGCTCCTGGCCGCTCCCGACCATGGTGCGGGCCAGGGCCGGCACCTCGCCGATCAGGAACGGGACCGGTGTCGCTATGAGAGCCGCTTTGAACAGCGCTTTTCTGGTGATTCCGCGCTGCCTTTCCTCGCGAGTGTTCTCGCCTTCCACGATGGCCTCCTTGAAAGCGCCTGCTGGGGGGTAGAGCAGGCTGTTCTCCAAGGTGGCACCCGCCGGGAGAGGTGAGTACCCTCCAATTTTCTATACGATTCACGATATGTTTGCCCCGCGTCCAGAGCGCTTCGCGTGGTCAGTAGGGTTGAGGGGTGGATTATCGTGCGGTTGAACGCGCCATCCTGGAGCGGGGCGTCGAGTGGGATTTCGAGCCGACGCTCGACAGGGTCGCCGCCCTCCTGGACCTGCTCGGCTCGCCTCAGCGGGCGTACCCGGTCATACACATCGCCGGCACCAACGGCAAGACGAGCACGGCGCGGCTGACCGAGGCGCTGCTGCGGGAGCGCAACCTGAGGGTGGGGCGGTTCACCAGCCCGCACCTCGTCACCGTGCGCGAGCGCATCACGGTCGACGGTGAGCCGCTGAGCGAGGAGCGCTTCGCCGAGGTCTACGAGGAGATCCTGCCCTACGTCGAGCTGGCCGACGCGCAGGGGCACCGGCGCATCCAGTTCTTCGAGCTGCTGACGGCCATGGCGTTCGCGGCGTTCGCCGACACGCCGGTCGACGTCGCGGTGATCGAGGCGGGCATGGGCGGGTCGTGGGACGCGACGAACGTCGCGAACGGGCTGGTGTCGGTCATCACGCCCATCTCCCTCGATCACATGGATCGTCTGGGGCCTGACATCCCGAGCATCGCCGGGGAGAAGGCCGGGATCATCAAGCCGGGTGCCACGACCGTGCTCGCTCAGCAGGAGCTGGGCGCGGCCGAGGTGCTGATGCGGCGTGCGGCCGAGGTCGGCGCGGTGGTGGCGCGCGAGGGGCTGGAGTTCGGCGTGCTCGGCCGAGAGATGGCGATGGGCGGGCAGCTGCTCACGCTGCGCGGGCTCAAGGGCGTCTACGACGAGGTCTACCTGCCGCTCTACGGCAGTTACCAGGCCAGCAACGCGGTCTGCGCGCTGGCCGCCGTCGAGGCGCTGACCGGCGGCGACGACCCCCTCGACGTCGATCTGGTACGCCAGGCGTTCGCTCAGGCGGCCTCGCCCGGCCGGTTGGAGGTCGTGCGGCGCACCCCCACGGTGGTGATCGACGCCGCGCACAACCCCGGCGGGCTGGAGGCGAGTCTGGAGGCGCTGCACGAGGCGTTCGACTTCGCCAAGGTGATCGGCGTGGTCGCGGTCATGCGTGACAAGGACGTCGAGACCCTGCTGGACCTGCTGGAGCCGATGGTCGACGAGATCGTGGTGACGACCAACTCATCGCCCAGGTCGTTGTCGGCGCAGGAGCTCGCCGCGCTGGCCGTGCCGCTGTTCGGTGAGGACCGCGTGCACGTCGTCGAGCGGCTCGACGAGGCCATCGACAGGGGCATCGGCATCGCCGATGCCGAAGGGGAGTTCAGCGGGACCGGGGTGCTCATCACCGGTTCGGTGGTTACGGCGGGAGATGCCCGGCATCTGCTGAAGGCGGATGGTGTGAGATGAATTTCGAGGTTACGCCGGGCATGCGCAGGCTCGGCGCGAGCGTGCTCGGCATGGAGGCCATCGTGGCCGGGCTCGTCACGCCGGTCGCGATCACCGTGGGCGGTGTCGCCCCCGCGCTCGCCGTCACCGTGGGCATCGGGCTCGCGGTGCTGTGCGTGGTCGCCGCGGGCCTGCTCAAACGGCCCTTCGGGTACGTCATGGGCAGTGTCGTCCAGGTGCTGGCGATCGCCACGGGCTTCGTCGTGTCCACCATGTTCTTCCTCGGCGCGATCTTCGCCGCACTGTGGATCACCGCGATTATCGTCGCTCGCCGTGTCGAGGGCGTGACTTCCCGCTAAAGTCGGCCTACATGGCCGTCCCCCCAAATCAACGGTCGCCGCATTCGGCTGGCCTCAGACGTTCATGGCTGCTCGACGTGGTGCTCGGGCTGCTCGTCCTCGTGGCGCTGCCGTTGGCGATCGTCGCGATCCCCAACACGTTGTCCGTGGTCGCCGACCTGCTGCCGGGTGAGTTCGACCAGATCGGGCTGAGTCGTACGCACGGGCTGGCGCTGCCCGCCCTGATGCTGACCGTGCCGCTCGCGGCCGTCGCGTTACGGCGGATGAAGGTGGCCCACGTGCTGGTCGCGGGGCTCGCGCTGGTGGCGGTGGCCGACGCGGCGGG
The DNA here is from genome assembly GCF_040642995.1 of Nonomuraea sp. NPDC047529. Taxonomy (NCBI): domain Bacteria; kingdom Bacillati; phylum Actinomycetota; class Actinomycetes; order Streptosporangiales; family Streptosporangiaceae; genus Nonomuraea; species Nonomuraea sp. NPDC047529. Next base: position 302,127 of record NZ_JBEYTJ010000009.1, on the reverse strand, counting down.
CGGATACGCGGCTTCCGAACTGGTCGTCGGTGTCGTACGCGTGCTGCGCGGCATTGGTGGCGGCCTGATCGTCCCGGCCACGCTGGTGGCGGTCTGGGACCGTACACCCGCGTTGCGGGGTCTGTGGGCCGGGGTGTTCGGCGTCAGCCTGCTGGAGGCTCAGGCGTTCGCGCTCTGGCCGCTGGTCGACGTGACGAGCTGGAAGGTCACGTTGCAGCCCTACCCGATGGCCACCGGGGTCGGGCTGGCGCTGGCGGCGGCGTACCTGGTGGTCTGGAGGCTCGCCGGGCGATGGCCCGCGCCCGCGCCGGACGCCCGGGAGTGCAGCCGGCTGCTGCTCGCGGCGGTGCCCGCGGCGGGCATCGCGGTCGTGGCGATCAGCACGGCGAGCGCGGGGTGGGGGGTCGTCCCGGTGATCCTGCTGGCCGGGCTGGCGATCGCCGGGCTGCTGGCGCTCGGCTCGATCGGGCGGTCGGAGAACCGCACGTACGCGTACACGATGGTGGCTGTCGGGGTGGTGCTGCTGCCGAGCACGGCGCAGGTCACGCTGGTGGAGATGGGCGGTCTGGGCGGGCCGGGGCTGCGCGGGCTGTGGACGCCGTTCGGCGTGGCGGCGGTGCTCGCGGTCGTCGCCGGGGTGGGCGTGCGGATGTTCGCGAAGGGCGTGGGCCGGTTCGCGGCGCCGCTCGGGCTGTTGGCGATGGTGGTCGGCCTGTGCTCGGTGCGGCTGGTCGTGCCGTCGGCCGACGGGCTCGTGCTGGCGGTGCCGTTCACGCTGCTGGCGGTGGGGGCGACGGTCGCGGTGACGGCCACGCTCGGCGAGGTCGGGATCGGGGCGGCCGCGTTCGGGTTGTCGTTGTGCTTCGCGGGGGTGCTCGCGGGCTACCTGCTGGGCACCGGCGTGCAGATGTGGATGCTGGAGGGCGTCGGGTCGCGCCAGGAACTGGTCGACAGCTTCGTGGGCGCGTTGCACTGGTGGGCGTTGATCGGCGGGTTCCTGCTGGTGGGCGTCATCGTGCTGGCGGCGGTGATGGGGCGGCGGCCGTCCAGGGAGGAGGAACCGCCGTCCGGCGGCGAACTGGCAGAGGTCGCGGTCGGGGCCGGCCGGGGCAGCGAGGCGGCGGCGGAGGAGCCGGTCAGGACGTGGGGATCGGTCGTTCCCGAAGGTTCTCCCGCGCCTGAGGAGGACGAGCCGGGCGAGCCCGTTCCCGCGGTGCCGCCGCAGTCACCCTCGCCCGAGGACGGCGAGCGGTCCTGAGGGCCTGGCGTGCGCGTGTCAGGTCGCCTGCCTCGCACCTGTGGTGGCCGGGCGGTCCTGACACTCCTCGCCCGCGCGCGTCGTGCCTGTGGCGTCGAGGGTGGGGGCGTGGACGGTAAGCTGAGCGACGGCTATGGCGACGCGAGGGCCCGTGCCCCGCGAGCGCCCTCGTGGTCAGGCCAGGCGCCTGTAGCCGCGACCCGAATCTGTTCAAAGGAGAACCACACGTGTCCGAGCGCACTCTTGTCCTGATCAAGCCCGACGGGGTGAAGCGTGGCCTCATCGGTGACGTGATCGCCCGCGTGGAGCGCAAGGGCCTCAAGGTCGTGGCGATGGACCTGCGCACCCTCGACGCCGACACCGCCAAGACGCACTACGCCGAGCACGCCGAGAGGCCGTTCTTCGGCGAGCTGGTCGACTTCATCACGTCGGCGCCGCTCGTGGCCATGGTCCTTGAGGGCCCGCGCGCCATCGAGGCCTTCCGCACGCTCGCCGGCGCCACCGACCCGGTCAAGTCCGCCCCCGGCACGATCCGCGGCGACCACGCCCTGGAGATCGGCGAGAACGTCGTCCACGGCTCCGACTCGCCCGAGTCCGCGGCCAGGGAGATCAAGATCTTCTTCCCCGACCGCTTCTAGCAGTCAGCTTCACCCACGCGCCCGCCGGCTTCACGCCGTGCGGGCGCGTCTTTTTGTCGGCGGCACGTTGTAGCGTTCCAAGTCTGGCAGGCGCTGACGTAGTTGATCCGGTCGTGTGGGTGCAATTCGGGCAAAATCCAGGTTGAGGTAGGGGCTGGAGATTTTTGTGGAGCGCGAGGGCTCATTGCGCTCACTGGTGGGTACGTCACGTTACGATTCGAATTCGATCCGTAGTCATTCGCGAACGACGATACGGAGGGCTCCGTTCCCCATGGGCAGCAAGCTCGCGTTTCTCGGCCGTGACATGGCGGTCGATCTGGGCACCGCCAACACGTTGGTATACGTGCGTGGTCGGGGCATCGTGCTCAATGAGCCGTCAGTCGTAGCGATCAACACCACCACAGGCAAGATCGTGGCGGTGGGCATCGAGGCCAAGCGAATGATCGGTCGTACGCCCGGCAACATCGTCGCGGTCCGCCCGCTGAAGGACGGCGTGATCGCCGACTTCGACGTCACCGAACGGATGTTGCGCTACTTCATCCAACGAGTGCACAGACGACGCCATTTCGCCAAGCCACGCATCATCATCGCCGTGCCGAGCGGCATCACCAGCGTCGAGCAGCGCGCGGTGAAGGAAGCCGGCTACCAGGCAGGCGCAAGGAAGGTCTACATCGTCGAGGAGCCGATGGCCGCCGCCATCGGGGCCGGGCTCCCGGTGCACGAACCCACCGGGAACATGGTGGTCGACATCGGCGGCGGCACCACCGAGGTGGCCATCATCTCGATGGGCGGCGTGGTCACCAGCCAGTCGATCAGGATCGGCGGCGACGAGCTCGACCAGGCAGTGATCACGTTCGCCAAGAAGGAGTTCTCGCTGATGCTCGGCGAGCGCACCGCCGAGGAGATCAAGATGGCGATCGGCTCGGCCTGCCCCAACGGTGAGGAGTCCCACGCCGAGGTGCGCGGGCGCGATCTGATCAGCGGGCTGCCCAAGACGATCATCGTGTCGAGCGAGGAGATCCGCAAGGCCACCGAGGAGCCGGTCAACGCGATCGTCGACGCGGTGAAGACCACCCTCGACAAGTGCCCGCCCGAGCTGTCGGGCGACATCATGGACCGCGGGATCGCCCTGACCGGCGGCGGCGCCCTGCTCAAGGGCCTCGACGAGCGGGTCAAGGCCGAGACCGGCATGCCCGTCCACCTGGTGGAGAACGCCCTCGACTCGGTCGCCATCGGGTCGGGCAAGTGCGCGGAGGAGTTCGAGGCCCTGCAGCAGGTCCTGGTTCCGGAGTCGCGGCACTGATGAGAGACTCGCGCCGGGCCCGGCTGATCCTGGGAGTGCTGCTGATGGCGGCGCTGGTCGTCCTGACCATCGACCATCGTGCGGGCGACAGCTCACCGCTGCGCCCGCTGCGCTCGGCGGGATCCTGGGTGTTCGGCGCGGCGGAGCGGTTCGGCGGAGGCGTGGTGCGTCCCGTCGGCGGCTTCCTGCACGCCCTGGCCAGCGCGCCCAGCGCGCAGCGGCACATCGAGCAGCTCCAGGCGGAGAACGCCAGGCTGCGTGCCGGTCTGTCCTCCAGCACGCTCGACGCCACCCGGTCGGCGGAGCTCAAGAAGCTGCTCGGCCTTTCGGGCACCGGCGGCTACAAGGTGGTCACGGCCAACGTGGTGGCCAGGCGCGGGCAGCCGGGCTTCGAGGACAGCGTGCAGATCGACGTGGGCACGGGCGACGGGGTGCGTACCGACATGACGGTGCTCAACGGTGACGGGCTGGTCGGCCGGGTCATCCAGGCCTCGGCCACCACCTCGACCGTGGTGCTGCTCAGCGATCCCGCCTCGGCCGCCGGGGGGCGGTTGGAGGGCGGGCAGGAGATCGGCGTGGTGCACGGCGTGGGCGAGAACGGACGGCTCGTGCAGTTCAGGCTGCTCGACTCGACGGCGCCGATGGAGCGGGGCGGCCGCATCGTCAGCTTCGGCTCCAAGAACGGGCGGCCGTACGTGCCGGGGGTGCCGATCGGGGTGATCGAACGCGTCGAGTCCACGCCCGGGGAGCTGACCCGGATCGCCTACGCGAGGCCGTTCGCCGACCTGACGGCGCTCGACGTGGTCGGGGTGGTCGTCGAAGGACCCAAGCGGGACCCGCGTGACGCGGTGCTGCCGGCCAAGGAGGGCGCGCGGTGACCGGCGACGGCACGGCCTCCGACGGGGCCGCTGCTGATGTGGTGATCGGGGGATGAGTGGCGTGCTGCTTTCGGCGGGGACGGAGGCGCGGTGATCGGGGCGATGGTCGTGGTGCTGGCGGTGCTGGCGCAGGTCATGCTGGTCAACCGGCTGCCGTTGCCGGCGGGCGGCGCGCCTGATCTGGTGCTGCTGGCGGTGGTGGGCGTGGCGCTGGACCGTGGGCCGGTGGCGGGGGCGATGGTCGGATTCTTCTCGGGGCTGCTGGTGGACCTCATGCCGCCGACGGCGCATCTGATGGGCCAGTACGCGTTCGTGCTGGCGGTGGTGGGTTACGTGGCGGGGCGCGGCGCGGGCGGGCCGGCGACGACCGTCGTGCTGTGCGTGCTGGTCGCGCCTCTGGTGGCCGTCGGGGTGGCCGGGCTGATCTCCGATCCGCGGGTGTCGCTGTCGACCTTGACCCAGCAGGTGCCCGTCACCGTTCTCTACACGCTCATCGTGGCGCCGGTGGTGATCTGGCTGGCCACCCGGGGGAGACAGCCGAGGTATTCGACATGATCCGCATGCGTGCCAGATTGCTGGTGCTGCACGTCCTGGTGGTGGTGCTGCTCGTCGTGCTGGCCGTACGGCTGTGGCAGGTGCAGGTGGTGCGCGGCCAGGAGTTCGTGACCAGGGCGATGGAGACCAGGACGCGCACGGTGATCGTGCCCGCGGTGCGGGGGCAGATCCTCGACTCCTCGGGGCGTCCGCTGGTGCGCAACAGGACGGCGCTGGTCGTGTCCGTGGACAGGACGAAGCTGAACAGGATGCCGGGCGGGGGGATGAGCGTGCTGCGCAGGCTCTCCGCGGTGCTCGACCGGCCGGTCAAGGACCTGCGGCAGCGCATCACGCCGTGCGGTCCGGGGGTGGGCAAGCCGTGCTGGACGGGGTCGCCGTACCAGCCGGTTCCGCTGGACGAGAAGGTGGACACGCGCGAGGCGTTGCAGATCCTGGAGCGGCAGGAGGAGTTCCCCGGGGTCACCGCCGAGATCCATTCCGTCCGGCAGTACCCGGGGGGCCGGGCCGGGGCGCAGATGCTGGGTTACCTGCAGCCGGTGACCGAGGCGGAGCTGGAGAAGCGCGAAGGGCTCAAGGCCAGTTTCTCCGGCGTCGACCTGGCGGGGCGCGACGGCATCGAGTACGTCTACGACGACGCGCTGCGCGGCAAGTCGGGGCTGCGCAGGGTGCAGGTCGACCGGATGGGCAAGGCACTCGGGGTCGAGGAGCAGGTGCAGCCGGTCGCCGGAGACCATCTGGTGACCAGCATCGACGCGCGGGTGCAGGCGGTGACGGAGAAGGCGCTCGCGCACGCGATGCAGAGCGCGCCGGGGGCGGACGGCGGCGCCGCGGTGGTCCTGGACGCGCGTTCCGGGCGGGTCGTGTCGGTGGCCAGCGCACCCGGGTACGACCCGGAGATCTGGGCCGGGGGCATCTCGGCCAAGGGTTACCAATGGCTGCTGTCGGACAAGTCAGGCAAGCCGCTGGTGTCGCGGGCGATCAACGGGCAGTTCGCGCCCGGTTCGACGTTCAAGGTGTCGTCGGTGTCGGCGATGTTGCGGGCCGGGTATCCGATCAACGGCACGTACGACTGCCCTGGGGCGTACATGGTGGGCGACCGGTCCTTCAGCAACTTCCGGGGGATCGGCCTCGGGCAGATGAACCTGCACACGGCGCTGGTCAAGTCGTGCGACACGATCTTCTACCGGGCGGCGTACGAGCAGTACCTGAAGGACGGCGGGCGCAACCCGAAGAAGCGTACGAAGGAAGTGTTCGCCAACACCGCCAGGGCTTTCGGGTTCGGCCATGCGACCGGGGTCGACCTGCCGGGCGAGTCCTCCGGGCGCATCCCCGACCGGGCCTGGAAGAAGGACATGTGGAACCGGACCAGCGCGACGAGCTGCGAGCGGTCACGCAAGGGGTATCCGGAGGAGAAGGACCGGGCGCGGGCCGACTTCCTCAAACGCCTGGCGCTGGAGAACTGCACCGAGGGTTTCCTGCTGCGTCCCGGTGACTCGGCCAACTTCGCCATCGGGCAGGGCGACGTCCTGGTGACGCCGATGCAGCTCGCGCGGGCCTACATGGCGCTGGTGAGCGACGGCAAGGTCCGCAGCCCGCGCATCGGGTGGGCGCAGGTGCGGCCGGACGGCAAGGTGGTCAAGACCATCGACGTGCCGGTGGTCGGAAAACTGCCGATCAGCGACAAGGAACGCCTCTACATCAAGAACGCGCTGAGCCAGGTGCCCTCCGACGGCACCGCGGCAGGGGCGTTCACCGGCTTCCCCATGGACAAGGTGCGCATCGGCGGCAAGACCGGTACCGCGGAGGTGTGGGGCAAGAAGGACACCTCGTGGTTCGCGTCGTTCGCGCCTACCAACAATCCGCAGTTCGTGGTGGTCGTCATGGTGTCGCAGGGCGGCATGGGCGCCTCGACCGCGGCGCCGGCCGCACGTGAGATCTACGAGGGCATCTACGGCTTCAAGGGCGAGCCTGCCGCGGTGCCCGGGGGCAGGCTGCCGACCAAGCTGCCGAAGTTCGCGCCGGACGGGACGGTGATCCACCAATGACGCGCGCCATGGCGCAGCGGCGGCCCTCGCTCATCCAGCGGGCGATCGGCGAGCACTCGGTGGTGCGGCGCATGGACGGGCTGATGCTCGTCGCCGTGGCCGGCCTGTGCCTGATCGGCACCCTGCTGGTGTGGTCCTCGACCCGCACGTGGGCGCCCGGGGCCACCGGGCTGGTGAAGAAACACCTGCTCAACGAGGTCATCGGCGTGACGCTGTGCGCCGTGGTGGCGATGGTGGACCATCGGGCGATGCGGGCGTACGCGCCGTTGGTGTTCCTGGTGTCGCTGGTGGGCCTGGCGCTGGTGATCACGCCGCTGGGGGCGACGATCAACGGGTCGCACTCGTGGATCCTGCTCGGGGGCGGGTTCGCGGTGCAGCCGTCGGAGTTCGCCAAGGTCGGGCTGCTGCTGATCATCGCGATGCTGCTGGCCCAGCCCGCCGAGGGCAGCGACCGGCCGCGCGGCCTGGACATCACGCTGGCCCTGATCGCGGCGGGCATCACGATGGGGCTGGTGATGCTGCAGCCCGACCTCGGCACCGCGCTCGTGCTCGCCGTGATCACGGCGGCGGGGCTGGTGATCGGGGGCGTGCGCAAGCGGTGGATCGTGGCGCTGGTGCTCGTGGCGGCGGCCGGGGTGTTCAGCGTGTTCTACTTCAACCTGCTGGAGCCGTACCAGGTGGCGCGGTTCACCGCGTTCGTCGATCCGAAGGTGGATCCGCGCGGGGTGGGCTACAACAGCACGCAGTCGCTGATCGCGATCGGCTCGGGGCAGCTGCTGGGCAAGGGGCTCTTCGGCGGCGGGCAGACGACCGGCCGGTTCGTGCCCGAGCAGCACACCGACTTCATCTTCACGGTGGCGGGGGAGGAGTTCGGGTTCATCGGGTCGGTCACCGTGGTGCTGCTGCTCGGCGTGGTGCTGCTGCGCGGGCTGAAGGTCGCCCGGCACTGCGACGACCGGTTCGGCACGCTGGTCGCGGGCATGATCGTGTGCTGGTTCGCGTTCCAGACGTTCATCAATGTCGGGATGACGATCGGGATCATGCCGATCACCGGACTGCCGCTGCCCTTCGTGTCGTACGGCGGCACCGCCACGTTCGCGAATCTCATGGCGGTCGGGCTGCTTCTGGCCATCAGGGTGCGGCGGCAGTCGTTCAGCTAGAAGAAGGCGCGGGCCGTCCGACCGGCGCGTTGGCGTCCGGCCGGACCTGTCACCGTCCGCGCGCCGCTACCCTGGAAGGTATGCCTGTCGAGTCGATATTCCACCGCCTGGAAGCGCTGCTGCCCAAGGTGCAGAAGCCCATCCAGTACGTCGGGGGTGAGCTCAACTCGACCGTCAAGGACTGGGACTCCGCCGACGTACGGTGGGCGCTGATGTACCCGGACGCCTACGAGGTCGGGCTGCCCAATCAGGGCGTGGCGATTCTCTACGAGATCCTCAACGAGCTGCCCCGCACCCTGGCCGAGCGCACCTACGCGGTCTGGCCGGACCTTGAGGCGCTCATGCGGGCCGAGGGCGTGCCGCAGTTCACCGTCGACGCGCACCGGCCGGTGCGCGCCTTCGACGTGCTCGGCCTGTCGTTCTCGACCGAGCTGGGCTACACCAACATGCTGACCGCGCTCGATCTCGCCGGGATCCCGCTCAGGGCCGTCGACCGGGGTGAGGACGACCCGATCGTGCTCGCCGGCGGTCACGCGGCCTTCAACCCCGAGCCGATCGCCGACTTCCTCGACGCGGCCGTGCTCGGCGACGGCGAGCAGATCTCGATCGCCATCTCCGAGGTCATCCGTGAGTGGAAGGCCGAGGGGCGTCCCGGCGGGCGCGACGAGCTGCTGATGCGGCTCGCCGAGTCCGGTGGCGTCTACGTGCCGAAGTTCTACGACGTCGACTACCACCCCGACGGGCGCATCAAGCGGGTCGCGCCCAACAGGTCCGAGGTGCCGTGGCGGGTGCACAAGCACACGGTGATGGACCTCGACGAGTGGCCCTATCCGAAGAAGCCGCTGGTGCCGCTGGCCGAGACGGTGCACGAGCGGTTCAGCGTGGAGATCTTCCGCGGCTGCACGCGCGGGTGCCGCTTCTGCCAGGCGGGCATGATCACCCGTCCGGTGCGGGAGCGGTCGATCACCACGATCGGCGCCATGGTGGACAACGGCATCAAGGAGTCCGGCTTCAACGAGGTCGGCCTGCTGTCGCTGTCCTCGGCCGACCACTCCGAGATCGGCGAGGTCGCCAAGGGCCTGGCCGACCGCTACGAAGGCACCAACACCTCGCTGTCCCTGCCCTCGACCAGGGTCGACGCGTTCAACATCGACCTGGCCAACGAGTTCTCCAGGAACGGCAGGCGCTCGGGTCTCACGTTCGCCCCCGAGGGCGGCTCCGAGCGCATGCGCAAGGTGATCAACAAGATGGTCACCGAGGAAGACCTCATCCGCACGGTCACCACCGCCTACTCGCAGGGCTGGCGGCAGGTGAAGCTCTACTTCATGTGCGGCCTGCCCACCGAGCAGGACGAAGACGTGCTCGGCATCGCCGACCTGGCCAAGAAGGTCATCCAGGCGGGTCGCGAGGCCACCGGCAGCCGTGACATCCGCTGCACCGTCTCCATCGGCGGGTTCGTGCCCAAGCCGCACACCCCGTTCCAGTGGGCCGGGCAGGCCGACCACGAGACCGTCGACAGGCGGCTCAAGGCGCTGCGCGACTCGCTGCGCGGCGACAAGCAGTACGGCCGGGCCATCGGCTTCCGCTACCACGACGGCAAACCGTCCATCGTGGAGGGCCTGCTCTCGCGGGGCGACCGCAGGGTCGGCGCGGTGATCAGGGCCGTCTGGGAGGACGGCGGCCGGTTCGACGGCTGGAGCGAGCACTTCTCCTACGACAGGTGGATGCAGGCCGCCGAGAAGGCGGGCGTCGACGTCGACTGGTACACCACCCGCGAGCGGGCCGAGAACGAGGTGCTTCCGTGGGACCACCTCGACGCCGGGCTCGACCGCGAATGGCTGTGGCAGGACTGGCAGGAGGCCGTGTCCGGCGGTGAGGTCGAAGACTGCCGCTGGACCCCGTGCTACGACTGCGGGGTCTGTCCCACCATGGGCACCGAGATCCAGATAGGCCCGACAGGGCGCAAGCTCCTTCCTCTCACCGTGGTCTAGCGCGCTCAGTGGGCGAGCCGTGTCACGGCGTACACGGACACGTGTCGCGGCGGCTTATCCTGGGAGAAGGAACTCTTACAAGGGAAGGACGCAAAGCTCTGAAACCTGTTCCCGACGGGCCTCCGCCCGCGCCTACGGTGCAGCGCCTTCGCGTGCGTTACGCCAAGCGCGGCCGCCTGCGCTTCACCAGTCACCGCGACATCTCGCGGGCCGTCGAGAGGGCGGTTCGTCGTGCCGGTATTCCGGTGGCCTACAGCGCGGGCTTCTCGCCCCACCCGAAGATCTCCTACGCGGGCGCAGCGCCGACCGGCGTCGCCAGCGAGGCCGAATACCTCGAGATCGGTGTCACCACGTTGTGTGACCCCGAGCAGGTCAAGTCCAGCCTGGACGCGTCGCTGCCGCCCGGTCTCGATGTGGTCGACGTCGTGGAGGCGGGCCCAGGGGGGCTGGCCGACCGACTGGAGGTCTCCGACTGGGAGGTACGCCTGCCCGGCGCCGACCGCGAGCTCGCCCAAGTGGCGGTGGAGAAATTCCTCGCGGCGGGCACCGTGGAGGTCGAGCGCCTCACCAAGAAGGGTCCCCGGCGCTTCGACGCGCGGGAGGCCGTCCTGGGGCTCGTGGTGTCCGAGGGAACAGACAGAACTGCAGCTCAGGTGCCAGGACAGACGTGTGTCATACTGCGCATGGTTGTTCGGCACATGACGCCTGCCGTTCGACCCGATGATGTGCTCACAGGGCTGCGCCTTGTGGCCGACTTCGCGCCGCCGGTCCCCCCCGAGGTGACCAGGCTGGCGCAGGGGCCGCTCGACGCCGGTACCGGTGCGCTTGCCGACCCGCTCGGCCCTGACCGCGAGACGACGCGCGGCGGCGAGGCGGGACCGGCGGGTGAGCACGTCGTCGGCTAAGGAGGTGCCCTGCGTGAGCGGGGCGCCACCGCTGACAGGACTTGGCGCCCGCGCCTCCTTCCCGGAGGCGGGGGCGGACAACGAGACACGATGGCTCCTGCGCGGCGCGGCGACGCGCCCGGGAGCTGACGGGAGAGCGCCCGCATGCTCGACAATGAGCCCAACGCCGGGGCCACTGGCCCTGACGGGGAGACAACTGAACAGCCCAAGGTGACCAGGCGCCGCCGCTCCGCGAGCCGCCCGGCGGGTCCCCCGCCGGAGCTGCCGGAGGAGCCGGCCGCCGCCGCCCCGATCACGGTCGCGGCCGCACAGGCCGCGCCGTCGGTTGCCGACGTGCAACCGGTGCAGACCAACGCCGTGCAGCGCGCGGCCGGTGAGCCCGCCCCCGACGCGGGGCGCGGCAGGAGAACCCGAGCCCGCGCGGCGGCGCCCGCAGCCGAGGCCGGAGCCGCCCAGGGCGTTCAGGCACAGCCCGGCGCGCCCGAGGGCGCCGCGGCTGGAGCCGGTGCCCTTGCGGCCGGTACGCCCGAAGGTGTCGCGTCCGGAGCCGTCGTGCCTGAGGAGCCGGCTCCGCAGCAGGCCGAGAGCCCTGCCGCGTCGCAGGCCGGCACGTCGGCCGAGCCCGTCGTGGCGCCCGTCGTCGACCGGCGGGAAGCCGCCGAGCGGACGGCCGGCGCGGCCGAGCCGGTCGTGGCGCCCGTGCTGCAGAGCCCGGAGGCCGAGAGCCTGGCGTACGCGGGCGGTCCGGCCGAAGCCGGCGAGGTGGCCAGTGCGGTCGAGGCGGCCGTGGCTGACGCCGTGGTCGACGCCGCCGACATGCTCGAGGAGAAGCCCAAGAGGGCCACGCGCACACGGTCCACCGCGACCACGACGCGCCGCCGTACAACGAAGAAGGCCGAGCCGGAGGTCGCGGGAGCGCTCCCGGAGGAGGAGGCCGAGGCGCCGAAGCGGCGGCGTACGCGGAAGAAGGCCGAAGAGGTCGTCGTGGAGGCGCCGGCGGGCGCCGACGTCGAGGTCGTCGCGACGCCCTCCGACGTCGAGGTGGCCGTCACCGTGCCCGAGGCCGCCGAGGCGGCCGACGAGGACATCCTGGAGATCCTGCCCGAGGACGAGCCGCTCGACGACGAGCCCGCCGGTGAGGACCTCGACGAGGAGGTCGACCGGCCGAGCCTGCTCGCCGACCCCTTCGGGCTGAGCGCGCGCAGGACGGACGAGCCGGGCACGGCGTTCCAGCGTCCCGCGGCCATCTTCGCGCCGCTGTTCCAGGCCCCCGACCCCACCCAGGGCAAGCCCGCGGTGATCCGGCGGCCCGAGCCCGAGCCGGAGCCCGAGGAGGTCGAGGAGCTCGTCGACGAGACCCTCGTCGAGGACGAGGGCGAGATCGACACCTCCGACGAGCAGGAGGAGGAGGGCGGCGGTCGCCGTCGCCGCCGCCGCCGCGGAGGCAGGGGCCGTGGCAAGTCGCGCGAGCGTGACGAGGGCGAGGAAGGCGAGGAAGGCGACGAGGAGGCCGACGAGGACCAGGGCGAGGAGGGCCAGGAGGAAGAGGCCGCCGGCTCTCGCCGTCGTCGCCGTCGTCGCCGCCGCGGCACCGAGGAGACCCTGGAGCCCTCCAGCGACGACCCGCCGAACACGGTGGTGCGCATCCGCGCGCCGCGTTCCGGCCGCGCCGCCTCCCTGGTGACCGCCACCGACGGCGTGCAGAGCGTGCGCGGCTCGACCCGCCTGGAGGCCAAGAAGCAGCGCCGCCGCGAGGGGCGCGAGCTCGGCCGCAGGCGTCCGCCGATCATCACGGAGTCGGAGTTCCTGGCTCGCCGTGAGTCCGTCGACCGCATGATGGTGGTGCGCCGCCACGGCGACCGTACGCAGATCGCGGTCCTCGAGGACGGCGTGCTCGTCGAGCACTACGTCAACCGCGAGGCCAGCCAGTCCTACGTCGGCAACGTCTACCTGGGCAAGGTCCAGAACGTGCTGCCGTCGATGGAGGCCGCGTTCGTGGACATCGGCAAGGGGCGCAACGCCGTCCTGTACGCCGGTGAGGTGAACTTCGACACCGCCGGGCTGGAGGGACAGCCCAAGCGGATCGAGGCGGCGCTGAAGTCCGGCCAGTCGGTGCTGGTGCAGGTCACCAAGGACCCGATCGGCCACAAGGGCGCCCGGCTCACCTCGCAGATCAGCCTGCCCGGCCGTTACCTGGTGTACGTGCCGGACGGGTCGATGACCGGCATCAGCCGCAAGCTGCCCGACAAGGAACGCACCCGGCTCAAGAGCATCCTCAAGAAGGTCATGCCGGAGAACGCCGGTGTGATCGTCCGTACCGCTGCCGAGGGCGCCTCCGAGGACGAGCTGGCCCGCGACGTGGCCCGGCTGTCGGCCCAGTGGGAGAACATCCAGAAGAAGGCCAAGTCGGCCAGCCCGCCCGAGCTGCTGTCGGCCGAGCCCGACCTGACCATCCGGGTCGTGCGCGACGTGTTCAACGAGGACTTCACCTCGCTGGTCGTGCAGGGCGAGGACGCCTGGGACACCGTCGACGAGTACGTCAAGTACGTCGCGCCGCACCTGGCCGAGCGCCTGTCGCGCTGGGACACCGGGCAGGGCGACGTGTTCGAGTCGTACCGGATCGACGAGCAGCTGGGCAAGGCGCTGGAGCGCAAGGTGTGGCTGCCGAGCGGCGGCTCGCTGGTGATCGACCGTACCGAGGCGATGACCGTCGTCGACGTCAACACCGGCAAGTTCACCGGCCAGGGCGGCAACCTCGAGGAGACCGTCACCAGGAACAACCTGGAGGCGGCTGAGGAGATCGTGCGCCAGCTGCGGCTGCGGGACATCGGCGGCATCATCGTGATCGACTTCATCGACATGGTGCTGGAGTCCAACCGCGACCTGGTGCTGCGGCGGCTGCTGGAGTGCCTGGCGCGCGACAGGACCAAGCACCAGGTCGCCGAGGTGACTTCCCTGGGCCTGGTGCAGATGACGCGTAAGCGGGTCGGCCAGGGGCTGCTGGAGGCGTTCTCGACGCCTTGTGAGTGCTGCAACGGGCGTGGGCTGATCGTCTCGACCGAGCCGGTCGAGGCCAAGCCCGAGCCGCGTGGTACGCAGGGCAAGATGGCGATCGAGAAGGCGGTCTCGGACAAGGTTTCCGCGGCCAAGGACTCCGCCAGCCGTGATACCGTGACCGGTGCGCTTGATGACGTCCCGGCTGAGGACGACCAGGCCAGCCAGACTTCCGGCAGAGGGCGGCGACGCTCCCGCCGAGCCAAGTCCGCCGAGTAGCTTCGGCAGGCTTCCGACGATCCGTCCGGTTCGCCTAGGGCACCGTAAAGCGGTACCCTGGTGAATCGGTGCGTCAGGTGACGTGCCCTGTTGGCGCGCTTACTCGGTTCGTCGGTTTGAGACAGGCCGAATGATAGGCGCAGCATTCGGCGGCCGCCTCGATGCGGGGCGGCTGAGGTCAACAGCGAGTCAGTAGAAGGGTTCCGCGGTGTACGCGATCGTTCGTTGCGGCGGCAGGCAGCAGAAGGTCTCCGTCGGTGACGTCCTCGAGGTGGACAAGGTCGCCGGCGAGGTCGGCTCTTCGGTTACGCTGCCGACGGTGCTCGTCGTCAACGACGGCGATGTGACCACCGAGGCGGGCAAGTTCACGGTCAACGCCGAGATCCTCGGTGAGACCAAGGGCCCGAAGATCCGCATTCTCAAGTACAAGAACAAGACCGGTTACAAGAAGCGCCAGGGTCACCGTCAGCGGTACACCCAGGTGAAGATCACCGGTATCGACCAGGCCTGATCGGGAGTTTGAGAGATGGCACACAAGAAGGGCGCGTCGTCCACCCGGAACGGCCGTGACTCCAATGCTCAGCGCCTGGGCGTCAAGCGCTTCGGCGGCCAGCTGGTGAACGCGGGCGAGATCATCGTTCGCCAGCGCGGCACCCACTTCCACCCCGGCGACAACGTCGGCCGCGGTGGCGATGACACGCTGTTCGCGCTGGCCGCCGGCCACGTGCAGTTCGGCGTCAAGCGCGGTCGTCGCGCCGTCAGCATCGTTCCCGTCGCGGAGTAATCAGCTTCGCTTCGGTGTTGCTTCAAGGGGTGGATCGCCTGTCGATCCACCCCTTAGGCGTTTTCTGGGGCCCTGCGGGGGCGCCCTGTTGTAGTTGATCTTGTATGCCCTGGTGGGCTGATGGAGGAGAGCTGGATGCCGGACTTCGTGGACCAGGTGGTCCTGCACGTCAAGGCCGGTGACGGGGGGAACGGGTGTGCCTCCATCCACCGGGAGAAGTTCAAGCCGCTCGGCGGCCCCGACGGAGGGAACGGCGGCCGCGGTGGCGACGTGATCCTTGAGGTCGATCCCAACACCGCGACGCTGCTGGACTACCACCGCCGTCCCCACCGCAGCGCCGACAACGGCAAGCAGGGGCAGGGCTCCAACCGCGACGGCGCCAACGGCGACGACGTGATCCTCGTCGTCCCGAACGGGACCGTGGTGAAGGACGCCGGCACGGGTGAGGTGCTGGTGGACCTCGTGGGAGCCGGCACCCGGTACGTCATCGCCCAGGGCGGCCACGGCGGGCTCGGCAACGCCGCGCTGGCCACATCCAGGCGCAAGGCGCCCGGGTTCGCGCTGCTCGGGGAGCCCGGTGACGGGCTCGACGTCATGCTGGAGCTCAAGAGCGTCGCCGACGTGGCGCTGGTCGGGTTCCCCAGCGCGGGCAAGTCGTCGCTGATCGCGGCGCTGAGCGCGGCCAAGCCGAAGATCGCGGACTACCCGTTCACCACGCTCATCCCCAACCTGGGGGTCGTGACGGCCGGCGAGAACGTGTTCACCGTCGCCGACGTGCCCGGCCTGATCCCGGGGGCCTCGCAGGGCAAGGGGCTCGGGCACGAGTTCCTCCGCCATGTCGAGCGTTGCGACATGCTCGTGCACGTCATCGACTGCGCGACCATGGAGCCGGGGCGCGACCCGATCAGCGACTACGAGGTGATCGAGGCCGAGCTGCGGGCGTACGGGAAGCTTGAGGACCGGCCGCGGATGATCGTGCTGAACAAGGCCGACGTGCCCGACGCGCGGGAGCTGGCCGACATGGTCAGGGCCGAGTTCGAGGAGCGGGGGCTGCAGG
The DNA here is from genome assembly GCF_040642995.1 of Nonomuraea sp. NPDC047529. Taxonomy (NCBI): domain Bacteria; kingdom Bacillati; phylum Actinomycetota; class Actinomycetes; order Streptosporangiales; family Streptosporangiaceae; genus Nonomuraea; species Nonomuraea sp. NPDC047529. The sequence continues at coordinate 286,280 of NZ_JBEYTJ010000009.1, read as the reverse complement.
TCTTCGTCATCTCGGCGGCCACGCACGACGGACTGCGGGAGCTCACGTACGCGATGGGCGAGTGGGTGGCGGCGGCCAGGGCCAACAAGCCGGTCGAGGAGCCCACCCGACTGGTGATCAGGCCCAAGCAGCTCGGTGAGGCCGGGTTCAAGGTGCGGCGGGTCAACGAGAACATGTTCCAGGTCACCGGTGAGAAGCCGGAGCGGTGGATCCGGCAGACCGACTTCAGCAACGACGAGGCCGTCGGTTACCTGGCCGATCGGCTCGAACGGCTCGGTGTGGAAGAAGAACTGGTCAAGGCGGGCGCCAAGGCCGGGGCCGAGGTGGTCATCGGGCCGATGGAGGGCGGGTACGTCTTCGACTGGCAGCCGACGCTCAGCGCGGAGTCGGTGCGGCAGGGGCCGCGTGGCTCGGACAACCGTCTGGGGTAGACAGCGGCGCGGCTTGGACGGCCGTCTGGGGTAGACAGCGGCGTGGCTCGGACGGCCGTCTGAGGTTGACAGCCGCCTGGTGGTCGCGCCGCCGTCCGGTGGCGGTCCCGCTGCGGGGCGGCGGTGCAGTGGCGGTCGGACCGTGGTGGTGTGGGCGGTCGGTCGTGGGGGCGGTCGGTCGTGGGGTTCTGCCTGGGGTGAAGGGGGCCTGGGGTGGGGGGCGGGCTCGGATAGGCTGCCAGGCGTGCGGGAACAGATCAGCTCAGCGTCGAGGGTCGTCGTCAAGGTCGGCTCCTCCTCGCTCACCACCCCCCAGGGCATGATCGACGTCGACCGGGTTGACGCCCTCGTCGACGTCCTGGCGGCGCGGCGGCGTGCCGGGACGCAGATCGTGCTGGTCTCGTCGGGAGCGATCGCGGCGGGCCTCGGCCCGCTGGGGTTGTCGGCGCGACCACGCGACCTGGCCACCCAGCAGGCGGCCGCCTCCGTCGGCCAGGGGGTGCTGGTCGCGCGCTACACCTCCTCCTTCGCCCGCTACGGCCTGCGCGTCGGCCAGGTGCTGCTGACCGCCGACGACATGATGCGCCGCGCCCACCACGCCAACGCCCAGCGCACCCTGGCCCGGCTGCTGGAGCTGGGCATCGTGCCGATCGTCAACGAGAACGACACGGTCGCGACCGACGAGATCAGGTTCGGCGACAACGACCGGCTCGCGGCGCTGGTCTCCCATCTGACCCACGCCGACGCGCTGGTGCTGCTGTCCGACGTCGACGCCCTCTACGACGGCCCGCCGAGCCGGGCGGGCTCGCGCCGGCTGGCCGAGGTCCGCGGCCCCGAGGACCTGGTCGGCGTCGAGCTGGGCAGGAACGGCGCGGCGGTCGGCACCGGCGGCATGGTGACCAAGGTCCAGGCGGCCAGGATCGCCACGGGCGCGGGCGTGCCGGTCGTGCTCACCGCCGCCGCCCACGCAGCCCAGGCGCTCGCCGGGGCCGACATCGGCACCTACTTCCACCCCGGCGGCCGGCACCCCGGCACGCGGCTGCTGTGGCTCGCCCACGCCACCACCGGGCGCGGCCGGCTGCACCTCGACCAGGGGGCGGTCGAGGCGATCGTGGGCCGCCGCAAGTCGCTGCTGCCCGCCGGCGTGACGTCCGTGGAGGGCGAGTTCGCCGCGGGCGACCCCGTCGACCTGTGTGCTCCGCAGGGCGGGGTGGTGGCGCGCGGCCTGGTCAACTTCGACGCCGCCGAGATCCCCGGGCTGCTCGGACGCTCCACGAGAGAGCTGGCCAGCACGCTCGGTCCGGAATATGAACGCGAGCTGATTCACCGGGACGACATCGTCATACTGGAAGGCCATCACCAGTGAGGAGCACGCGATGTCCGAGGAGTTCCTGAAGGTCGCCCGCGCGGCACGAGAGGCCGCCGCCGAGCTGGCCCCGCTGCCGCGGGCGCCGAAGGACCGGGCGTTGCGGGTGATCGCCGACGCCCTGGTCGCGCACGCGGCGGAGATCGTCGAGGCCAACGCCGATGACGTCGAGCGGGCGCGGGCCCAGGGCACGTCCGAGGCGATGGTCGACCGGCTGCGGCTCGACGAGGCCAGGATCGGGGCCATCGCCGAGGCCGTGCGGGAGGTGGCCGACCTGCCCGACCCGGTCGGCGAGGTCGTCCGGGGGAGCACGCTGCCCAACGGGCTGGAGCTGCGGCAGGTCAGGGTGCCGCTGGGCGTGATCGGGATCATCTACGAGGGGCGTCCCAACGTCACGGTCGACGCCGCCGCGCTCTGCCTCAAGAGCGGCAACGCGGTGCTGCTGAGGGGCTCGTCGAGCGCCTACTCCTCCAACACGGCGCTGGTGCGGATCATGCAGGACGCGCTCGCCGGCACGCAGGTGCCCGCCGGCGCGGTGCAGCTCGTGCCAGGCCGGACGCGCGACTCGGTCAAGGAGCTGATGCGCGCCCGCGGGCTGGTCGACGTGCTGATCCCGCGCGGCGGCGCGGCGCTGATCAACTCGGTGGTCGAGGAGTCCACGGTGCCGGTGATCGAGACCGGCGTGGGCAACTGCCACGTCTACGTCGACGCGGAGGCCGATCTCGACCTGGCCGTGCAGATCCTGGTCAACTCCAAGGCGCAGCGGCCGTCGGTGTGCAACGCGGCCGAGACGTTCCTCGTGCACGAGGGGGTCGCCGACGCGTTCGTGCCCAGGGCGCTGCGGGCGCTGGCCGAGGCGGGGGTGACCGTCCACGGTGACGAGCGGATCGCCGGTTACGGGGAGGTCGTGCCGGTCACCGAGGACGACTTCTTCACCGAATACCTGTCACTCGACATCGCCGCCGCCGTCGTCGGCTCGCTGGAGGACGCCGTCGCCCACATCCGGCGCTACGGCTCCGGGCACACCGACGCGATCGTCACCCGGTCGCAGCGGGCCGCCCGCCGCTTCGTCGCGCTCGTCGACTCGGCGGCCGTGGCGGTGAACGCCTCGACCAGGTTCACCGACGGGGGCGAGTTCGGGTTCGGCGCGGAGATCGGCATCTCCACGCAGAAGCTGCACGCGCGCGGGCCGATGGGCCTGCCGGAGCTGACCTCCACCAAGTGGGTCTACACAGGAGAAGGGCATCTGCGCACGTCAGAAGGCACCGTGGTGCCCGGCCCGGCTTGCGGTTAGTCGGCGTGTCGGGCTGACCGGCGGCCCGCGGCCTGGGTTGACTGGGTGTCATGGAAATTGTCGTCGCCCTTGTCTTCTCCGCCGCGGTGCTGTTCGGCGCCGACCGCCTGCTGCTCTGGCTGGAGCGCCGTGGTCACGTCAACTGGCGCAGGAAGGGGCGCAAGGCCCTGTCCGAGGAACCCACGGCCGAGTTCGACAGCATGCTCTCCGACCGTTCACACCGATAAAGGTTCAACGGCTCCGGCGCGCCGCGGGCGTCAACTGTCGTCCCAGCGCTAGGGTTGTGTCCCTTATGGGCGCGCCGGGCGGGGAGGGACGGTGAGCAAGCTCGGCAAGGTCGGGCCGTACAGCCTGGTCGAGCGGCTCGGCCGAGGAGGGATGGGCGAGGTCTACCTCGCCACCACCCGCCGTGGCGAGCAGGTCGCACTCAAGGTCCTCCACGACCTGACCGAGGACGAGATGTCCCGGGTCAGGCTGGAACGTGAGGTGCGCGCGCTGCGCAGGGTCGAGAGCCCCTACGTGGCCAAGGTGCTCGACGCCGATCTGAGCTGTGCCCGGCCGTACCTGGTCATGGAGCACATCGAGGGCGTCACGCTGCTGGAGCGCGTACGCCAGAGCGGGCCGCTCGACCTGGGGCAGCTCGTGCACATGGCGCAGGGCATCGCGGCGGCGCTGGCCATCATCCACGCGGCCGGGGTCGTGCACCGTGACCTGAAGCCGGGCAACATCATCATGGGCACCGAGGGGCCGGTCCTCATCGACTTCGGCATCGCGCAGGTGCTCGACGCGACCAGGCTCACCATGACCGGCACGTTCCTCGGCACGCCCGGCTACACCGCGCCCGAGATCTTCGCCGACGAGCAGGTCGACTCGCCCGCCGACGTGCACGCCTGGGCGGCCACCGTGGCGTTCTCGGCGACCGGGCGGCCCACGTTCGGGCGCGGCACGGCCGAGGCGCAGATGTACGCGGTGCTGAACGGGCAGGCCGACCTCAAGGGCGTGCCGGTGGCGCTGCTGCCGCTGGTGCGGGCCGCGCTCAACCGGGAGCCCGGCAAGCGGCCCACCGCCGCGCTGCTGGCCGACCGGCTCTCCCGGCTGGCCAAGGCCACCAGCGGCCCCGACGGCGACGCGCCCGCGGCCGCCGAGGAGGCGTCCAGGGGCGAGAGGGAGCGGAGCCGGGCGAACGGCGCGGCGGCCGAGATCCCCGCGCCACGCGGCCGGACCGGCACGGAGGGCAAGACGCCCGTGCCGCGCACGCGTACCGGCGTGGACGGGAAGCCGTCCGTACCCAGGAACCGGACCGAGCCGCCGGCGGCGAGGAGCCGGGCCGAAGGCGCCGCCTCGGGCACGCGCCCCAGGCCGGGCACGGACGGCGCGGCCTCCGGATCGCGCACCAGGACGGGCACCGACGGCTCGACCCCCGGCCCCCGCGCCAGAACCGCAGCGGACGGAACGCGCGCCAGGACCGGCGCCGACGGGACGCGGGTCAGGGCCGACGGCGCGGTTCCGCCGCCGAGGGGCAGGACCGGCACCGACGGCAAGGCCGCCGCGTCCCGGTCCAGGACCGGCGCGGAGCCCAAGACGGGCCCGCGCGCGCGGGCGACGGCGGCCGTGCGGAGCAGGTCACAGGACGGCGGCCGGCGGGGCAGGCTCAGGGCCGAGTCGCCGACCACGCTGCCCGCGGGCAACACCGCTCTGCTGCTGCTCGCGGTGCTGGCGGTGCCGTGCGTGGTGACGTCGGTGATCTGGCCGATCGCCTCCATCGCCATCACCACGGCGTTCGTGGTGCTGACCAGGACGCTCTGGATGAGCCATTGGCTGGTCAGGAAGCGCAGCGCGCGTCGCATGCGGATCGCGCTGCGCGTGTTGCTGTTCCCGTTCGCGCTGACCGGGGCGGCGGCGACCGCCGTGGTGTGGCCGGGGGTGCCCGTCGCGGTGGCGTCGGGCGGCGCGCTCTGGGTGACCGGGGGCGGTCAGATCGACTCCGACTGGTGGCAGCAGCCGGCGCCCGTGACGGTCGCGGCGGTGGTGTTCGGCATGTTGTGCGGCGGTATCACCGGGCGCGAGATCGAGCGGATCGGCGGCAAGCTGCCGGAGTTGCGCAGGGAAGGGCTGCGCGCACTGGCCGTGCTGGGCGGGTTCGTCGCCCTGTGCGCGGCCGCCGTGCGCGCGATCGCCCTTCTGCTGTAGACGGCGAGGCTGCCGCAGACGGCGAGGCCGGCCGGCCGGTCAGCCCTGGCCGCCGTCGCGGCGCGAGAAGCGGTTGAAGATGCGCTCGCCCGCGTTCACCGCCCCTTCGGCCACGTCGCGCAGCACGCCGATGAACGGGTCCTGCGACTGCGACCAGGAGGCGCGGTAGGACTCGGCCGCCGCCTTGATCTCGTCGGTCACCCGTGCGTTGGCGTCGTCCTCGCGGCGCGGGTAGTCGCCGCCGATGATGCGGTCGTACTCGCCGCTGCGCTGCCACTTGTCGAGCTCGGCCACGCGCACCACGGCGAACGGGTGGGTGGTGCCGAGCAGGTTGAGCACCTTGAGGAAACCGTCGCGCAGGTCGCCCGCGGTGTCGTACTCCTGGTACTGCGCCAGGAACGCCTCGATGTTCATCTCGTGGGTGTAGGCGCCGCCGGCGAGCTTCATCAGCGCGCGCTTGGCCGAGTCGGGGTTCTGGGCGGTCAGCAGGCCGCCGCGGTCGGAGGAGAGCTCCGACTTGCGATACCACTCCTCCAGGCCCGCGACGATCGCGCGCAACCCGATGTAGCCGAGCGGGATCCAGGCGACGCGCGTGGCGAGGCGGGTGAGGATGTCGAGCATCGTCCGGTAGACCGCGTGACCCGACAGGATGTGGGAGGTCTCGTGGCCGATGACGAAGCGCTGCTCCTCTTCGTCCATGAGGTTGAGCAGGCCGGTGGTGACGACGATGAACGGGTCGTCGAAGCCGATGGCCTTGGCCTGGACCTGCGGGTCCTGCTGGACGTAGATCTCCGGGATGCGGTGCAGGTCGAGGGTGTAGGCGGCGTCGCGGCCCATGTCGTACAGCGCACGGAACTGGGTCTCGCTGACGCGCACGGACGACGCCAGATACATCAGGCGAAGTCGGCGCTCACTTACAAGGCCGGACATCTGCTTGAGAACCGTGTCGAACCCACTCAACTTACGCAGAGCGACCAGGGCGGACCGGTCTGCGGGGTGTTCGTAGGCACGGGACGAGATGCCGGGCAGTTGGACGCGGTTGCGGTCCGGGGTGGTCGTCATGCCCGGCATGCTACGTCCGCAACGGAGGGGATGCGCGGACATCACCAAGGGGGGTGCCATCATGTTCGGGTACCACGTCCACGTAAGGTCCGATTCATGATGAACGCGCCTGGTATCCAGGGGAAGCGGCGGGTAGGTGTGATGGGTGGGACGTTCGATCCCATCCACCACGGCCACCTGGTCGCAGCAAGCGAGGTCGCCCATCACTTCGACCTCGACGAGGTCGTGTTCGTGCCGACCGGGCGGCCGTACCAGAAGTCCGGACGCGAGGTGTCGGCCCCCGAGGACCGCTATCTGATGACGGTCATCGCGACGGCCTCCAACCCCCGCTTCTCCGTGAGCCGGGTCGACGTGGACCGCCCCGGCCCCACCTTCACCATTGACACGTTGCGCGACATCTCCACCGTTTACGGCCCGCAGGTGGACCTCTACTTCATCACCGGCGCCGACGCGCTCGGCGCGATCCTCGGCTGGCAGGACGCCGACGAGCTGTTCGAGCTGGCGCACTTCGTGGGCTGCACGCGTCCGGGGCACACGTTGCACGATCCGGGACTGCCCGAGGGCAGGGTGACACTCCTGGAGATTCCCGCGCTGGCCATCTCCTCGTCGGAGTGCCGTCAGCGGGTGTCCAAGGGGGAGCCGATCTGGTATCTGGTACCCGACGGAATCGTGCAGTACATCAACAAACGAGGGTTGTATCACGGGGAAGGCTGAAGCTCTCCGTGCCGTGGGTGAGGGGTTTCGGCCTGGAAGGGTACCCTCGGTATATGGGCATGCTGCCGACACAGGAGGACAGACCCGCATCGTGACCGCATCCGACAGATCCGTTCAGCTCGTCCAGATCGCCGCCGAGGCCGCGGCCGACAAGCTGGCCGATGACATCCTCGCCTATGACGTGAGCGAGCAGCTCGTCATCACCGACGCCTTCCTGCTCTGCTCAGCCACGAACGACCGCCAGGTCCGCGCCATCGTCGACGAGATCGAAGACCGGCTGCGCACCGAGGCCGACGCCAAGCCCGTGCGCCGCGAGGGCGAGCGCGAGGGCCGCTGGGTGCTGCTCGACTTCATCGACATCGTCGTGCACGTCCAGCATGAGGAAGACCGCACGTTCTACGCGCTCGAGCGCCTGTGGAAGGACTGCCCGGCCATCAGCCTGCCGGAGAGCGTCATGCTCGCCAACATGCAGCGGGCCCGCAGTTGAGCAGGCGGATCGTCTGCCTCCGCCACGGACAGACCCTGTGGAACGTGGAGCACCGCTTCCAGGGGCATTCCGACATCCCGCTCGACGAGACCGGCGTCGCGCAGGCGGCCAGGGCGGCCTCGCTGCTGGCCTCGCTGCGGCCCACCCTCATCGTCTCCTCCGACCTCCAGCGCGCCCATGACACGGCCCTGGCGCTCGGGCGGCTCGTCGGGCTCGACGTGAGCGTCGACAAGGACTTCCGCGAACGCGGCGGCGGTCAGTGGGAAGGGCTGACGCGCGACGAGATCGCCGCGCGCTGGCCCGAGGAGTACGTCGCCTGGGAGGCCCCCGACGGCGAACCCGTCTCCGAGGTCGCGGTCCGGGTGGCGACCTCCATGCGCAAGTGGGCGTCCCGGCTCGACGACGACGGGCTCCTGGTCGTCGCCTCGCACGGCGCCGCGCTGCGCCTCGGCATCTGCGAGCTGCTCGGCCTGCCCGAGGAGCTGTGGCCGACGCTGGGCGGGCTGGGCAACTGCTCCTGGTCGGTCCTGCAGGAGGGCCGTCAGGGCTGGCGGCTGCTCGAACACAACGCGGGCACCCTTCCCGAGCCCATCAGCAGCGACGACCGCCCCGAAGCGGTCGTGTAGCCGACCGGCTCAGGCCGGCCGCGCGGGGCGGCGGGCGCCCTGCCGGGTGTGCTCCGGCAGCGTGATGGCGCTCGCGGCCTTCTCCGTCATCCGCTTCACCATGCCCTTGCCCGGCAGGTACGGCAGCATGCGCATCAACTGGTTCCGCCGCCAGATCCGCGACCGCGTGCCCGGCACAAGGTATTTGTCGGCCCCCTCGGCCTGCTTCTGGCACACCTGGACGTACGGCCTCATCCGCCGTTCGTAGGCGTCGAACGCGGCCGCATGGTCGTCGGGGGCGGCGGCCAGCTCGGCGGCCAGCACGTACGCCCCGACCACCCCGAGCCCGGTGCCCATGCCGCCGGGGCCGGGGGCGTACCCGGCGTCGCCGACCAGTGCCACCCGGCCGGACGACAGGCGGGGCAGGACGACCTGGGCGGCCTGCCAGAAGAAGAAGTCCTCGGCTGTCTCCATGGCCGCCAGCAGCGACGGCACCTGCCAGCCCACTCCCCGGAACGCCCGCGCGATCAGGGCCCGCTGCGCCGCCTGGTCGCGGTGGTCGAGGTCGAGCGGGGGTGTGGCGAAGTCGAGCGCCGCCCTGGTGCGTCCGTTCGTCCTGACAATGGTGGCGCAGCGGCCCGGCACGTTGTGCATCAGGCCGTCATGGTCCAGGCCGTACGTGCCGGGGACGGAGAAGATCGCGCCGTAGAAGCCGAGATGGCGCAGGGGAGTGGCGGGGAAGGCCAGCTCGCGTACCTTGCTGCGGATGCCGTCCGCGCCCACGACCAGGTCGAACGTGCGGGGCGCGGCCTTTTCGAAGGTGACGTGCACGCCGTCGGGGCGTTCGGTCATGGAGGTGATCGAGTCGTCGAAGAGGCGTTCGGCGGGGGCGGCCTCGTTCAGGATGCGGGTCAGGTCGCCGCGCAGGATCTCCACCTCGCCGCTGAACACCTCGGACGGCAGCCCGGCCAGCCGTCTGCCGTCGCCGTCGACGATGGCGATGTCGCCCATTCCGGTCTGGGCGGCCCTGATCGTGTCCAGCACGCCCATGCGCCTGAGGACCTCCAGTTGCGGGACGCCGCGGAAGTCGACGGCCTGGCCGCCGGTGCGCAGGGCGGGGGCGCGCTCGACGACCGTCGGCCGGAACCCGTGGCGGGCCAGCCAGTGGGCGAGCGTGGGCCCGGCGACGCCGCCGCCGGAGATGAGTACGGCCTTCACGGTGGCCTCCCTTGATAGTGCGCTCTGTACGTTGTACGCGTACCGTAGGTTCGGGTTTCGGAGCAGGCAAGAGGGGCGCCCGGCGCACTAGTGCGGCGGTGAGGTGCCGTCAGGGGTGCCGCGCCTGGTGCACTAGTGCGGGAAAGGGGTGGCCGTGGACCGGCCCGTCCATCTGCGGATCGCGGACGAACTGCGCGATCGCATCACCGACGGCGACCTGGCCCCGGGGGACCGGGTGCCGTCGACCCGGGAGATCATCCGGGAGTGGGGGGTGGCGATGGCCACCGCGACCAAGGCCCTGGGCAGGTTGCGCGAGGACGGGCTCACCCGGGCCGTGCCGGGCGTCGGGACCGTCGTCGCCGGGCCCGTACGGCGGGCCGCGCAGGACCTCACCCGGCAGCGCATCGTGCGCCAGGCGATCGGGGTCGCCGACCGGGAGGGGCTGGCCGCCGTGTCGATGCGCCGGCTGGCCGCCGACCTCGACGTCTCGGCCATGTCCCTGTACCGGCACGTGGCGGGCAAGGACGAGCTCGTCCTGCTCATGACGGACGCCGTCCATGGCGAGGAGCCGCCCGCGGGGCAGGTGCCGCGTGGCTGGCGTCCGCAGCTGGAGCTGGAGGTCAGGCAGTTGTGGCGGGTGCATCTGCGGCATCCGTGGCTGGCTCAGGCGGTCTCGCTGACCCGGCCGCAGTTCGTACCGCATGGCATGGCGCACACCGAGCGGCTGCTGCGCGCCCTGGACGGGCTCGGCCTCGACGCCGGCACCATGCTGCACGCCGTCGTGGCGCTGGTGAACTTCATCCGGGGCAACGCCGTCAGCTTGGAGGCGGAGTTGCAGGCGCGTACCGAGACCGGGGTCACCGAGGACGAGTGGATGAGCGAGCACGAGGGAGAACTGGGGGAACTGCTCAGCTCCGGGGCCTATCCCACGTTGGCCAAGGTCGTCACCGCGCCCGGCCTCGACCTGGACCTGGATTCCGTCTTCGAGTTCGGGCTGCGCAGGCAGCTCGACGGGCTCGCCGTGCTGGTGGCGCGGGCGCAAGCGGGACGGCGGTCGGGCGATTAGGCGAAAGGGCGCGGATGGCTATATGCTCTCGGAGCGCCGCAACGGGTGGACCCGAAGCGGTGACCAGGGGCTATGGCGCAGTTGGTAGCGCGCCTCCATGGCATGGAGGAGGTCTGGGGTTCGAATCCCCATAGCTCCACACAGTTTCTTTCCCTGGTTCGAGTGGCCTCCAAGGGCCGAACCCGGTGGGGCTCGGCCCTTGAACGGCTCCCAGGACGAACGGTCAGTTGCAGGGGCTGTTGTTCAGCGTGAAGGCGGCGGGCGCGGCCGTGTTGCCGGTGTGCGTCGCCTGGAATCCGAACGACGTCGACGCGCCGGGCGCGAGTGTCGCGTTGTAGGCGACGTTCCTGGCGGTGACCTGGCCGGCCGCGGGGGAGACCGTGGCGTTCCAGGCCGAGGTGACGGTCTGGCCCGGGGGCAGCGTGAAGCCCAGCGCCCATGACGACAGGGTCGAGGCGCCGGTGTTGGTGATCGTGACGTCCGCCGTCAGGCCCGTGTTCCAGGCGTTGGTGGTGTAGGAGACGCGGCAGGCGCCCGGCGGGTTCGTGGTCGGCGTGGGCGTGGGCGTCGGCGTCGGGGTGGGCGTCGGGGTGGGCGTCGGGGTCGGGGTCGGGGTCGGGCCGCCGGTGGTCAGGCCGAGGAAGGCGACGGCGGCCGCGGCCATCCCGCCGGTGGGCAGGCTGTGCCCGACGCCCTGGACGCTCACCGCCTCGACCTGGGCGGTCGTTCCCGTGCCGCCGTACCTGGTCCTGGTCCAGCTGGGCTGGGGCTGGTCGGTGAGGCTCGGGGTCTGGGGCAGGCCGTGGACGTTCGTCCACTGCTTGATCTCCTCCTGGAAGTTCGGGTAGCGCAGGGTGGAGTCCTCGGTGCCGTGCCACACCTGCATGCGCGGGCGAGCGCCGGTGTAGCCGGGGTAGGCGGCTCGTACCAGGTCACCCCATTGCTGCGGGGTCTTGGTGATCTGGCCGTTCGCGCACGCGCTGTTCCAGCTCGAACCGTCGGTGGTGGCGAAGCAGCCGAACGGCACGCCCATGAACGCCGCCCCTGCCTGGAACATGTCCGGATAGTCGCCCAGCAGCACGTTCGTCATCATGCCGCCGGAGGAGGCGCCGGTCACGTACGTGCGGGCGGGGTCGGTGGCGTACCGCTGCTGGACGTACCGGACCATGGACACGATGCCGACGGGGTCGCTGCCGCCGTCGTGCCGCAGCGCCTGCGGGGAGGAGACGTCGAAGCAGGAGCCGCTCCTGGTCGCCGACGGGTAGATCACGATGAACTTGTAGCGGTCGGCGAGCGAGGCGAACTCGGTGCCCGAGTAGAAGGCGGGGCCGGAGCCGGTGCAGTAGTGCACGGCGACCAGCACCGGCGGACGGGTTCCGACGCCGTCGGGGACGTACAGGTGCATGCGCAGGTTCGTCGGGTTGGTGCCGAAGCCGGTCACCTCGGTGAGCTGCGCCGAGGCGGCCGGAGGAGCGGTGATCAGGCCCGCGACGGCGAGCGCCGCGATAGCGATCACGGCGCCTGCCAGTCGAGCTCTCAGGTTCATCGGGTTCCTCTCGTTCGCCTGAAATATTGCGAGTATGAAGAGAAACTTTCGGCATGGCAACGGCCGGACCCTCGGCAGGGCTCTGACCTGCGCGGGCCGAGAAGGGGGCGTGAAAGTTTCCGTCAGGCGTAGCGCCGGGCCAGCTCCGCCGCCGCCGCGCCCAGGGCCTCGCGCAGCGCGGACGGGGACAGCACCTCGGCGTCGGTGCCCAGTCGCAGGAATTCGCCGAGCGCGTGCTCCATCGACTCGATCGGCACGGTGACCCGCGTCCAGCCCTCGGCGTCCGGCGGCTCGGCGGTCTCCCGCGCCGCCGCGGCGACGCCGGGCGTCATGAGGTCGGGCAGGCGTTCCAGGCCACGTGGCGACAGCCGGACCACCGCCTCGCCGCGCCTCAGCCTGGCCTCGAACTCGGCCAGGTAGCCCTGCCAGTAGTCCGCCAGGCAGAAGCCCTCGGGCCTGGCGAACGTGCCGGGGAGTGCGTGCAGGTCGAGGATCTGGGAGACGCGGTAGGTGCGTACGTGCTCGCCGCAGCGCGCCACCAGGTACCACCGGCCCGCCTTGACCACCAGCCCGTACGGCTCCAGCCGCCGCTCCACCTCCTGCGGCGCCTTCCACCGCCGGTAGGTGACCTGGACGGGCCGCTCGTTCCACACGGCGTCGGCCACGGCGGGCAGGTAGGTGACCGGTTCGGCGTCGCGGTACCAGGAGGGCGCGTCGAGGTGGAAGCGCTCCTGGATGCGGCCCGCGCGGTCGCGCAGCTCGACGGGGAGCGCGGCCATCAGCTTGAGCTGGGCCGCGGTCACCACCGCGCCGAGTCCCAGCTCGGCCGCCGGACCCGGCAGGCCGGCCAGGAACAACGACTCGGCCTCGTCGGTGGTCAGCCCGGTGAGCCGGGTGCGGTAGCCGGCGAGGAGCTGGTAGCCGCCGTTGGGCCCGGCGTCGCCGTAGAGGGGGATGCCGGCGGCGTGCAGGGACTCCATGTCGCGGTAGATGGTGCGTACGGAGACCTCCAGGCGCTCGGCCAGGTCGTGGGCCGTCATGCGGCCGCGCGTCTGCAACAGCAGCAGGATCGAGACCAGGCGGGAGGCGCGCACGGTCACTGACACTACATGTCAGTGACCCGGCCGTACGTTCGCTCACATGAACGACTTCGATTTCCTGGCAGGCACCTGGGACGTCCTGAACCGCAGGCTCGTCAAGCCGCTGTCCGGCAGCGACGAATGGGACGAGTTCCCCGGCCGGTCGGTCGCGACCCGGCACTTCGACGGCGCGGCCAGCGTCGACGAGATCGCCTTCCCGACCAAGGGATGGCACGGGATGACCGTACGCGTCCACCACCCCCGGACGGGGCAGTGGTCGATCTACTGGGCCAGCAGCGCGAGCGGCACGCTGGACACCCGGCCCATGGTGGGCGCGTTCACCGGGAACCGGGGCGAGTTCCACGGCGAGGAGACCCACGAGGGCCGGCCGGTGCGCTGCCGGTTCCTCTGGACCGTCGTGGACGAGCACCGGGCCAGGTGGGAGCAGTCGTTCTCGGCGGACGAGGGCGAGACATGGGAGACCAACTGGACGATGGACTTCACCCGCACATCCTGACCCGGAGTTTCATGCGGGCCTCAGGGCGCCTGGCCGCGCACCCACAGGACCGTGCCCACGGCCAGCACCGCGACCAGCAGCAGGAGCCCGCCCACCAGGATCACCCACCGCCAGGCCGACTTCGGGGGCGGCGTGGGCTCGTACAGGGGGACGTCGGGGAGCATGTCCGGGGTGTAGGGCAGGCTCTGCGTGTACGGCGCGTCCGGCGGTCCCTGCGGGGGCAGGGACGTCTGCTCCGGATGGGGGACGCGGTGGATGACGGTCTGGTTCGGATCCGGCTCCTGCGGCTCTCGCTTCATGATCCCCTCAGACGCGGCGCTGGAGGTGGGTTACGCCGACATTGTCATACTTGCCGGTGAAATGCCGTCCAGACGTCGGAAGGCTCAGTAACCGCTCTGATCGCCCCCGGGAGGCTGAGGCGGCTGCCAGCCGGCCTGAGGACCGGGCTGGGGACCCGCCTGAGGACCGGCCTGGGGGCCCGGCTGGGGGGCGGGCTGCTGGTACGGCTGCTGGTACGGCTGGTGGTACTGCTGCGGGGGCTGCTGCCAGCCGGCCGGGGGCTGCTGCGGCGCGTTCCGGCGCGCGACGACGGCCCAGATCAGCAGCCCGATGCCGACCAGGTGGAAGAGCGAGGAGATGAGGTACGCGAACGGCAGGACGGCCATCATGCTGCTGCCGTACGACTCGATCAGCATCTGCGTCAGCAGGCTCAGCACGAGGTTGATCAGCGTGCCGATCAGCAGCAGCCCGCATCCCGACATGCCGAGGACGGCCGCGCGGCCCACGTGCCGCCTGTTCATCCCGATCATGACGACGCCCACGACGAGCAGCAGGGCGGTCAGGAGGGTGGGGAGCAGATTCGTGAGCATGTTGAGGAAACTCATTGGGCGACTCCAGCCAGAAGGGGACTCGGGCGACGTTACGGGGATTCGCGCAGTTCTTCCACCGCGCGGCTGATCGACTGCAGGTCCAGGCCGCCCTTGTGACGGCGGCCGTTCAGGAACAGCGTGGGGGTGCCGCGTACGCCGCTCTCCTTGCCGGACGCCTCGTCGAGCGCGATGCGTGAGGTGTGCCCGGCCACGTCCCCCCAGGGGTCGGCGTCGAGTTCGGCGGCGTAGTGTTCGAGGTCGGCGTCGGTGAGGAAGCGCTGGTTGTCGTAGAGGATGTCGTGCATCTCCCAGAACCGCCCCTGGTCGGCGGCGGCCTCGGCGACGATCGCGGCGGACGCGGCCCGGGGATGCAACGACCGGATCGGGAAATGCCGGAAGACGAGCCGTACGTCGGGGTTCTTGCGCAGGATCTCGTCCAGGACCGGGTGGAGACGGCCGCAGTACGGGCACTCGAAGTCGCCGTACTCGACGATGGTCACCTTCGCGTTCGCCGGACCCCGCACGTGGTCCTCCGGGCCGACCGGGACGGACAGCACGTCGGGCAGCTCCTCGTCGGGCTCGGCCTCCGGAGGCGCGCAGACGCCACCACGGTCCCAGGCCATCCGGAAGATCACCCAGCCCATCGCGGCGGACAGCAGCGACCCGGCCAGGATGCCGATCTTGGCCTGGCTCTGGACGGCCGGGTCGTCGAAGGCCAGGTCGACGATGAACAGCGCCACCGTGAACCCGATCCCGGAGACCGCCGCGCCGCCCAGCAACTGCCCCCACACCAGGTTCCCGGGCAGGATGCCCCAGCCGAGCCGCAGCGGCAGCCACGTGCCGAGCGAGATCCCGGCGAACTTGCCGAGCAGCAGCCCCAGCGCGATCCCGAGGGAGATGGGCGAGGTCAGGGCCGCCCGCAGGGTCTCGCCGTCGAGCCGCACCCCGGCGTTGGCCAGCGCGAACACCGGCACGATCACGTAGCTGCTCCACGGATGCAGGCGGAGCTGGAGCCGTTCGTTGACCGAGACGGCCCGCTGGACGCGCCGCGTGGCCTCCCTGGCCGCCCGCGCGCTCGGCTCGGTGGTGAACTCCTGGACGGCCTCGCCCGCGAGCAGCAACTTCTGGTCGCTGGGCGCGTAGACGAAGACGAGGACGCCGAGCGCGATGCCGACGAGCGTCGGGTGGATGCCGCTCTCCAGCGTCGCGACCCACAACCCGAACCCGAGCGCGATGTACGCCGGCGCCCGCCAGATCTTCAGCCGGCGCAGCAGCACGATCGCCGCCAGCAGCACGACGGCCACCACGAGCGCGGTGAGCTGCAGGCTCGTCGTGTAGAAGATGGCGATGATCATGATGGCCAGCACGTCGTCCACGATGGCCAGCGTCAGCAGGAACGCCCGCAGCGGGTCGGGACAACGCGCGCCGACGACGGCCAGCACGCCCAGCACGAACGCGGTGTCGGTGGCGATGGGCACGCCCCACCCGCCCGCGCCGGGGCCGCCGAGGTTGAGCGCGAGGTAGACGGCGGCGGGGACGAGCATGCCGCCGAGGGCGGCCACGGCCGGCACGGCGATCAGCCGCCGGTCCCGCAGCTGCCCGAGGCGCACCTCGTAGGAGACCTCCAGGCCGATCACGAAGAAGAACACGCTCATCAGGCCGTCGTTGACCCAGTGGCGCAGGTCGAGGGAGAACTCCGCGTCGCCGAACGAGATGCCCATGGGCAGGTGCCAGAACGCCTCGTAGGTGCCGGACCACGGCGAGTTGGCCCAGAGCATGGCCAGGGCGGTGGCCACGAGCAGCACGCTCGTGCTGCCCGCCTCCGTCTTGAAGAACGCCCGCAACATCGTCAGATCTCCCCCCGGAGATCCGATCTTAGAACCCCGCCCCGACAAGAGCCGGAGCGGTGGGTGGCCCGGCGGGGGGCGTCCCCGCCGGGCCCGGGTGTCACAGGTTGCGGAGGTAGGCCAGGGACGGCGCGAAGAAGTACTCGCCGCCCTTCATCGTGATCGTCTGGGTGACCTGGGCCTGCAGGGACGACGGCTCGGCCCGGCCCCACACCTTCGGCCAGCTCACTTTGACGTCACGGGCTCCCTGCCCGATGACCGGGTCGTGGCCGGTCGCCGGGTTCTGGAAGTCCTCGTTGTTCGCCCAGCTCTGCTGCGTGAACTCGAACTGGGCGAGCAGGCTGCTGTTGAAGGCCATGAACAGCAGGCCGACCTCACCGCTCGGGCGGGTGCGGGGCGGGGAGTCGTCCCAGGGGTCGTCGGTGCGGTCGCCGTACGTCTGGCCCCGGCGGGCCATGAGGACCTCGCGGCCGAACGATCGCGGGTTCGTCTTCCTGATGTGCCCGCTGAAGGGGCACTTCGAGCCCGGGTCGTCGTCGAAGGTGAAGTCGTTGGCCACCGGGCCGCCGCCCGGCTTGGCCTTGAGCGTGACGGGGGTGCCGTCCTTGAAGCGGCCGACGAGCATGGCGCCCGCCCGGTCGCGGTCGGCGCCGAGCAGGCCGAGGGCGTCGGCCAGGTCCTGCTCGATCTCCTTGAACGCCCGTACGTTCTGCTCCAGCTTCCTGAAGACCAGGTAGCTGCCGAAGTGCCGCTGCGGGTGCGGCGCGAAGGGGTCGGCGACCAGGATGTTGGAGAGCGGGAAGGCGGGGTCCCAGTGCTCCTTCGGCTCCTTGTCCACCTCGTCCTTCACGAACAGCGGCTGGCTGCGGCCGTCCACGTACCCGAAGTGCTCGATGCCGTCGCCGGCCGGGTTGCGCATGCCGTGGCCGGTCTCCTCGCCGAGCAGCCGCGCGCCGGCGGGCAACTCGCCCAGGATCTCCTCGCGCAGCTCCTCGACCCGGTCCTGGCGGGCGTCGCCGATGAGGATGACGGCGTGGATCTCCCGCTGGTAGGCGGGCTCCCACTCGGTCACCGGCGGGTCGTCCACCTCGGCGACGCGCCGCTTCATGCCGTCGCGGAACACCTTGTCGCCGAACTTGCGCACGTCCTCGACGGAGTGGCCGAGGTCGCGGTAGCCGGCCTTGCTGATGCCGATGCCGACGTACGGAGTGCCGCGCCGGCCGTTCGCGCCGAACTCGCGCACCTCCTCAAGGTGGCGGCGCGCGGACTTCATCTTCGTGACGGCGATGTGCCGCAGGAACGCCTTTCCCGCGGCGACGTCGTTGAACCTGACGAACAGCACGGACAGATGCTCGCGCACGTGCGCGCGGAGAATGTTGGGCTGGAGATTGTCCAGCATCTCCTTGGTGTCCGCGTCGAGCGTGGCCGAATCCCAGGCCAGGGGTTGTGCGTTGTTCAGGTCGACAGTCATTGTCGCCGAATCCTTTCCCCGTTTCGAAATGATCCGGGCCCCCTTGCACCTGTACGACTCCTGGGAAAGCGAGAAAGTTTCCGTTTGATCGGGCCGGTTCGATTTCCCGATCAAACCTGGCGGACCGTACATAATGACCGAATGAAGAACCGGGGCTGGGGACGTTCCAGTGGCACCCGCGACACCCTGCTGCGCGCCGCCCGCGAGGTCTTCCTGGCCAAGGGGTACGCCGAGGCCACGGTCGCCGACATCGTCGAGACGTCGGGCATCAGCGTCGGCAGCCTGTACCACCACTTCGGCGGCAAGCCGGGCCTGTTCCTCGCCCTGTGGGAGCAGTTCATGCGCGACCAGGAGGAACGCACCTCCCGCGCGGCCAAGGCCACCGGGGGCGCCGGCGAGGAACGGTTCCTGGCCGGCGCCCGCGCCTACCTGGAAGGCTCGTGGGAGCAGCGCGACGTGGCCCGGCTGTTCCTGGAGAACGACGGCCCGGCCGAGTTCACCACGTTGCGCAGGCAGCGCGGCTGGGAGTGGATCGGCGGCAACAAACGGCTGCTCGGCCTGGCGGACACGCCGGAGAGCAACGTGCTGGTGGCCCTGCTGACCACCGTGATGGGCGAGGCCGGGCGCGGGGTGGCGGCCTGCGAGTCCGACGACGACGCCCAGGTGACGATCGGCGAGGTGATCCGGATCGTCCGGCGCATGCTGGCTACCACGGGCGGCGTACCGCGGCCTTCTCCCTGAGGACGATTCCGCCCGGCCCCGGCGGTGCGAGCGTGGAGCCCATGGACGCACTGCGCAAAGCCCTCGGCGCGCTCTCGCTGGTCTACGCGCTGATCTTCTTCGGGGCCGCGCTGCTGCACGCGGGCATCCCGCTCGGCCCGATGTCCCAGCCGGTCGTGCCGCCCGCGGTGGTCGTGGAGACATTGTGCGCCCTGGGCCTGCTGGCCGGCGGCTCCGGCGCCCTGTCCCGCCGCCCGTGGGCCTGGGACGGCCTGGTCTACACCCACGCGGGGGCTCTGGGCGGCGTGCTGATCGGCATCCTGGCGCTGGCCCTGCGGCCTTCGGCGGCCACGACGCTGAGCACCTGGTTCCACGACACGATGGCGGTGCTGCTCGCCGCCGGCCTGGCGGGGGCCTTCTACGCCTCCAGGTCGCGCAGGTAGCCGGCCGCCTCGGGAAGCTGCTCCTCGGTGAACACGCGGACGCCGTGCGCTTCGAGCAGGGCGGTGGTCACCCCCTGGCCGGGCACCCGCCGTCCGCCGAAGGTGCCGTCGTAGACGGCCAGCGCGCCGCACGAGGGGCTGCCCTCCTTGAGCACGGCGAGCCGGACCCCGGCCGAGCGGGCGGCCTCCAGCGCGGCCCGCGCCCCCGCCACGAACTCGGCCGTCACGTCGGAGCCGTCGCTCGCCAGCACGCGCGCCGCGCCGGACAGCACGGCCGCCCCGCCCGCGCCGCCCTCGATCTCGGCCGCCGGGCGCGGAACGGGCAGCCCGCCCGTCACCTCGGGGCAGACCACCACCAGCCGCCCTTCCTCCCGCCAGCGCGCGAGCAGGGCGTCGGCGCTGGTCTTCGCGCCGCCGTCGTAGCGGACGCGGCGGCCCATCAGGCAGGCGCTGACGAGGATTCTCTGCACGTCCCCGATCCTATGAGCGCGATCGGCACCAGCGAGACGGCGGCCAGGACGACCGCGCAGCCGAACGCGTACGCGAACGGCCGCTCCACCCCCGCCCTGGTGAACGCCTGCGTCAGCACGGTCAGCAGGGCGACGCCGAACGGCGCGGCCAGGCGTACGGCGATCGTGCTCAGCGTGGTCGCGGCGGGGAGGGCGGCGCGGCCCAGCGTGGTGAACGCCGCCGCCATCACCGACGTGGACACCAGCCCGTGCCCCAGCCCGAGCACGAACACCGGCACGAACCCGCCGAAGAGCGCGAACGCCGCGATGCCCAGCACGGCGACCACCACCCCCGCCGCGCCGACGCCGCGCGGCCCCCTGCTGTCGGTGAGCCGGCCCGCCAGCGGCATGGTGATCGCCGCCCCGACGCCCATCGGCGCCAGCAGCAGCCCGGCGTCCAGCGCGCCGCCGCCCTCGGCGAACTGGCTGTAGAGCGGCACGAGCACGGTGACGCCGAACGCGGCCGCCGAGTAGCACGCCATCGCGAGCACCGCCGAGGCGAACCTGCGGTCGCCGAACAGCCGCAGGTCCACCAGGGCGTCCGGCCGCCGCAGCGCCCGCACCGCGAACGCGGCCACCAGCGCGAGGCCGCCCCACAACGTCGGATACGGCGGAGCGGCGCCGTCGCCCACCTCGGCCAGGCCGTGGACGAGCGCGGCCAGGCCGGGGGAGAGCAGCGCGAGCCCGGTGACGTCGAGCCGCCGCCGGTCCGCGCCCGGCTCGCGTGGCACCAGGGCCAGCGCCGCCACCAGCGCCGCGGCTCCCACCGGCAGGTTCACCAGGAACATCCAGCGCCAGCCGAGCCCTTCCACGATCACCCCGCCGAGCACGGGCCCGAGGACGGGCGCCAGCATCGCCGGCACCGAGATCATCGCCATCGCGCGGCCCATGCGCTCCCGGCCGGCGGCCTGGGCCAGCATCGTCTGCCCGACCGGCAGCAGCAGGCCCCCGCCCAGCCCCTGGAGCGCGCGGAAGGCGATGAGGCTGCCGATCGACCAGGCCGCGGCGCTGAGCGCGGACCCGGCGGCGAACAGCACGAGCGAGACCAGCCACACCCGGCGCGCGCCGAAGCGGCCGACCGCCCAGCCGGTGACCGGCACGGTCATCGCCAGGGCCAGCAGGTAGCCGGTGACCACCCACTGCATGGTGGCGGGGGTCGCGCCGAAGTCGCGCGACAGGGTGCCGAGGGCGACGTTGACGATCGTCGTGTCGAGCATCGTCATGATCACGCCGAGCAGTACGACCAGGGCGGTCGCCCGGAAGGAGCTTCGTACGCTGTATCGCATGTCGTACACCGTATCAGTTTCGTACGGTGTAGCATCAAGGGCATGAGTTCCGTGTGGTCGCGTCCGGGGCCGCCACGGCGTCCGGCGCTGACCAGGGAAGCGGTCGTGGCCGCGGCGGTGGGGGTCGCCGACGCCGAGGGGCTGGGCGCGGTCTCGATCCGCCGGGTGGCCGCTGAGCTGGGCGCGCGCACGATGACGCTGTACTCCTACATCGAGCGCAAGGAGGACCTGCTCGCCCTGATGGCCGACGAGATCGCGGCCGAGGTGCTGGTCGAGGAGCCGCTGCCGGCCGACTGGCGGGCGGCGCTGCTGCTGCTGGCCGGGCGGGAACGCGAGGTCGTGCGCCGCCACCCGTGGCGGGTCGAGCTGATCTCCCAGCGCGTCGCCGTCGGGCCCAACGGGCTGCGGCACGTCGAGCAGAAGTTGTCGGCCTTCGACGGGCTCGGGGTCGACCGGCTGCGGGCCTGGCGCTATCTCGCGGCGTTCAACGACTACATGACGGGGTTCGTGGTCAGGGAGGCGCTGGAGCGGGGGCAGCCCCGGCAGGGCGGCGTCAACGAGGCCGAGCGGGCGGCCGTGGCCGAGCCGTACATCAGGGAGCTGATCGAGAACGGCGAGTTCCCCAGGCTGGCGCCGGTGATCGAGCAGGGTGTGGCCGGGGCCGACGACAACTTCGAGCGCGGCCTGTCGTGGGTGCTGGACGGAATCGAGGGCGACCTGCACGGGCGCTAACCTGTGTCCCGATGAACACCACCGTCGCCACGATCGTCATCGTCGGCTCACTGCTGCTCATGCTGGCCAGCCTGGTCGTCGCCGTCCGCAACCGTCCCATGGGCATGGTCCTGCTGGTCGGCTTCGCCATGCTGGAGGTGGCGATCCTGGTGCAGGCCGGGTTCGTGATCGCGGCGGTGTCCGGCGGCGAGGGGCCGCCGGAGAAGGCCACGCTGTTCGGCTACATCGGCGGCCAGGTGCTGATCCCGCCCGCCGGGGTGTTCCTCGCGCTGGCCGAGCGCAGCCGGTGGGGCACGGCGATCCTGGTCGTGGCCGGGTTCGCGATCGCGGTGATGAACGCGCGGCTGCTGCAGATATGGCAGGGCGTGGCGTGACCGCCCCGATCGGCACCGGCCCGGGGCGCGCGCTGGTCGCCGTCTACGGGCTGTTCTCGCTGGCGGCGGGCGCGCGGGCGGCCGTGCAGATCGCCACCAGGTTCGGCGAGGCGCCGCTGGCCTACTCGCTGTCGGCCTTCGCCGCGCTGGTCTACGTCGTGCTCACCGTGGCCCTCGTGCGCGGCGCCCGCCGGCTCGCGCTGGGCGCGCTCGTCATCGAGCTGGCCGGCGTGCTGGTGATCGGCACCGCGAGCCTGGTCGACGCGGCGGCCTTCCCCGACGCCACAGTGTGGTCGTCGTACGGCAAGGGCTACCTGTTCATCCCGCTCGTGCTGCCCTTCGTGGGCCTCTACTGGCTGCTGCGCAGGCGTTAACGCCCGCCGTGCGCGGGCAGTGACAGACCCCATGAGCACGATCGAGCACTCAGTAGACGTCAACGTCCCGATCCGCGTGGCCTACAACCAGTGGACCCAGTTCGAGAGCTTCCCCGAGTTCATGGAGGGCGTGGAGTCCGTCAAGCAGATCTCCGACACGCTCACCGAGTGGGTGGTCGAGATCGCCGGGGTCCGCCGCGAGTTCCAGGCCGAGATCACCGAGCAGCACCCCGACGAGCGCGTGGCCTGGCGCGGCACGGACTCGCCGCACCACGCGGGCGTCGTCACCTTCCACCGCATCGACGCCGACACCACCAAGGTCACCCTCCAGATGGAGTACGACCCCGAGGGCGTCGTCGAGACCGTCGGCGACGCGCTGCAGATCGTCCGGCTGCGCATCAGGAACGACATGGAACGGTTCAAATCGTTCATCGAGTCGCGCGGCGGCGAGACGGGCGGCTGGCGCGGCGACGTCCCCGGCGCCCACCAGCACCAGCACGAGCACGGCTCCACGTACGGCGACACCGGCGCGCCGGTCCCGCCCGGCACGGTCGGCGGCGGCGACTACCCGCCCGGCGGCACCCTGCCGCCTCCCGGGCCGGTCCCCCCGCGTAACCAGCCCCCGGAGGGCCCGAGCCCGGTCCTGTAGGGCCATCTCCCCCTGAGATCATCAGCCCCCGCTCCGGGGGCTTTCTCATGTCCAGGAATAAAGGGACATTTCGGTCCTGTTAAGGTGGTGATTCGTCCCATGATTTGATGAGTGGAGGACCTTCCCAGCATGAGCGTGCTCGCCCAAGAGGCCCGTGGCAGAACAGGCAGAACCGCCCCCCTGGCCTGGCTTCTCGTGCTGGGGATCGTTCTCGCCGCGCTCAACCTGCGCACGGCCGTCACCAGCGTAGGACCGCTGCTCGACCAGCTCGCCGGGGCCCTCGGCATGAGCAGCGTCGGCACCGGCCTGCTCACCACGCTGCCCGTGCTGGCCTTCGCCGGCGTCGGCGCGATCACTCCCACGCTGGCCCGGCGGATCGGCGAGCACCGGCTGCTGCTGCTCGCGCTGGTCACGCTCGGCACCGGCATCCTGGTCAGGTCGCTGGTGGGGTCGGCCCCGGTGTTCCTGCTGAGCAGCGCGGTGGCGCTGTCCGGCGGCGCCGTGGGCAACGTGCTCATCCCGACGCTGATCAAGCGTCACTTCCCCGGACGTACCGGGATCATGACCACCGTCTACACCACGGCCCTGGCGGCGGGCACCATGCTGGCCGCCGCCGCGACCGTGCCGATCGAGCGTGCGTCGGGGGACTGGCACATCGCGCTCGGCGTGTGGGCGGCCCTGGCCGCCGTGGCCGCCATTCCGTGGCTTGCGCTGCTGCGCAGTGAGCCGGAGCGGGACACGGGCAGGCGGGACGCGGGCATCTCGACCCTGCTCAGGAGCAAGCTCGCCTGGATGGTGGCGGTCTACTTCGGCACCCAGTCGATGATCGCCTACATCATGTTCGGCTGGCTCGCCACGATCCTCACCGACGGGGGATACACCTCCTCGCAGGCCGGGCTCATCCTCGGCGTGTTCACCGCCCTGAACATCCCGGTCTCGATCCTGGTGCCCACGATCGCCGCGCGCTTCCGCGACCAGCGGCCGGTCGTCGTGGGGCTGGTCGTGTTCTACGCGATCGGCTTCCTCGGGCTGTGGTTCGCGCCCGCCTCGACCGCCATGGTGTGGGTGGTGTTCGTGGCGGTCGGCATGGGGTCGTTCCCGCTGGCGCTGATGATGCTGGGGCTGCGCACCCGTACGGCGGAGTCCACGGCCGCGCTGTCGGCCTTCGGGCAGAGCGCCGGATATCTCATCGCCGGCGCCGGTCCGCTGCTGGTCGGCGTGATCTACCAGATGACCGGCGGCTGGGAGCTGACGTACGCCCTGCTCTTCGGCGTGATCGTCGTCCAGCTCTTCACCGGCCTGTACGCCGGCCGTGACCGCTACCTGGAGGACGAGCGCGCCCCTGCCACAATGACCAGGTGAGATCCACTGTCGTCACCTTCCCCAACGGCCACGTCAGCGGCCGTTCCCCGATTGTCGGGGCCGTGCCGGTGGGGGACCGGCACGGCCTCGTCACTGCCGAGACGCCGTTCCATCCCCTTGACCACACCTGGCCCGACCAGCCCGCCGATCGGGGGACGCTCGGCGAGCTGCCGGTCGTCGACTGCGTGACAGGGGCCCAGTCGAACGACGGTGAGATCTTCGTCGGCGAGTCCATCCCCGTCCGGCGGGGCACCGAGGGCTGGGAGTGGCTGGTCGTCCACGTCACGGAGACCCCGTTGCCCGTCGGCACGGAGGTGGCTCTGGAGGTGGACGCGGGATACCGGGCGGCGCTCTCGGCCGGCCACACCGCCTGCCACCTGGCCGCGCTGGCGCTCAACGCGGCGCTCGCGGACAGGTGGCGCAAGGAGGTGCGGCTGGACCGGCTCGGCAATCCCGACTTCGACCAGACGGCGATCACCTCCTCGCGCATCCTGCCGCACGGCAGCGTGGACGAGTACCGCCTCGGCAAGTCGCTGCGCAAGAAGGGCTTCTCCGCCGACGACCTGGACCTGACCGAGCTGGCCCGGCGGGTGAACGAACGGCTCCGGACGTGGGTGGCGGCCCGTGCGCCGGTCCGGCTGGACGTGCCGGGGCCCGGTCTGACCGCGTTGCGCACCTGGCACTGCTCGCTGCCCGAGGGCGAGGTGTCGATCCCGTGCGGCGGCACGCACGTGCGCGACACGGGGGAGCTGGGCACGGTCGAGGTCGCGTTCTCGCTCGAAGAAGCCGCCCTGACCATGCGCACCACCTGCGGGTGACCTCGCACCGGCGGCCCTGACCGCGCGCGGCTCCTGCGGGTCAGGCTCTGGCGGCCAGGAAGGTGAGCACCCGCCGCCACGCGTCGGCGCAGACCGCCTCGTGCTCCTCGCGGGCCTCGTCGAAGAACCCGTGCGGGGCGCCCGGGTAGACGACGATCTCGTGCTCGATCCCGGCCTCGGTCAGCGCGTCCCCGAACTCCGTCACCTGCTCGGCCGGGATGCCCTCGTCGGCCCCGCCGAACAGGCCGAGGATCGGCGCGCCCAGCTCGGCCGCGTGCTGGGTGGGCCCGGGGCCGTACGGCCCGGCGATCCCCGGCGCGCCGTAGAACCCGATCACGCCGGCGAACCCGAACCCGGGCGCCGAGGCGAAGAACGCGTTCCGCCCGCCCATGCAGAACCCGAGCGCCACGGCCGGCCCGCCCAGGTGCCCGGCCGCGGCCCGCAGGTCGGCCTGGATGTTCTCCCTGGTCAGCTTGGGGATGTGGGCCATGACCTGGAACGACTCGCCCCGGTCGTCGTCGGCGGCGGTCCGGCCGTAGTAGTCGATGGCGACGGCCGGGTGCCCCTGCTCGGCCAGCCGTACGGCGAGCTGCTTGTAGAAGCCGTGCAGGCCGCGGACGTCGGGGAGGATCACGACGCCGGGGCCGCTCACCCGGTCGGGACGGGATTCGTAGGCGGCGAACGACGTGCCGTCGGCGGAGGTCAGGCGGAGGTCGGCGGATCGGGTGCCGGTGATCGGCGGCTGTGGGCGCGGTGGGGCGGCGTCGTTGTCGTAGCACATAGTGCCGGGAAACTACCAAAGCTGGATTGATAAAGCTAGACTTGGTTTCGTGCTAGCCAAGGATCTGCGGATCTCGGTCGGGCGGCTCGCCCGCCGCATCCGGCAGCTTTACACCAACGCCTCCGGCGACGACGTCTCCTTCACCGAGCTCGCCGTGCTCTCCCGCCTCGACCGGGACGGGCCCCACACCTCGGCCCAGCTCGCGCACCTGGAACGCATCACCGCCCAGGCGATCGGCACCGTCCTGGGCGGCCTCCACCAGCGGGGCATGGTGGCCCGCGAGCCCGATCCCGCCGACCGGCGACGGGTGATCACCGCGATCACCGGCTCCGGCCGCGCCGCGCTGGACAGCCGCGAACAGGTGATCACCGAACGCCTGGCCGCGGCCGTCGACTCCCTCACCCCGGACGAGCGCGACCGCCTCGCCGCCGCCCTGCCCGTCCTCGTCGGCCTGGCCGAACGCCTCTGAGGCGTCAGCATATGTTGACAAATGAGCGTCTGTCAGCACATGCTGACACCATGGACGTCACCGAACTGGCCGAGGCGGCCTCCGACCGCGACCCCGGAACGGGCCTGGCCGCCGTCGCCGCGCTCAGGGCCCTGCTGGAGGAGCTGGAGGCCGTCCACGTCACCAACGCCCGCGCGGCGGGGTGGTCGTGGGAGCAGATCGCCGGCGCGCTGGGGGTCCGGCGGCAGTCCGCCCATCGCAAGCACGCCCGCAGAACGGGGAGGTAGCAGGTGTTCGACAGGTTCACAGAAGGCGCCCGACGGGCGGTGGTCCGGGCCGGTATGCTCGCGCTCGACGCCCACCGCGACACGCTCGACGCCGACCTCCTGCTGCTGGGGGTGGCCGAGGTGCGGCCGTTCTCGCTGTCGTCGTTCACCGCCTCCGGCGCCGACCTGCGTACCCGGATCGACCTGGGGGACGCGCGGGAGCTGCTGGCCACCCTCGGCATCGATCTCGACGAGGTGCGCCGCCGTACCAGGGCGGGGACGGACGCGCCCGAGCGGTGGGTCCTGCGCAGGTCCCGGCTGTGCCCGCTGCGCGTGACCCTGGACGGGCCGCTGGGCGGCATCCCGCTGGCCATGCATGCCAGGAAGGTGATCGAGGTGGCCATGTGGAAGCCGGGACCGGTCACCGGTGAACGACTGCTGTGGGGCCTGCTGGCCGACGACGCGAACGGCGCCGGCCGCCTGCTGCGCGAGGCCGGGGTCGACGTGGCCGCGCTGGCCGGGGAGGCGGGCATCCCGGTCCGCCGCGCCGCCTGACGCGCTCCCTTCCGGGCGGGCCGGAGACCTCCTCCGGTCCGCCCGGGACGCGGGATCCGGCGTGACGCGAGGGCTCCGGAAGTCCGATACACTTGGTGATCGCAAGGGGCTATGGCGCAGTTGGTAGCGCGCCTCCATGGCATGGAGGAGGTCTGGGGTTCGAATCCCCATAGCTCCACAGAAATTCAGGCGGCGTCCGCAAGGGCGCCGCCTTTTTCGTTCCCGTGCGCAGCGGGTCGTGTCAATACCTCTCAGGTCACCTCTTGGCCGGACCTCAGGGAGACGCGGGCGGCGGGCCCGGGGCGCGATCGTCGAGGCATGCCATTCCAACGACTGCAGATCTCGGCGCTGACCGTCCTCGCGTTCGTCGTGGCGCTCGCGCTCGCGCCGCTGCCGACACTGCCGTACACCACGGGGTTCGCGCCGCACTGGGTGACCATCGTGGCCGCCGTGCTGGGGGCGGTCTTCGTGGTGCGGCCGCACCCGGCGGGGCTGCTGCCCGCCCTGCTGCTGCTGTGGTCGGCGGGCGGTCTCGTGCTCGACGTCTTCCGCGCCTTCTTCGCGCTCACCGGCATCCCCGCCGGGGAGTTCGCGCAGGTAGACTGGCCCGGGATGGCGCTGCGCGGGCTCAGCCTGGCGGGCTGCGCGCTGCTGGGGGCGCTGCTGCTGCCGCGCATCCGGGTCCCCGGCGGGGCCTGGCTCGGGTACGCCGCGTTCGCCATCGGGTTCGTCTATCCCTCGGCCAAGCTCTACTGGTCGGCGGGCGGCACCTGGCTGCGCCCCGCGGACTACGGCGAGGGCTTCCCGTACGGCGAGTTGGTCATGCTGGCCATCGGGGCGGTGGGCTCGCTGGCCCTCGTCCAGAGGTGGGGGCGGTGGCTGCCGCGGCGGCTGGTGCTGGCCGGCGGTTGGACGGGCGCCGCGATGTTGACCACTATGGGTGCCATGTCTGTTCTCGGCACGCTCTCCCAGCTCCTCGGCATCACCCGGGGGCCCGTGCCGCTGTCCGAGCCCGCGACGGTGGCGGCGGTCGCGGTCGTGTACGGGAGCTGGCTGCTGTTCGGGCTGGCGGTCGCCGGGGCCACCCTCTCCTACCAGCGCACGACCTCCGGCCGGCGCCCGACGCCACGATGACGCCCCGCCGCGCCGACGTCGTCCTGGCCCTGGCCGCCGGGGTGCCGCTGTTCCCGCTCTCCCTGACGGTGGCGGTGCTGTCGGTGCCCGGGGTGCGCGCGGTCCTGCTGGCGGGGGCCTGCCTGGTGGCGCACGCGGCCGTCGCGTACCGGCGGGAGACGTGGGCGTTCCTCGTGGTGGGCGCGGCCTTCGCCGTGCAGGCGGCGGTGACCGGGTTGTTCCTCGTGCTGCCGTCGGCGGTGCTGTTCCCGCTCGCGGTCTACTCCTGCACCGCGCACGCCCGGCGTCATCCGCCCCTGGCGGTCGGCCTGGCCGGAGCGGGCGTGGCGGCGGCCAGGTTCGCGACAGACTCCAGCGTCGCGGCCGCCGGGCTGGGGCCGGACCCGTGGCTGCTGTTCGGGCTGCTGGCCGCGGTGGCGGTCGCGGCGTGGGGGCTCGGACTGTACCGGCGGACCCAGCTCGCCCACCTCGACCTGCTGCGGGAGCGGGCCCGCGAGGCCGCGACGCGGGCGGCCGCCGAGGAGCGGGCCAGGATCGCCCGGGAGATGCACGACGTGGTCGCCCACGCGCTCGCCGTCATCGTCGCCCAGGCCAGGGGAGGGCGGTTCGCGCCCGCGCGCGCGGAGGAGATCCTGGCAGCGATCGAGGAGACGGGACGCGCGGCCCTCACGGACATGCGGGCCGCCGTCGGCGTGCTGCGCGCCGCGCCGGAGAGCGGGCCGCCGCCCGGCCTGACCGGCCTGCCGGACCTTGTGGCGCGCACCCGGAGCGCCGGGCTGCCCGTGGAGGAGACCGTGCGCGGCACCCCGCACCCCCTCGGGCCGGGCGCCGACCTCGTCGCGTACCGCGTCGTGCAGGAGGCGCTGACGAACACGCTCAAGCACGCGGGCGCGGGCGCGCGCAGCACCCTCCGGCTGGACTGGACGGACGACGCCCTGCGCATCACCGCCGGTGACGCCGGCGGTTCCGCCCCCGCCGTGACACCCGGTGATGGGCGCGGCGACGGGCCGGGGAACGGGCTGGCGGGGATGCGTGAGCGGGTGACCGCGGTGGGCGGGACCCTGGACATACGGACGGAGGAGGAAGGCGGGTTCGTCGTCGAGGCCCGACTTCCGTACCGGACATGACGATCGGGGTCTACGTCGTCGACGACCAGCGGCTGGTGCGTACCGGCACGGTGATGGTGATCGACGCCCAGGACGACATGCGGGTGGTCGGGGAGGCGGGCGACGGGGTCGAGGCGCTGGCCGGGCTGCGCGCGGTGACGGCGGACGTGGTGCTCATGGACGTGCGCATGCCGCGCATGGACGGCGTCGAGGCGACCCGCCGGCTGCTGGCGTCCGCCGGCGCGCCGAAGGTGATCGTCCTGACCACCTTCGACCTGGACGAGTACGCCTTCGCCGCACTCCGGGCCGGAGCCTCGGGGTTCCTGCTCAAGGACGCCCCGGCCGAGGAGCTGCTGGCCGCGGTGCGGACCGTCCACCGGGGGGACGCGGTGATCGCGCCCTCGACCACCCGCCGCCTGCTCGACCACGTCGCCCCGCACCTTCCGGCCGCCGGGCCGGACCCGCTGACCGACCGCGAGCGTGAGGTGTTGCGGCACATCGCCTGGGGGGAGACGAACGCCGAGATCGCGGGCTCGCTGTTCCTGTCCGAGGGGACCGTCAAGACGCACGTCGGGCGCATCCTGGGCAAGCTCGGCCTGCGCGACCGGGTCCAGGCGGTCATCTGGGCCTACGAGCACGGCCTGAACCGTCACCCCTGAAGCGAATCGTTCATCTTGTGAATGATGTATTGACGCTACCATTGCGGATGTGGATGAAGCCAAGCCGGTGTCGGTGGCGGGGACGATGGCCTTCAGGATCGGGACGCTCGGCGCGATCGTCACCGAGCGGTTCACGGCCGCGATCGTCCCGCTCGATCTCAAGCCCAAGCACGTCGGCCTGATGACCCTGCTGGAGGCGCGCGGCGCGGCCTCGCAGCTCGACGTCGCCAGGGCCATGGGCGTCGCGCCGAGCCTGGTGGTGACGCTGGCCGACCACCTCGAACGGCTCGGCGCGATCTCACGGGTGCGCGACCCCGACGACCGGCGGCGTCAGGTCCTCGACCTCACCGACGACGGGCGCGCGCTGCTGGGCCGGTGCCTGGAGGTGACGCTGGAGCTCGACGCGGAGCTGACCGGCGGGCTCGGCCCGGGGGACCGGGCCGTGCTCGCCAAGGTCCTCGGCGCCCTGGCCGTGGGGGCCGGGCTGCCGATCTAGCCGTTCCGGGCGGTGTGCCGGGTCAGGGCGGCGTGTTCCCGGCCGATGTCGGCCCAGGCCTGGTCGACGTGGCGGCGTTCGGTGGCGGGGCCGCCGATGGCTATGCGGAGCACGATGCGGTCGCCGATCCTGGTGTGCGTGAGGTAGAGGGAGCCGCCCGCGTTCAGGGTCTCCATCAGGCGCAGCGTGGCCGCGTCGGCGTCGGCGGGTGACAGGCCGGGCCAGCGGGGGCGGAAGCAGACCAGGCCGAGCGGGTGCGGCTCGTGCAGCTCGAAGGCCGGGTCGGCGGCGATCCGGGCGGCCAGGTCCTGGGCCAGGGAGACGCCCTTGCGGATGTGGGCGCGCAGGCCCTCGGCGCCGTACCAGCGGATCACCGACCACAGTTTGAGCGCTCTGAAGCGGCGGCCCAGCGGGATCTGCCAGTCGCGGTAGTCGACCACCGAGCCGGTCGAGGTCGCGGCGTTGCGCAGGTATTCGGGCAGGATCGACATCGCGCCGAGCAAGGGGGCGCGGTCGGCCGTCCACAGCACGGTGCAGTCGAAGTTGGTCAGCAGCCATTTGTGCGGGTTGGTGGAGTAGGTGTCGGCGTACTCGGCCACGCCGTCGTTGAGCATCCGGAACTCGGGGCAGACGGCGGCGACCCCGGCGTAGGCCGCGTCCACGTGCAGCCACACATCGTGCTCGCGGCTCACCTCGCCGATCTCGGGCACCGGGTCGACGGCCGCCGTGGAGGTGGTGCCGACGGTGGCGCAGACCATGGCGGGCACCGCGCCGTCCGCCTTGTCGGCCGCGATCAGCTCGCGCAGGCGTCCGGGGTCCATGGCCAGCGTACGGGGGTTCACGTCGACCACCCGTACGCCGTCGGAGCCCAGGCCGGCGACGCGGGCGGCCTTCTCCAGCGAGGAGTGCGTCTGCGACGAGACGTAGATCGTGTACCGCTCGGCGATCCCCGTGCGCCCGGCCCGGCCGCCGCTCGCCCGGTGCAGGGCGGCGAGCAGCGCGACCAGGCAGGCGCTCGACGCGGAGTCCTGGATCACGCCGCCGCCGCGCGCGTCGGTCCTGAAGTGGGCGGGCAGGCCGAGCAGGCTCGCCAGCCAGTCCACCACCACGGTCTCCAGCTCGGTGCAGGCCGGGCTGGTGACCCACAGCATGCCCTGCACGCCGAGCCCGCTGGAGAGCAGGTCGCCGAGGATGGCCGGGCCGCTGGCGTTGGAGGGGTAGTAGGCGAAGAAGGACGGGTGCTGCCAGTGGGTGATCCCGGGCAGCAGGATCGTGTTCAGGTCGTCCAGGACGGCCTCGAACGGCTCGCCGTGCTCGGGCGGCTCCGCGGGCAACGCGCTGCGGATCTCCCCCGGCTCGGCCCGCGATCTGACCGGACGGGACTCGATGCCCGCCATGTAGTCGGCGATCCAGTCGACGACCTGCCTGCCGTGGCGGCGGAACTCCTCCGGGCTCATATGGGCGTTCATGCCTACAGATCATCATCCGTCCGGCGTCCCGGGAAGACGGGAACGGGCCGGACGCCGCTCGCCTCCGGCCCGTCGTTCCGGCGGGGGATCAGCGCCCGCTGAGCGTCTTGCGCCAGTGGAAGCCGCCGGGCAGATTGACCGACAGCGTACGGCGGCCGTCGGCGGTACGCGTCACCCTGAACAGCCGGTTGCCCCAGCTGTGTCCAACGCCGCCGCGGGACAGGTTCAGCCGGACCGGGCCCAGCTTGATCGTCTTGCGGTAGCTCCAGCTCATCGGACTCCTCCATCGAGGTCGTGAGAGCCCGTCAACTACCCGAGAAGCCCGCATTTATCGGGGTTTTCCGCGCCCGGGACGCTGCGATCCCCGAACGCCCAGGTCACGACTCCGGACGCGCCGAGCCACTGGTCTCGCGTTTCAGCACGGAACTGGATCTTACGACCGCTTCGGCAGGCGGCTAGCGTCGAGGACGTATCCCGAAAGGACTTCTCGTCATGCTCGTGATCGCCCATCTCAGCGACATCCACATCGGCGGCTCGGACCGGTCCGTCGAGCGCGCCGACGCCGTCATGCGTTACCTGGACGCCCTCCCGTACGACCTCGACGCGGTGCTCGTCAGCGGCGACATCGCCGACCACGGGCTGGCCGAGGAGTACGAGCAGGCGCGCAAGCTGCTGACCTCGCGCCACCCGGTCCTGGTGTGCCCCGGCAACCACGACGTCCGGGAGGAGTTCCGCCGGGTGCTGCTCGGCGAGCCGGCCGCGTCCGGGCCGGTCAACCGGGTCCACCGCACGGACGCGGCCGTCTACGTGGTGTGCGACTCCTCCATCCCCGGCCAGGACGCGGGCGACCTGGACGACGAGACGCTGGCCTGGCTCGACGGCGTGCTCGCCGGTGAACGCGACCTGCCGGTGCTCATGGCCTTCCACCACCCGCCCGTCACGCTGCACTCGGCGGTCGACACGATCATGCTGGAGCGTCCGGAACGCCTCGCGGACCTGCTGGCCGGGCATCCGGGCGTGACCGCCGTGCTGGTCGGCCACGCCCACACGGCGGCGGCCACCACGTTCGCCGGACGTCCGCTGCTCGTGGCCCCAGGCGTGGTGTCCACGCTGAGGCTGCCGTGGGAGGGCGCCACGACGCTGGCCGGCTGCGCCGACTACGCGCTGCCGCCGGGGCTCGTCTTCCACGTCCTGGACGACGACGGCCGGATCACCACCCACCATCGCGTCGTGCCGGTCTGAGGCGTACGGCGGCGGGCGGGCCGGGAGGCCGTGGGCTTCCCGGCACCGGGACGGATCGCTGCATATGGGCGCTCCTCGGGCAAGAGGCTGTTAGCGCTACCAGAAGAAGTGAGCGCTCACAGAGGCAATCGGCGCCACGTTAGGGATCGGACACCCCTGGAGTCAAGGGGTGTCCGGCGTGACGTGACCGTAATGAAGGGGACCCTTGACGGGGGTGCTTGTTAACGTTCACAGTCATGGCCAAGCCGGGAAAGGAGCGGTCGCGGGGTCGGTCCGGGACCGTCTCCGCCCGGTCGCGGCCGAGGAGGCGAGGTGGCGTCCCGCGGTCGCCGGCCCGCGAGACGGGCGCGGCCCGACGGGACCGCGCAGGCCCCCGAGACAGGAAGGCGCAGGCGGCCGACCTCGGCTGTTAGCGCTCACATGAGAAGGGAACCCCCCACGTGTTAAAGAGGATCTCGGCGCTGCTGCTCGCCGGGCTCACCGCGATGTCGGTGGCGAGCTGCGGCGGAGGCAGCGGCGGCAGCGGCGGCGGCGGCTCGATCACCATGGGCTTCGCCCAGGTCGGCGCGGAGAGCGGCTGGCGCACCGCGAACACCAAGTCCGTCCAGGACTCGGCCAAGACCGCGGGCGTGACGCTCAAGTTCTCCGACGCCCAGCAGAAGCAGGAGAACCAGATCAAGGCCATCCGCTCCTACATCCAGCAGAAGGTGGACGTGATCGCCTTCTCGCCGGTGGTGGAGTCCGGCTGGGACACGGTGCTCAAGGAGGCCAAGGACGCGAAGATCCCGGTCATCCTGACCGACCGCGCCGTCGACTCCAAGGACACCTCCCTCTACAAGACCTTCCTCGGCTCGGACTTCGTCGAGGAGGGCAAGAAGGCCGGGCAGTGGCTGGTGGAGGAGTACAAGGACGTCAAGGACCCGGTGAACATCGTCGAGCTCCAGGGCACCACCGGCTCGGCCCCCGCCAACGACCGCAAGGCCGGGTTCGCCCAGGTCATCGGCGCGGACCCGAAGTTCAAGGTCGTCGCCTCGCAGACCGGCGACTTCACCAGGGCCAAGGGCAAGGAGGTCATGGAGGCCTTCCTGAAGTCCACCCCGGACATCGACGTGCTGTACGCCCACAACGACGACATGGGCCTGGGCGCGATCGAGGCCATCGAGGGCGCCGGCAAGGTGCCCGGCAAGGACATCAAGATCATCACCGTCGACGCCGTCAAGGACGGCATGCAGGCCCTGGCCGACGGGAAGATCAACTACATCGTCGAGTGCTCGCCGCTGCTCGGCCCGCAGCTCATGGACCTGGCCAAGAAGGTCGTCAAGGGCGAGCAGGTGCCGGCCCGCGTGGTGACCGAGGAGACCACGTTCACACAGGAGCAGGCCAAGCAGGTCCTGTCCAGCCGTCAGTACTGATCGCACGGGGCCGGGCCCGGAGCCCGGCCCCTTCAGGCGGAAGGGGAGGCGCATGGCCGCACCCGGGCCGGTCCTGACGATGAACGGGATCGGCAAACAGTTTCCCGGGGTCAAGGCCCTGGACGGCGTGGACCTGCGGCTGCTGCCCGGCGAGGTGCACGCGCTCATGGGCGAGAACGGCGCGGGCAAGTCCACCCTGATCAAGGTGCTCACCGGCGTGCATCCCGCCGACTCGGGCACGATCGAGCTGGGCGGCCGGCCCGTCGCCTTCGCCGGCCCGGCCGAGGCGCAGCAGGGCGGCATCAGCACGGTCTACCAGGAGGTCAACCTCTGCCCGAACCTGTCGGTGGCCGAGAACATCTTCATCGGCCGCGAGCCGCGCAGGTTCGGGCGCATCGACTGGAAACGCGTACGGGCCAGGGCCGGCGAGCTGCTGACCAGGCTGGACCTGAGCATCGACGTCTCGGCGCCGCTGTCGGCGTACTCGCCGGCGGTGCAGCAGATGGTGGCGATCGCGCGGGCGGTCGACATCGAGGCACGGGTGCTGATCCTGGACGAGCCCACCTCCAGCCTGGACGCCGACGAGGTGCGGCAGCTCTTCCGGGTGATGCGACGGCTCAAGGAGGAAGGCATCGCCATCCTCTTCGTCTCCCACTTTCTCGACCAGATCTACGAAATTTCGGACCGTATGACGATCCTGCGCAACGGACGGCTCGTCGGCGAGTACCTGACCCGCGAGCTGCCCCAGATCGAGCTGGTCGCCAAGATGATCGGACAGGAGCTGGCCGCCCTCGAACGCCTGCACGGCGAGGCCAAGGTCTTCGACCGCCCGCTGGTCGAGGCGCGCGGACTGGGCCGGGCCGGGGCCGTCGAGCCGTTCTCGCTCACCATCCACGAGGGCGAGGTCGTGGGCCTGGCCGGGCTGCTCGGCTCGGGGCGTACCGAGGTCGCGCGGCTGCTGTTCGGGGCCGACCACGCCGGCGGCGGCGAGCTGGCCGTCGGCGGCGCGCCCGTCGCGCTGCGCACCCCGCGCGCGGCGATGAACCACAAGATCGCCTTCTGCTCGGAGAACCGCAAGGAGGACGGCCTGATCCCCGACCTCACCGTGCGCGAGAACATCATCCTGGCGCTCCAGGCCACTCGGGGCTGGACCAGGCCCGTGCCCCGCGAGCAGCAGGACGACCTGGTCGGCCGGTACGTCAAGGCCCTGCGGATCAGCCCGCCCAACCCCGAGCACCTGGTCCGGAACCTGAGTGGCGGCAACCAGCAGAAGGTGCTGCTGGCGCGCTGGCTCATCCTGGAGCCCCGGCTGCTCATCCTCGACGAGCCCACCCGGGGCATCGACGTCGGGGCCAAGACCGAGATCCAGCGCCTGGTCGCCGAGCTGTCGGACGGCGGCATGGCGGTGCTGTTCATCTCCGCCGAGCTGGAGGAGGTGCTGCGGCTCAGCCACAAGGTCGGGGTGCTGCGCGACCGGCGGCTGGTGGCCGAGCTGCCCAACGACGACGCCCTGACCACGGACGTGCTGATGGAGACGATCGCGAGCGGAGGGCGGGCCTGATGCGGCGGCTGCTGTGGCCGGTGGTGGTGCTCGCGCTGCTGCTGGCCCTGAACGTGTTCTTCACCCCCAGCTTCTTCTCCGTCCAGGTCAGGGACGGCCACCTGTACGGCAGCCTGATCGACATCCTGCGCTTCGGCGCGCCGCTGATCCTGGTCTCGCTCGGCATGACGCTGGTCATCGCGACCGGCGGCATCGACCTGTCGGTGGGCTCGGTGGTGGCGATCTCGGGCGCGCTGGCCTGCCTGCGGATCAGCGAGGACGCCGGCGTGCTCGCCGCCGTGGCGCCGGCGCTCGGGCTGTGCCTGGTGCTCGGCGCATGGAACGGGTTCCTGGTCGCGCAGGCGGGCATCCAGCCGATCATCGCCACGCTGATCCTCATGGTGGCCGGGCGCGGCCTGGCCCAGCTCATCACCGACGGGCAGATCATCACGGTCAACAGCCCGGCGTACAAGCTGATCGGCGGCGGGTATCTGCTGGCGGTGCCGTTCGGGGTGCTGCTGGTGCTGGCGGTGCTGGCGGTCACCGCGTTCCTGACCCGGCGGCTGGCACTGGGCCTGCTCATCGAGTCGGTCGGCGGGAACGGCGAGGCCAGCAGGCTCGCGGGCATCAGGTCGCGGGGGATCATCATCATGGTCTACGCCTTCGCCGCCCTGTGCGCGGGCATCGCCGGGCTCATGATCAGCTCGAACGTCTCCAGCGCCGACGGCAACAACGCCGGCCTGTGGATCGAGCTGGACGCGATCCTGGCCGTGGTGATCGGCGGCACCTCGTTGTCGGGCGGCCGGTTCTCGCTGGGCGGGACCGTGCTCGGCGCGCTCATCATCCAGACGCTGACCACGACGATCTACTCCATCGGCGTGCCGCCCGAGACGACCCTGCTGTTCAAGGCGCTGGTCGTGACGGCGGTCTGCCTCGTGCAGTCGCCGTCGTTCCGCGCGAAGGCGTTGCGCCGGCGCGTCCGGAGCGCGCCGGCCGGCTCGGCCCCCGAGGAGAAAGTGCGGGTGACCCTGTGACGACCATGACCGTGGGCCGGGTCGCGTTGCCGGCCCGGTATCTGCCCGTTCTCGTGACGGCCTGCCTGTTCGTGGCGATGTTCGTCGTGGGCGGCGTGCGGTACGAGGGGTTCGCCGGCGGGCAGGTGGTGCTCAACGTCTTCATCGACAACGCGTTCCTGCTGGTGGTGGCGGTGGGGACGACGTTCGTGATCCTGACCGGGGGCATCGACCTGTCGGTGGGGTCGGTGGTGGCGCTGTCCACGATGATCTCGGCGTCGCTGATGTCGGGGCCGGGGTGGCCGCCGTACGTGGTGGTGCCGCTGGTGCTGGCCGTCGGGGCCGGGCTCGGGCTGGTGATGGGGTACATCGTGCACGCCTTCGACATCCAGCCGTTCGTCGTGACGCTGGCCGGGATGTTCCTGGCCCGGGGGCTGTGCTACACGATCGGCACGGAATCCATCCCGATCGAGGACCCGACGTTCACGGCGTTCGCGCAGACCAGGATCGACCTGGTCGCCGGTCTGTGGATCTCGCCGAGCGTGCTCGTCGCGGTGGCGGTGGTGCTGGTGGCGGCGTACGTGCTGCACTACACCCGGCTCGGCCGGGCCGTGTACGCGACGGGCGGCAACGAGCAGTCGGCGCTGCTCATGGGCCTGCCGGTGGGACGGACGAAGATCACGGTCTACACGGTGAGCGGCCTGTGCTCGGCGCTCGGCGGCGTGCTGCTGTCGTTCTACATGCTCTCCGGCTACGGCCTGCACGCCGTGGGCATGGAGCTGGACGCCATCGCCGCCGTGGTGATCGGCGGCACGCTGCTCACGGGCGGCAGCGGCTTCCTGCTCGGCACGGTGCTCGGCGTGCTGGTGCTCGGCCTGATCCAGACGATCATCAGCTTCGAGGGCACGCTCAGCTCCTGGTGGACCAAGATCTTCATCGGTCTGCTGCTCTTCGTCTTCATCGTCCTGCAACGGCTCTTCAGTGCGCGCTCAAGGCGCTGACCTGCGAGGAGGCTGCCGCGAACGTTACCTAAAGGTTTCCGTCAGGTTAGGTCCAACCGTTGACAGAGTCTTTGTTAGCGATAACAATCAGCGGGAACGAAGCGCACGAACTTTGTTCTGATTCGGCATGTTCTGTGACTGAATCCTGTGCTCGATCGGCAGTTAACGCTCACATCCGCTGCCGCAACCCCCATTGCAAGGAGTGCCACATGAGGTTGGGACGTATCGGGGGCGTGGTGTCCGCCATCGCGCTCGCCGCGACCATGACGGCCTGCGGCTCCAGCCAGAAGACGGTCGACGCCGACGCCTCCACGTCGGCCGCCGCCGGCGGCGCGGGCGCCCTGATCGGCGTCACGATGCCCACCAAGTCGTCCGAGCGGTGGATCCACGACGGCGACAACGTCAAGCAGCAGCTCGAACAGCTGGGCTACAAGGTCGACCTCCAGTACGCGGAGAACGACATCCCGACGCAGGCCAACCAGATCGAGAACCAGATCACCAAGGGCGCCAAGCTCCTGATCATCGCCTCGATCGACGGCACCGCGATCACCTCGCAGCTCCAGCAGGCCGCCGACGCCAAGATCCCGGTCATCTCCTACGACCGCCTGATCCGCAACAGCCCGAACGTCGACTACTACGCCACCTTCGACAACTTCAAGGTGGGCGTGCAGCAGGCGACCTCGCTGCTCAAGGGCCTCGGCGTGGACGACGGCAAGAAGGGCCCCTTCAACGTCGAGCTGTTCGGCGGCTCGCCCGACGACAACAACGCCACCTTCTTCTGGAACGGCGCCCTGTC
Source organism: Nonomuraea sp. NPDC047529 (assembly GCF_040642995.1). NCBI lineage: Bacteria > Bacillati > Actinomycetota > Actinomycetes > Streptosporangiales > Streptosporangiaceae > Nonomuraea > Nonomuraea sp. NPDC047529. The sequence goes on along the minus strand of NZ_JBEYTJ010000009.1, from coordinate 247,333 downwards.
GGTGCTCCAGCCGAAGATCGACGACGGCACCCTGGTGATCAAGAGCGGCCAGAAGGACTTCAAGACCGCCGCCATCCTGCGCTGGGACCCGGCCACGGCCCAGAAGCGCATGGAGGACATCCTCACCAAGACCTACACCGGCGGCACCAAGGTGGACGGCGTGCTGTCCCCGTACGACGGCCTGTCCATCGGCATCCTGTCGGCGCTCAAGAGCTCCGGCTACGGCACCAGCGGCCAGCCCTACCCCGTCGTGACCGGCCAGGACGCCGAGCTCGCCTCGGTCAAGTCGATCATCGCCGGTGAGCAGTACTCCACCATCTTCAAGGACACCCGCAAGCTCGCCGAGCAGACGGTGAAGATGGCTGACGCGGTTCTCAAGGGCGGCAAGCCCGAGGTGAACAACGACAAGGACTACGACAACGGCAACAAGGTCGTCCCCTCCTACCTGCTCGACCCGGTGATCGTGGACAAGAGCAACTACAAGGAGATCATCGTCGGCGGCAACTACTACACCGAGGACCAGCTCAAGTAAGGGCCCGCCCCGGGGGACGGCGGTCCCCCGGGGGCACTTCCCACACCTGAGCGAGGGGCATATGACCGAGCACATCTTGCGGATGAGCGGGATCACCAAGACGTTCCCCGGTGTCAAGGCGCTGCAGGACGTCAACCTGGCCGTCCGGAGCGGCGAGATCCACGCCATCTGCGGCGAGAACGGCGCCGGCAAGTCGACGCTGATGAAGGTGCTGTCCGGGGTCTACCCGCACGGCGACTACGACGGCGAGATCACCTTCGAGGGCGCGCGCTGCGAGTTCGCCGGCATCCGCGACAGCGAGCACGCCGGGATCGTCATCATCCACCAGGAGCTGGCGCTCAGCCCGCAGCTGTCGATCGCCGAGAACATCTTCCTCGGCAACGAGCGCGCCAGGCGCGGCTTCATCGACTGGAACCGCACCAACTACGAGGCCGCCGAGCTGATGCGTCGCGTCGGCCTGAACGAGAACCCGACCACGACGGTCTCCGACCTCGGCGTCGGCAAGCAGCAGCTCGTCGAGATCGCCAAGGCGCTGTCGAAGGAGGTGCGGCTGCTCATCCTCGACGAGCCGACCGCCGCGCTCAACGACGACGACTCGGCCCACCTGCTCGACCTGCTGCGCGGGCTGCGGGACGAGGGCATCACCTGCGTGATCATCTCCCACAAGCTCAACGAGGTGACCGCGATCGCCGACTCCGTCACGATCATCCGCGACGGCCGCACGATCGAGACCCTGGACATGGCCACCGACCACGTCACCGAGGACCGGATCATCTCCGGCATGGTCGGCCGCGCGCTGGACAACCGCTTCCCGCCGCACGAGTCGACGATCGGCGAGGAGGTCCTGCGGATCGAGGACTGGACGGTCCACAGCCCCAGCCAGCCCGGCAGGAAGGTCGTGGACGGCGCCTCCCTCACCCTGCGCAGGGGCGAGATCGTCGGCCTGGCCGGCCTGATGGGCGCCGGGCGCACCGAGCTGGCGATGAGCCTGTTCGGCCGCACGTACGGCGTGCACATCTCCGGCAAGGTCTTCAAGGACGGCAAGCCGATCGAGATCCGCAACGTGCAGGACGCGATCCACCACGGCCTGGCCTACGCCACCGAGGACCGCAAGCGGTACGGCCTGAACCTCATCGAGGACATCAAGCGCAACATCAGCGCGGCCGGGCTCAAGGGCCTGGCCCGGCGCGGCTGGGTGAACGAGAACGAGGAGTACAAGGTCGCCGAGGAGTTCCACCGGAGCATGAACATCAAGGCGCCCAGCGTCAACAGCGTCGTCGGCAAGCTGAGCGGCGGCAACCAGCAGAAGGTCGTGCTGTCCAAGTGGATCCTGACGCAGCCCGACGTGCTCATCCTCGACGAGCCCACCCGCGGCATCGACGTCGGCGCCAAGTACGAGATCTACACGATCATCAACCGCCTCGCCGACCAGGGCAAGGCCGTGCTGGTGATCTCCAGTGAGTTGCCTGAGCTGCTCGGCCTGTGCGACCGCATCTACACGCTCTCCGAAGGTCGCGTCACCGGCGAGGTCCCCCGCCGGGAGGCCACCCAGGAAAGCCTCATGCATCTCATGACCAAGGGACAGGAGTAGCCCCGATGAGCAGCATCACGCCCGCCGACGTGCAGGTCGGCGCGGGAAGCGACGGGGGAGCGCCGCGGCGGCCCGGCCGGGTGTCGCTGGGCGGCCTGTCGCTGAACCTGCGTTCGAGCGGCATCTACATCGCCTTCGCGCTGATCATCGTGCTGTTCTCGGTGCTCACCGACGGCGCGTTGCTCCAGCCGCAGAACATCTCCAACATCATCGTCCAGAACTCCTACGTCCTGATCCTCGCGATCGGGATGATCCTGGTCATCATCGCCGGGCACATCGACCTGTCGGTCGGCTCGGTGGTGGCGGTCACCGGGGCGCTGGCCGCCGTGCTCATGGTGAACATGGGCCTGCCGTGGCCGCTGGCCCTGCTGATCACGGTCGCCGCCGGCGCACTCATCGGGGCCTGGCAGGGGTACTGGATCGCCTACTTCGGCATCCCGGCCTTCATCGTCACGCTGGCCGGCATGCTGCTGTTCCGCGCGCTGACCATGACCGTCCTGGGCAACCAGGGCATCGGCCCGTTCCCCGACCAGGTCCGCACGCTGGCCAACGGCTTCACCGACGGCTACCTCGGCAACGTGGGCCTCGGCCCGCTGGGCGGCGCCGACCTGTTCAGCCTGCTCATCGGCCTGGTCGCGATCGGCGGCATGGTCGCCGCGCAGTGGCGCACCCGCAACGCCCGCAGGGGCTACGGCCAGTCGGTCGAGCCGATGGCCGTGTTCGCGCTGAAGATGGCGGCCGGCGCCGCGCTGATCCTGTTCCTGGTGGTGCAGCTCGCCCGCTTCAAGAACCTGCCGTGGGTGCTGGTGCTGCTGGCCGTGCTGGTGCTGGCGTACTCGCTGATGGCCAACCGCACGGTCTTCGGCCGGCAGATCTACGCCATCGGCGGCAACCTCCAGGCGGCGGTCATGTCCGGCGTCAAGGTCAAGTCGGTGGTCTTCTGGATCTTCGTCAACATGGGCGTGCTGGCCTCCATCGCCGGCATCATCTTCGCCGGCCGGCTCAACCAGGCGGGCCCGACCGCCGGTAACAGCTTCGAGCTGGACGCCATCGCGGCGGCCTTCATCGGCGGCGCGGCCGTCCAGGGCGGTGTCGGCAAGGTCGTCGGCGCGATCACCGGCGGTCTGATCATGGCTGTCATCAACAACGGCATGTCGCTCATCGGCTCGCCCAGTGAGCGCGTGATGCTCGTCAAGGGCGCCGTCCTGCTGGCCGCCGTCGCGTTCGACGTGTGGACCAAGCGCCGGGCGGGCGCCTCCCGCTGACCGCCGCAGGTCCAGGCAGCCCCGCGAAAGGAGAACCCGTGCTACCGAGCCCCAGGCCGCGTCCGCCGGTCATGGCCGACGTGGCCAAGGAGGCCGGCGTGTCGCACCAGACGGTCTCGCGGGTGCTCAACGGCCACCCGAACGTCCGGGCCGACACCCGCGCCCGGGTCGAGGAGGCCATCACCCGCCTGGGCTACCGGCGCAACCTGGTCGCCCGCGCGCTGGTCACCAAGCGGTCGCGCACCCTCGGGGTGGTGAGCTTCGACACCACCCTGTACGGCCCGGCCAGCATGGTCTTCGGCATCGAGCAGGCGGCCAGGACCGCGGGGTACTTCGTCAGCATCGTCAGCCTGAAGTCGATCGACGCGGCCGGCGTCCGCGACGCGCTCGACTACCTGGCCGAGCAGAGCGTGGACGGGGTGGTGGTGGTCGCGCCGCAGCGCTCGGCCGCCTCCGCCCTGGACAGCCTGCCCGCCGGGGTGCCCGCGGTCGTCGTCGAGGGCGCGCACGGCGCCGACGTCTCCGCGGTCTGCATCGACCAGGTCGAGGGCGCCAGGCTGGCCACCCGGCACCTGCTCGACCTCGGCCACGAGACGGTCTGGCACGTCACCGGGCCGGCAGACTGGCTGGAGACCGAGGGCCGGGTCGAGGGCTGGCGTTCGGCGCTGGAGCAGGCCGGCCGCCCGGTGCCCGAGCCGCTGGCCGGCGACTGGAGCCCGCGCGCCGGGTACGAGGCCGGCAAGAGGCTGGCCCGGATGGACGGGGTCACCGCGGTGTTCGCCGCCAACGACCAGATGGCGCTGGGCGTGCTGCGCGCGCTCAGCGAGGCCGGGGTGCCCGTCCCCGGCCGGATCAGTGTCGTGGGCTTCGACGACATCCCCGAGTCCGAGTTCTTCTCGCCACCGCTCACCACGGTCCGGCAGGACTTCGACGTGGTGGGCCGCCACTGCATCGAGGTGCTGCTGCGGCAGATCGACGCCGGGCCGGCGGCGTACGAGCGCATGGTGGTGCGTCCCAGCTTCGTCGTCAGGTCCAGCACCGCGCCGGCCGCCGCTCCGGCGTGGTAGCCGGCAGGCGAACAGACAACTTCCTGGAGTGCAATGTGAACGCTAACAAGTTCGTGGTCGGAGTGGACTTCGGCACGTTGTCGGGGCGCGCGGTCGTCGTCCGCGTGGCTGACGGCGCCGAGCTGGGCAGCGCCGTCCACGAGTACGCCGAGCGCGTCATCGAGCACACGCTGCCCGGTGCCGGCGTGCGCCTCGGCCCCGACTGGGCGCTGCAGTCGCCGCGGGACTGGCTGGACGTGCTGCGCGTGGCCGTGCCCGAGGCCCTGGCCGCCGCCGGGGTCGCCGCCGAGGACGTGATCGGTGTCGGCACCGACTTCACCGCCTGCACCGTGCTGCCGACCACGGCCGACGGCACGCCCCTGTGCTTCGAGACGCCCGAGCAGCCGCACGCCTGGCCGAAGTTGTGGAAGCACCACGCCGCCCAGCCGCACGCCGACCGGATCAACGAGCTGGCCGCGACCCGGGGCGAGAGCTGGCTGCCGCGCTACGGCGGCAAGATCTCCTCCGAGTGGGAGTTCGCCAAGGCCCTCCAGGTCCTGGAGGAGGCCCCCGAGGTGTACGCCAGGGCCGAGCGCTGGATCGAGGCGGCCGACTGGATCATCTGGCAGCTCTCCGGCGTCGAGAGCCGCAACATCTGCACGGCCGGCTACAAGGGCGTCTTCCAGGACGGGAGCTACCCCTCCGAGGACTTCCTCGCTGCCCTGAACCCCGGCTTCTCCGGCTTCGCCGGCAAACTGGCCACCGGCGTGGTCGGCGACGACGTCAACGGCACCACCCTGGCCCCCCTCGGCGGCCTCGCCGGCGTCCTGACCGCGCGGGCGGCCGCGTGGACCGGCCTGCCCGAGGGCATCGCCGTGGCCGTCGGCAACGTGGACGCCCACGTCACCGCCGCCGCCGCGGACGCCGTGCGCCCCGGCCAGATGGTGGCCATCATGGGCACCTCCACCTGCCACATCATGCCCAGCGACCGGCTGGCCGAGGTGCCCGGCATGTGCGGCGTCGTCCGGGACGGCATCGTGCCCGGCCTGTGGGGCTACGAGGCCGGCCAGTCCGCCGTCGGCGACATCTTCGCCTGGTACGTCGACTCCTTCGGCACCGACGGCCACGAGCGCCTGACCGAGCTGGCCGAGCGCCAGGCCGTCGGCGCGCACGGGCTGGTCGCGCTCGACTGGTTCGGCGGCAACCGCTCGGTGCTGGTCGACCACGACCTGTCCGGCGTGATCGTCGGCCAGACCCTCGCCACCAGGCCCGAGGACGTCTACCGCGCGCTCATCGAGTCCACCGCGTACGGCGCCCGCATGATCGTCGAGACGTTCGAGAAGTCGGGCGTGCCCGTCGAGGAGTTCGTGGTCGCCGGCGGGCTGCTGAAGAACCGCTTCCTCATGCAGGTCTACGCCGACGTGCTGCGCCGCCCGCTGTCGGTCATCGGCTCCGACCAGGGCCCGGCGCTCGGCTCGGCGATCCACGCCGCCGTGGCCGCCGGGGCCTACCCGGGCATCGAGGAGGCCGCCGCGGCCATGGGCAAGCGCACGCGGGCGGCGTACGTGCCCGACGAGGCCCGCGCCGACGCCTACGACCGCCTGTACGCCCAGTACCGCGAACTGCACGACCACTTCGGGGACGGACGCATGCTCCACACGCTCCGCACGATCAGGAACGAGGCCGTCCAGTGAGAACCACCATCGCCAGGCTTCATGCGGAGCTGGTCCGGTACGGCCTGGTCGTCTGGACGGCGGGGAACGTCTCGGGCCGCATCCCGGGGGAGGACCTGTTCGTCATCAAGCCGTCCGGGGTCTCCTACGACGAGCTGACCCCCGAGAACATGGTCGTGTGCGACCTCGACGGCAACCTCGTCGAGGGCGCCCACGCACCCTCCAGCGACACCGCCGCGCACGCCTACGTCTACCGCAACATGCCCGAGGTCGGCGGCGTCGTGCACACCCACTCGACCTACGCCTCGGCGTGGGCCGCGCGCGGCGAGCCCATCCCGTGCGTGCTGACGGCGATGGCCGACGAGTTCGGCGGCGAGATCCCGGTCGGCCCGTTCGCGCTGATCGGGGACGACTCCATCGGCCAGGGCATCGTCGAGACGCTCGCGGGCCACCGCTCGCCGGCCGTCCTCATGCAGAACCACGGCGTCTTCACCATCGGCAAGGACCCCAAGGCCGCCGTCAAGGCCGCCGTGATGTGCGAGGACGTCGCCCGCACCGTCCACGTGTCCAGGCAGCTCGGCACGCCGCTGCCCATCGGCCCGGCCCACGTCGACCGCCTGTACGACCGCTATCAGAACGTCTACGGACAGAGGAGCCCGCGTTGAACATCTGGTTTCTGACCGGCAGCCAGGGACTGTACGGCGAGGACACGCTGCGCCAGGTGGCCGAGCAGTCGCGGCGCATCGCCGAGCAGCTTCCCGTGCCCGTGCAGTGGAAGCCCGTGCTGACCGACGCCACGGCGATCAGGCGCGTCATGCTGGAGGCCAACGCGGACGACGAGTGCGCCGGCGTCATCGCCTGGATGCACACCTTCTCCCCGGCCAAGATGTGGATCGCCGGCCTCGACGCGCTGCGCAAGCCGCTGCTGCACCTGCACACGCAGGCCAACGTCGAGCTGCCGTGGAGCTCGATCGACATGGACTTCATGAACCTCAACCAGGCCGCGCACGGCGACCGCGAGTTCGGGTTCGTGCAGACCCGGCTCGGCGTGCCGCGCAAGACCGTCGCCGGGCACGTCAGCGACCCGGCGGTCGGCGCGCGCATCGAGGCGTGGGCGCGCGCGGCCAGGGGCGTGGCCGAGGTGCGGGCGCTCAAGCTGGCCCGGTTCGGCGACAACATGCGCGACGTGGCCGTGACCGAGGGCGACAAGGTCGAGGCGCAGCTCCGGTTCGGCGTCTCGGTCAACACCTACGGCGTCAACGACCTGGTCGAGGCCGTGGACGCGGCCTCCGACGCCGACGTGTCCGCGCTGGTCAAGGAGTACGCCGAGCTGTACCGGGTGGCCCCCGAGCTGCTCGGCGAACGCAACGAGTCCCTGCGGTACGCCGCCAGGATCGAGCTCGGCCTGCGCGGCTTCCTGGAGCGCGGCGGCTTCCGGGCCTTCACCACCAACTTCGAGGACCTCGGCGGCCTGCGTCAGCTCCCCGGCCTGGCCGTGCAGCGCCTGATGGCCGACGGCTACGGCTTCGGCGGCGAGGGCGACTGGAAGACCTCGGTCCTGCTGCGCACCCTCAAGTCGATGACGCCCGGCGGGACGTCGTTCATGGAGGACTACACCTACGACCTGACGCCCGGCAACGAGCTCATCCTCGGCGCGCACATGCTGGAGGTCTGCCCGTCCATCGCCGCCGGGACGCCGTCGTGCGAGATCCATCCGCTGGGCATCGGCGGGCGGGAGGACCCGGTGCGGCTGGTGTTCGACGCCGCGTCCGGCCCCGGCGTCGTCGTCGGCCTGGCCGACATGGGCGACCGGTTCCGCCTGGTGGCCAACGAGATCGACATCGTCGCGCCGCCGGAGCCGCTGCCCAGGCTGCCCGTGGCCCGCGCCGTCTGGTCGCCGCGGCCGAACCTGCGCACCTCCACCGAGTCGTGGCTGACCGCCGGCGCGCCGCACCACACCGTGCTGTCCACCGCCGTCGGACGCGAGGAGCTCACCGACCTGGCCGACATGCTCGGCGTCGAGCTGCTGGTGATCGACAAGGACACCACGACGGCGCAGTTCGTCAAGGAGATGCGCTGGAACCAGGCGTACTACCGCCTGGCCCAGGGCTTCTAGTCCGTTCCTAGTCCTCCGGCGGCTTCTTCGGGGCGTTCCTGCGCTGCTCCTCGGCGCGTTCGCGGCAGCGGCGCAGGAACTCCTCGTCGTCGTCGGGGCTGGTGGCGGCGAAGCGCCCCGGGCGGTCGTACTCGGGGAAGGCGCTCGGGCGCGCGGCCGCCTGCGGGGCACGTTCCGGGCGGCCCGCCACGAGCCAGATGACCGAGCCGACCAGCGGGAACAGCAGGACCACGAGCACCCACACGATCTTGGGCAGGTTCCTGCAGACCGCGTCCGGCGTGGTGATCACGTCGAAGAGGCAGTAGAGCCACAGCACGAGGGTGGCCAGGCCCATGGCCTCGGACAGATACAGCACGGGGCCGAACGTAGTCACGGGCGGGAACATCGGCAAGCGAATTCGGATGAATAGGGTGAAGCCGTGATGTTGACCAACTGGGCGGGCAACACCGCCTTCCGGGCGCGAGCCGTCCACCGTCCCGCCGGCCTCGACGAGCTGCGCGGCCTGGTGGCCGCCGGCGACCGGGTGCGGGCGCTGGGCAGCGGTCATTCCTTCAACGACGTCGCCGACACCACCGGCGACCTCGTCGTGCTCGACCGCATGCCCGCGACGATCGAGATCGACAGCGCGGCGCGCAAGGTCCGGGTCGCGGCCGGCACCACGTACGCGCGGCTGGCCCAGGCGCTGCACGCGGCCGGGTTCGCGCTGGAGAACCTGGCCTCGCTCCCGCACATCTCGGTCGGCGGCTCGGTCGCCACCGCCACGCACGGCTCCGGCGACGCCAACCGCTGCCTGGCCGCCGCCGTGTCCGGGCTGGAGCTGGTCACCGCCGACGGCTCGCTGCTGTCGCTGTCACGCGGGGACGACGACTTCGCCGGGGCGGTCGTCGCGCTGGGCGCGCTCGGCGTCGTCAGCACGCTGACGCTCGATCTCGTACCGGCCTTCGAGCTGCGCCAGTACGTCCGCGAGGGCCTGACGCCCGACGCCCTCGACGGATTCGACGACATCATGGCCAACGGCTACAGCGTCAGCCTGTTCACCGACTGGCGCGACACCCGCGTCTGGCTGAAGCGCCGCGAGGAGTTCACCGACGACTCCTGGTACGGCACCCGTCCCGCTCCCGGGCCCCGCCACCCGCTGGCCGGCATGCCCGCCGACGCCTGCACCACGCAGCTCGGCGTGCCGGGCCCCTGGCACGAGCGGCTGCCGCACTTCCGCCCCGACGCCCCGCCGAGCGGCGCCGGCGACGAGCTCCAGTCGGAGTTCCTGCTGCCCCGGGCGCACGCGGTCGAGGCGCTGCGCGAGCTGTACGCCGTCGGCGACCGCGTCCGGCCGGCCCTGCGGGTCTCGGAGGTGCGCACGATCGCCGCCGACGACCTGTGGCTCAGCCCCTTCCGTGACCGCGACAGCGTGGGCGTGCACTTCACCTGGGTCAGGGACGTCGCCACCGTGCTCCCGGCGCTCGACCTGGTCGAGCGGACGCTCGCCCCCTTCGAGCCGCTGCCGCACTGGGGCAAGCTGTCCACCCGCCGGCCCGCCTGCCCCGACGACTTCCGCGAGCTGGTCCGGCGGCTGGACCCGGCGGGCAAGTTCGCCAACGACTTCGTCCGGCTACTGCTGGGGGAGTAGCGGCCCGCGCCGGGCATGCACCCGCCGTCGTAGCGGGCCACCGGTCCGGCGGACGATGTGCCCGCCGGCCCGGCGCGGCATCGTGGAGCGCATGACCGATCACCCGTTCAGATTCGGCGCCGTCGCCGGTTACGCGCCCAACGCCGAGGCATGGACCGGGCTGGCCCGCAGGGTCGAGAGCCTGGGCTTCGCCACCCTGCTCGTGCCCGACACGCTCGGGACGCTGTCGCCGTTCGCCGCCGCGGCCACGGCCGCCGCCGTCACCACGACGTTGCGCGTCGGCACGTACGTGGTCAGCGCCCCGTACCGCACGCCCGAGACCGTCGCCTGGGAGACCGCCACCCTGCACACCCTCACCGGCGGACGCTTCGAGCTGGGGCTGGGCGCCGGCCGTCCGGGCGCCGAGCAGGACGCGGCGGCGCTCGGCGTGCCGTTCGGCACCCCGGCCGAACGCGTGGAACGCCTGGCCGCGACGATCGACGCGGTCAAGGACGTGCCGATCCTGGTCGCCGCGACCGGCGCCCGCGTGCTCGGGCTGGCCGCGCGCAAAGCCGACACGGTGGCGCTCGGCGTGCCGCCGCAGCACACCGAGGACCAGGTCGCGGCCAAGCTGGACGAGCTGTACGAGCTGGCCGGCGACCGCTTCCACGACCTGGAGCTCGGCATGAACCTGGTGGCCGCGGGCAGCGAGCCGCCCGCCTGGCTGGCCGGCCGCTTCGGGCCGCTCGGCCCCGACGCCACCGGCCTGCTCACCGGCACCCCCGACGAGATGGCCGAGACCCTCCGGCGGCGCAGGGACCGCCTCGGCGTTTCGTATGTCACGGTGAACGCCCAGTTCATCGACGCTTTCGCGCCCGTCGTCGAACGCCTGGCCGGTACCTGACGCAACCTGACAGGTATGACCGGCACGATGGCCCCATGACCGCAAAGGGAACCTTCGACACCGCCGGCTGGGACGCCAAGCCGTCCTTCGACGACCGCGACGGCGTCACGCTCGGCCTCGTCAGCATGACCAAGACCTTCCACGGCGACCTGACCGGGACGAGCGTCGTCCACCTGATGGTGACCTCGACCCCGGTCGAGGACTCGCGCGCGTACGTGGCGCTCGAACGCGTCGAGGGCACCCTGGAGGGCCGGAAGGGCAGTTTCGTCGTGGCGCACCAGGCGATGAGCGACCGTGGGGAGCAGTCGCTCACCGTCACGGTCGTCCCCGACTCGGGCACCGGCGAACTGACCGGCCTCAGGGGAGGGATGACCATCACCATCGCCCCGGACGGCTCGCATTCCTACACGATGGACTACGAGTTGCGGGCGGAAGAATGACCCGGGACGAACGCCCGGGCGGATGAGGAGTGGAGCTATGGGGATTCGAACCCCAGACCTCCTCCATGCCATGGAGGCGCGCTACCAACTGCGCCATAGCCCCTTGCTGCGATCACAAGTGTATAGGACTTCGGGACCGGCGAAACACATGCGCGTACCAGGCATACGCACAGTCAAATCTTGCTACTCTCCGTGCCATGTCCAGCGTGCAGGCCGTCCCGTTGACCGCGCGGTGCGCGAAGATCCTCGCCGCTCGTGAGCATGCCGTCGTCGAGGTCAGCGCGTTCGACGGGTTCTTCACCCTTCGGGCCATCCGCAGCCTGCTGGAGTGGGCGACCCGCACGTTCACCGGCGTCCACGTGCTCGTGCCGGGCGTCGAGCTGGCCGGCACGCTGGTCGCGCGCGGGGTGCCGTCCGGGGCGGCGCTGATCAAGGCGCGGTCGGCGGCCAACAACACGCGCAACCGGGTGATCCGGGTGCTCGAAGGCATGGGCGCGGCCAACGCCACCGTCTTCGACTGCGGCGAGCTGACCGGCAACCGCGCCTACCGGCGGTCCCGGCGGGAGCTGGAACGGCTGGCCGCCAAGGACGCGTCGTTCCGCGAGCGGTGCGTGGCTGCGGTGCTGCCGGTCGTCGGCGGCCAGGAGCTCACCCCCGAGCAGGCCGCGAACGCGCTGCCCTTCCTGCTGGCCTGGCTGCCGCTGGTGATGAACAGCCCGGCGATCCTGCGCACGGGCTCGTCGGTGTTCTGCCATCCGGAGCCCAGGCCGATGGTGGGGGAGCTCTACGCGGGCGCGCTGCCCGTCTCGCGCTCGCCCCACCAGGGCTTCGTGTCCTCTCGGCTGGCCCCCGACCCCGCCTGATCCCGCCGGGTGGTCAGCCGACCGAGCCGGCCTTGTCGATCAGGGTGACCAGCTCGGTGACCATCGGGTCCTCCGACGCCTGTGCCAGGCGCCCGGCGTGCTCGCGCAGGGTCGGCAGGTCCAGGCCGAACGCCTTCCTGTCCCGCAGGTAGACCGCGAAGGCGGCGACCACCACGTCCACCTGCAGCCTGACCGGCGTCTTGGTCCAGACGGAGTCGTTCAGGTCGTCGGCGCGCAGCGACTTGCCGGCCTCGGCGGCCTCGCGGGTGTCGGGGTCCTGCCAGCGCACCGTCGCCTGGGCGAGCTGGCCCCGGGCGCCCGGCTTGAGGCGGAGGGCGTACAGGGCGGTGACCGAGTGGCCGGGGCCGATCTCGCCGCCGTCGCGGCTGTCGTCACGGAACTCCTCGGCCGACAACGCGCGGTTCTCGTACCCGATGAGCTGGTAGGTCTCCACGACCGAGGGGTTGAAGACGACCTGCGCCTTGGCGTCGCGCGCGCGTACCTCGATGTTGGCCGGGAGCTGGGTGGTGAAGACCTTGTCGGCCTCCTGCTCGGAGTCCACGTAGACGGCCATGCCGTCGCCGTTGTCGGCGAGCTGCTCCATCAGCTCGTCGCCGTAGTCGCGGCCGACGCCGACGGTGAGCAGCGTGACCTGCTTGCCCGCGTACTCCTTGACCTGCTCCACGATGGTCCGCCACTCGGTCTCACCCTGGTTCGCCAGGCCGTCGGAGAGCAGGATGACCCGGTTCGTGGCGGCGGGCCGGAACGCCTGGGACGCCTCCCGGTACCCGGTCAGGACGCCGCTCTGCAGGTTCGTGCCGCCGGCGGTGTCCAGCTCGTCCACCGCCGCGTGGAGCTGGCTCCGGGCGGTGAGCGGCGTCATGGAGGCCAGCACCTCCGCCTCGTCGCTGAAGGCCACCAGCGACACCTGGTCGCCGGGCGCGAGCTGGTCGAGCAGCTTGTGCAGGGACGACTTGACCAGGTCGAGGCGGCCGGTCTCGGCCATCGAGCCGGAGACGTCGACCACGAACGTGAGGTTGGCCGGGCGGCGCGCGGCGGCGTCGGACGCGCGGGTCTGCAGGCCCACGCGGAGCACGGCCTCGTCGCGGCCGGGCAGCCGCGCGCCGTCCACGTGCACGGCGAAGCCGTCGTCGGTGGGCTGCGCGTAGTCCTGCCGGAAGGCGTTGACCCATTCCTCGGGGCGGATCTCGCCGGGCGCCGGCCAGCGTCCTTCCTGGAGCGTACGGCGGGCGTAGCCGTACGAGGCGGTGTCCACGTCCAGGGCGAAGGTGGAGATCTGCGCCTTGGTCGTGTCCTGCTCGGTTTCCTGGGCGCCGGTCGCGGACGCGCTCGGCGCGGGCCGACGCTGCGCGTCCGACAGCGGGGCCCGCGCCGCGCTGCCGGACGATCCGCCGGAGCCGCCGCACGCGGCGAGTCCGAGGAGCGCGGCCAGCCCGACGCTGATGGCTAAGGGACGAATGGCTAAGGGACGAAATCTCATCGCAACCACCTCCGCGTCCTATGACGGGGATTCGGGTGGCAGCGGCCGGGCCGGAGACGCAAGCGAGTACAAACCGCGATCGTCGCGTGATCATTTGTGACGAACAGGGATCAATGAGGTGGCAAGCGCGGGCGGTCGCGCCGGGCCAGGGGAGGCCGCCGTCGCCCGGTCGTTATCACCGGTGCAGCCGTCGCCCGGTCGCCATCACCAGTGCAGCAGGAGCAGCTCGGCGGAGAAGCCGGGACCCAGCGCGATCAGCACGGCGGGCCGCCCGGGATGGCCGCGCGTCTCCTGGAGCACGTGCAGCACCGAGACCGACGACAGGTTCCCGTACGTCCGCAGCGACCGCCAGGTCACGTCCAAAGCCTTGGGGTCGAGGTCGAGGCTGTCCACGATCTTCTCGATGACCTTGGGGCCGCCGGGGTGGCAGATCCACGTCGGCACCTGGTCGGGGGTCAGGCCGTAGTCGGCCAGGAAGCCCCTGATGTCGTCGGCCAGCACCTGGTCCACGAAGTCGGTGAGGTCGGCGTCGAGCACGATGTGGAAGCCGTGGTCGCCCACCTCCCATCCCATCAGGTGCTCGGTGTCGGGGTAGAGCCTGCTGCGGGTGGCGACCACCTCGGGGCCCTTGCCGCGTCCGGTGCCCACGACGGCCGCCGCGCCGTCCCCGAACAGGCCGCTGGCGATCAGGTTCGCAATCGAGGTGTCGTCGCGCTGGATGGTCAGCGAGCACAGCTCCACGCAGACCAGCACGGCGGCCTGGTCGGGCCAGCCGCGCAGGTAGTCGTACAGGCGCGACAGGCCCGAGGCCCCGGCCGCGCAGCCGAGGCCGAACACGGGCACCCGCTTGACGTCGCCGCGCAATCCGAGGCGCTGGGCCAGCCGGGCGTCCAGGGAGGGGGTGGCCAGGCCGGTGGTCGAGCAGAACAGCAGGTGGTCGACCTTCCCCGGCGGCACGTCGGCCTTTTCGAGGGCGCCCCTCACGGCCTGTTCGCCCAGGTCGAGGGCGATCTCGATGAACAGGGCGTTGGCCCGGGCGAAGGAGTCGAGCTTGGTGTAGCCGTCCAGCGGGAGCGCGAGGTTGCGGCCCACGACGCCGGTGGCCGCGTGGAAGTGCCGCAGCAGCTCCTCGTCGCAGTCCGTCAGACGGGAGAACGCTTCGGTGATCTCCGCCTGCTCGTAGCGGTGATCGGGGAAAACGGTCTCTACCCCCGAAATATGCATATATCACTCCTGCCGCAGGGAGGGGAGCGCTAACCTGCTGGCACCGGATATGGGCGGTTAATATGCGGATGTGCCGTTTCTGCCCTCCGTCCATCCGCTCCCGTCCCATCCGCTCCCGTCCCATCCGCTCCCGTCGCCCGCCCGTCTGCCCACGGTCGCCGTGCTGGCCTTCGACGGGATGGCGCCGTTCGAGCTCGGGTGCGTCGTGGAGTTCTTCGGGCTGCCCCGGCCCGAGCTGGACGTGCCCTGGTACGACCTCAAGGTGTGCGCCGAGACGCCCGAGCCGCTGCGCGTGGTCGGTGGGTTCACCATGCAGGCCGCGCACGGGCTCGACGTCCTGGCCGGGGCCGGGACGGTGATCGTGCCCGGCGTCGCCGACGTCCGGGGCGAGGTCTCCGGCGAGCTGGTCGAGGCGCTGCGTCTGGCCCACGGCCGGGGCGCCCGGATGGTCTCGATCTGCTCCGGCGCGTTCGCGCTGGCCGCCGCCGGCCTCCTGGACGGCCGCGAGGCCACCACCCACTGGCGCTACGCCGACCTGCTCCAGCGTCGCCACCCCGCCGTCCGCGTCAACCCCTCGGTCCTGTACGTGGACGACGGCGACGTGCTGACCAGCGCGGGCAGCGCGGCCGGCCTCGACCTGCTGGTCCACCTGGTACGCACCGACCACGGCCCGAACGTGGCCAACGCGGTCGCCCGCCGCCTGGTCGTCCCGCCGCACCGGGAGGGCGGTCAGGCCCAGTTCATCGAGGCCGCCGTCACGCCCGTCACGGACGACGGCGGCGTGGCCAGGGCGATGGGATGGGCGCTGGAACACCTGGCCGAGCCGATCGGCGTGGCGGACCTGGCCGGGGTGGCACACATGTCGCAACGCTCGTTCATCAGGCATTTCAAGCGGCAGACCGGGACCAGCCCGCTGCGGTGGGTGATCTCGCAGCGGGTGGCGGCGAGCCTGTCGATGCTGGAGTCGACGGCGGCGCCGGTGGAGGAGATCGGGGCGGCGGTCGGGTTCGAGAGCCCGGCGACGTTCCGGCACCACTTCACGCGGGCCATGCGCACCTCGCCCTCCGCCTACCGCCGCACCTTCGGCCCCTCACCTGGCAGGTCCGCCGCCGTCAGCGGATGACGGGGGGGTTGAAGCGGTGGAGGCCCGGCGCGGTCCACCCCGCGCCGACCGTGCCGTCCACCTCCGTGTACGCGGTCAGCTCGAACCGCACCGACCGCTGCTCCGCGCTCCAGTCCACCTCCGCCCGCCCGGTCAGGTGGAGGGTGCGGCCGCGCTCCCAGTCGACGAACAGCAGCCCGGCGGCCGGGTCCAGCTCCAGGTTGCCGAGCGTCATGTACATCGAGTTGCCGGTGTAGTCCGGGAACTCCAGCGATCCCGGCCCGGTGACCCGGACGAACCCCGGGTTGCCGCCTCGGTGCGAGACGTCGGCGCCCAGGCCCTCGGCGCGGGTGGCGATGAAGAACGTGTCGGCGGCGCCGATCCACTCGGCGTGGTGCGGCGCGAACGCCGTCCCGCCGCCGACGACCTCGGGGAGGCCCGGCGCGGCGGTGGGCTCGCGGGTCTGGATGTACTTGGGGCAGTTGGAGTACACCTGCTCCGTCCAGATCACCAGGCCGTCCCCTGCCTGTACGGCGGTGCCGTTCACGCGCATCCGACGCCGGGTGTGCGGCTCGATGGCCAGCAGCCCGATGTCGCGTTCCGCCGTGAACAGGTCCCGCAGGGGCGCCGAGGGCAGGGCCCGGACGGTGATCGTGCGGTCGTCGTCGGCGTCGGCGAACCCGGGCGGGCCGGTCAGCACGTCGGCCCACACCCGGCCGAGGTCGTCGGCCGCGCCCGCCACCAGCAGGTGCTGGGCCCGCAGGAACGCGGCGGCCACCTCGGGGATCTCCGGACGGGTGCGCGAGCTGCCGAAAGCGCCCGGCGTCCGCACCCCGGCCCGCGCCTGGACGGCGATCTCCCCTGGATGTCTCATTTTAGAAGAATCCGCAGGTCGGGGCGCCGGCAGTGGGGGCGGGACGGTCACCGGCGGCGCCGGGTGCGGAGATCTCCAGCCGGATGCCGTCGGGGTCCTCGAAGAACACGCCGCCTGAGGTGGCGCCTTCGCCGTGGGGGACCACGCCGCCGTGGTGCAGCGTCGCGCCGATCTCCCGCACGACCTGCTCGGCCCTGCGCACCGCGGCGAGGTCCTCGACCTGGAAGGACAGGTGGTGCAGGCCGGGCAGGGCGGTGGGGAAGCGGCCGTCGCTCTGCTGCCAGAGCGTCACCACGAGCTTGCCGTCCTGGGCGAGGAGGGCGTAGCGGCGGCCGTCCTCCTGGGACTCGCTCGCGACGGTGAAGCCGAAGACGCGGCCGTAGAACTCCTTGGACCTGTCGAGGTCGGTGACATTGAGCCCGACGTGCCCGGTCTGGAATGACATACGACTCTCCTCGTCTAACGCTTGCGCGGCTGTCTTGCCGTTAGAAAACAATATAACGGCAAAACCGGCTCAGTGGCGTTAGATGAGGCTATTTCTTGTGCTCCCGGTAGTGGCGGGCCGCCCGCGCGCGGTTGCCGCAGGCCGGCGAGCACCACTCCTGGCGCGCGTGCTCCTTGACGAAATAGAGCACGCAGCGCGGAGCTCCGCAGGTGCGCAGCAGGGTGTGGTCGGGCCCGGCCAGGAACTCGACGGCCGCGACGGCCAGCCGCCCCCGCAGGCGCGTGGACGGGTTCGCCTTCACGGCCGGGACCAGGGTCAGCGACGGCTCGCCGGTCCACGACAGCTGCGGAGCGGTGGGGGCGGCCAGGGCGGTCGCGTTCACCAGGGCCAGCGACTCGGCGAAGCCGGGCAGGCGGCCGGCGTCCGCGACGCTCGGCGGGTCGGGGGCGATCGCCCTGGCCAGGAGTGCCCTGACGGCCTGGCGCAGCCGTACGGTCTGCTCGCGCAGCTCCTCCGTGGCGGTGAAGTCGGGCGGGACGCCCAGGTCGGCCGCGTGCTCGCGGACCCATTCGGTCATCGCGCCGGCGTCGCGCAGCCGGTCGACGGGGCCCGAGCGGTCGGCCCTGACCGTACCGGCGAACTCCATGGTCAGGATGGTGGACATGCCTCCAATCTAACGCCGGCCAGCACGTTTTTCCGTTAGCAAAAAAATGCTGATCCGGAAAGATTGCGTACTGCGCAAAAGTGCGTATTCTGAAAGAGTGAGCGGACTGAGGGAACGGAAGAAGCAGGCGACCCGCGAGGCGCTGATGGACGCGGCGCTCCGGCTGGCGTTGGAGCGCGGGCTGGAGAACGTCCGGGTGGAGGACGTCGCCGACCTGGTCGGCGTGTCGCCGCGCACGTTCAACAACTACTTCTCCAGCAAGTACGAGGCCCTCGCCGCCCGCCACACCGACCGCGTCCGGCGGACGGTGGCCGTGCTGCGCGCCCGTCCGGCGGCCGAGCCGCTGTGGGAGGCGCTGGTCGCGGCGGTCGCCGCGCCGTGGGAGCAGGCCATGGCCAGCCCCGCGCCGCCCGACGCCGACCGGCTGGCCCTCACCCGCCTGCTGGCCGGCGAGCCCGCGCTGCGCGCCGAGGCGCTCAAGGCCCAGTTCGCGGCCGACGGCGAGCTGGCCGCGGCCGTGGCCGAGCGCACGGGCGCCGACGCGGGCCGCGACCTCTACCCGCACCTGGTGGCGGCCACGGTGAGCGCCGCCGTGCAGGTCGCCGTCGGCCACTGGCTGCGCTCCGATCCGCCCGTCCCGCTGGTGCCGCTGCTGCGCGAGGCCCTGGGCTGCCTGGCCGCCGGACTGCCCGCCCCCTGCCCCTCGCCCGAAGGAGAGACCTCGTGACCCGACAAGAGCTCACGACCGTCGACGTCGTCGTCGCCGGCGGCGGCCCCAACGGCCTGATGCTGGCCTGCGAGCTCGGCCTGGCCGGAGTGCGGTCCGTCGTGCTCGAACGCCTGCCCGTCCGCAGCGACCAGCCCAAGGCCAACGGCATCATCGGCCAGGTCGTCGGCCTGCTGCACCAGCGCGGCCTCACCACGGCGCCCGCGCCCGTGCCCGCGTTCGTCTTCGGCGCCATGCCGCTCCACCTGGCCGGGCTCGACGGCAATCCGCTGCGCGCCCTCGGCGTCCGGCAGCCCGAGCTGGAGGAGCTGTTCGAACGGCGGGCCGTCGAGCTGGGCACGGAGATCCGGCGCGGCCACGAGCTGACCGGTTTCGAGCAGGACGGCGAGGGCGTCACGCTCTCGGTGTCGGGCCCCGAAGGCCCCTACGAGCTGCGTACGCGCTACCTGGTGGGCTGCGACGGCGCCCACAGCCTGGTCAGGAAGCGGTCCGGCATCGGCTTCCCAGGGGTGCGCGCGGCCGACGTCGTCAGCCGTACGGCCCACGTCACCGTGCCGGGAGCGGTCGTGAGCCCCGGCACGGTCGAGATGGACGTGCCCGGCCACGGCACGTTCGTGCTCTACACCTGGCACCGGACCGAGCGCGGCGCGTACGCGATGTTGCCCGCGGGGCCGGGCGTGCTCTCGGTCACCTCGATGGAGTGGGGCGGCGAGATCCCCGGCGACGACGAGCCGATGACCGTCGGCGAGCTGCGTGCGAGCCTGGCCCGCGTGCTCGGGGCCGACCTCCCGCTCGGCCCGCCCACCGGCGAGGGCCCCCACCTGCTCAGGCGCCTGAACGGCCGCGAGACCCGGGTGGCCGACCGCTACCGGGCGGGCCGCGTCTTCGTGGCGGGCGACGCCGCCCACGTGCACTCCGCCATGGGCGCTCCCGGGCTCAACCTCGGCCTCCAGGACGCCGCCAACCTGGCCTGGAAGCTGGCCGCCGAGCTCCAGGGCTGGGCGCCGGCCGGGCTGCTCGACACCTACGACACCGAGCGCAGGCCCGCCGCCGAGCGGGTGGCCATGCACTCCAGCGCCCAGCTCGCCCTGGCCGCGCCGGGCCCGGACGTGACGGCCCTGCGCGAGCTGTTCGCCGAGCTGCTGGGCGACGACGCCAACCGGCGGCGCTTCGCCGCGCTCCTGGCGGGCTCCGACCTGCCCTACCCGACGCCCGGCGACGG
This sequence comes from Nonomuraea sp. NPDC047529, assembly GCF_040642995.1. NCBI lineage: Bacteria > Bacillati > Actinomycetota > Actinomycetes > Streptosporangiales > Streptosporangiaceae > Nonomuraea > Nonomuraea sp. NPDC047529. The sequence continues at coordinate 227,538 of NZ_JBEYTJ010000009.1, read as the reverse complement.
GCATCCGCTGGCCGGCCGGTTCCTGGCCGACCTGCCGCCGGAGCCCGCCTCCCGGGCCCGGCCGCTGCTGCTCGACCGCACCGGCGAGCTGCGCGTACGCCACGAGCGGGTCGAGACGGTCACCGTGCCGTCGTGCCCGGCAGAGGCCGTGCTGGTGCGCCCCGACGGCTACGTGGCCTGGGCCGGCACGCCGGACGAGACGCTGACGCGGGCGCTAGAGACGTGGTTCGGCAAGGGTGTCGAGGTGACGGCGTAGGCAGCGGCGCATCAGCGCGGGCGTCATCCGCTCGGGGTGCAGCACGCCCTCGACCGTGAGCCCGTCGATCAGCGCGCACAGCCGTTCGGTCTCCACCTCGACGTCGCCCAGGCCGCCGTGCGCGGCGATGCCCTCGACGATGCGGCCGACCAGCCGGCGCATGCCGTCGTACGCCTCGCGGGCCAGGGGACGCAGCTCGGGCCGGGTGCGCGCGGCCGTCGTGAAGGCCAGCCAGACGGCCGCCTCCTCCAGGCGCGGCTCGTCCAGCGGCAGCAGCTCCGACAACATCAGCTCGACCCGCTCGGCCCGCTCCTCGCCGTCCTGCGCGGCGAGCAGCGGGCCGACGCGTTCCTCCAGGCGCGCGCCGACCCGCTCGATCGAGGCACGCATCGCGAAGGTCATCAGCTCGGTGTGCCCGGCGAAGTAGTGGCGCACCGAGCCGATGGCCAGCCCGGCCTCCTCCGCCACGTTGCGCAGCGACGCCTGCTCGAACCCGGCGCGGCGCACGACCCGGAACACGGCGTCGGCCACCTCGTCGCGGCGGGCCTCGGGATCGACGACTTTCGGCATGTTGTTCTTTATAGCACGCCCCTGCTACTTTATTTAGCATGGACGTGCTACTAATCGCCGCGCTCGTCGTCTACGCCGTCGCCAGGCGCATGATCGGCCAGCCGCTCATCGCCAAGGACGTGTACGCGCCGCCGGTCATCCTCATCGGCATCGGCCTCCACGGCCTGCTCGACGTGCACCCGACCGTTCTCGACGTCACGTGGCTGGCGGTCACCGCCCTGATCGGCGTGGCCTTCGGCGCACTCAGGGCGGCCACCACGCAGGTGTTCCCCAAGGACGGCGTGCTCTGGCAGCGCTACACCTGGAAGACGCTGGTCGTGTGGGCCGTGACGTTCGCGATCAGCTTCGGCGTGGGCGCGCTGGCGCTGGCCGCCGGCATGCACGAGGAGGTCAGGTCGATCCCGCTGTCGATCGGCGTCGGCCTGCTCGGCGAGGCCCTGGTGATCCTGGCCAGATCGCGGACGGCGGGCGTGCCGTTCAGGCGCTAGTCTGCGGTCAGAACAACATTCTGTGCACGAGGAGAGCCATGCCGGACAACCTCATCTTCCGCCTGCCGCCGACGTTCGAGACGATCGAGGAGGAGCGGCGGCACCGCAAGGAGCGGCTCGCGGCGGCGCTGCGCATCTTCGGCAGGTTCGGGTTCGAGGAGGGCGTGGCCGGGCACATCACCGCCCGCGACCCCGAGCTGAGCGACCACTTCTGGGTCAACCCGTTCGGCATGTCGTTCAAGCACGTCAGGGTCAGCGACCTCATCCTCGTCAACCACGAGGGCCAGGTCGTCGAGGGCCGCTACCACGTCAACGAGGCCGCCTTCGCCATCCACTCCCAGGTGCACCAGGCCCGTCCCGGCGTGGTCGCGGCCGCCCACAGCCACTCCATCCACGGCCGCGCCCTGTCGGCGCTCGGCCAGACCATCGAGCCCATCACCCAGGACGCCTGCGCCTTCTACCAGGACAACGCGCTGTTCGACGACTACACGGGCGTCGTCACCGACCTGGAGGAGGGCAAGCGCATCGCCGCCACCCTGGGCGGCAACAAGGCCCTCGTGCTGCGCAACCACGGCCTGCTGACCGTCGGCGACACGGTGGACGCGGCCGCCTGGTGGTTCATCACCATGGAACGCTCGGCGCAGGTGCAGCTCCTCGCCAAGGCCGCCGGGCAGGTCGTGCCCATCGAGCCCGACAACGCCGCCCTCACCCACCAGCAGATCGGCAACGACCTGGTCGGCTGGATCAACTACCAGCCGCTGCACGACCAGATCGTGCGCGAGCAGCCCGACCTGTTCGAGTAGGCCGTCCCGCGCCTTCCCGGCGAGCGGCTCAGGAGCGGCGGAAGGTGTGCCGGTAGGTCAGCGGCGCGACGCCGACGGCCGCGTGCAGGTGCTGGCGGAGCGAGACCGCCGTGCCGAAGCCGGAGCGCCTGGCCACGTCCTCCACGCCGAGGTCGGTGGTCTCCAGCAGGCGCCTGGCGTGGCCGACGCGGTGGCCGGTCAGCCATTTGGCCGGGCTCATCCCGGTCTCCTCGCGAAAGCGCCTGGTGAAGGTGCGCACGCTCATCCTGGCGTGGCCGGCCAGCGCGTTGAGATCGAGCGGGGCGTCGAGGTGGGCCAGCATCCAGTCGCGGGTCGCGGCGGTGCCGCCGGCGTCGTCGTGCGGCAGGGGACGCTCGATGTACTGCGCCTGGCCGCCGTCCCGCCAGGGGGGCATCACGCAGCGGCGGGCGGTCCGGTTGGCCACCTCGGCGCCGTGGTCGCGCTTGATCACGTACAGGCACAGGTCGAGGCCCGCCGCGACGCCGGCCGAGGTCAGCACGTCGCCGTCGTCCACGAACAGCACGTCGGGGTCCAGCTTGACCAGCGGGAACAGGGTGGCGAACCGGGCCGCCTCGCGCCAGTGCGTGGTGGCCGGGCGGCCGTCCAGCAGGCCCGCCGCCGCCAGGACGAACGCGCCCGTGCAGATCGACATGACGCGCGGGCGGTCCTGAAGGGCCGCGCGCAAGGTGGCGGTGATCGTGCCGTCCTTCATCGCCCGGCCCCCGTGGATGCCAGGGACCAGCACCGTGTCGGCCGTGTCGAGCACGTCGAGGTCGTGGTCGGGCAGCACGGTGTAGCCGGCCGTGCAGCGGACCGGCTCGCGGTCGGGGGAGCAGGTCACGACCTCGTAGAGCTTCTCGCCGTCCGGCGTCTCGGCCGACTGGAAGACCTGGCCGGGCACGCCGAGGTCGAGCGGGGCGAAGTTGTTCAGCACGACGACCGCGACTCGGTGGGCCATGGCCTGATTCTTGCACATATTGGCTTTCGGGCCACTCGCGCCACTGAATGGCTGTAAATCAGGATTGGCGCATGACGTTGAGCACCACCCCCACCCCCACGCGGACCCCCAGGATCCACCGCGCCTGGTGGGTCGCGGCCGTGGCCTTCGTGGCCATCCTCGGCGCGGCCGGCTTCCGCGCCACCCCCGGCGTGCTGATCACCCCGCTGCACGACGAGTTCGGCTGGAGCACGGGCACGATCTCGCTCGCCGTGTCGATCAACCTGGTGCTCTACGGGATGACCGCCCCCTTCGCCGCCGCGCTGATGGACCGCTTCGGCATGCGCCGCGTGGTGTCGCTGGCGCTGCTGCTGGTCGCGGTCGGCAGCGGGCTCACCGTGATCATGACGGCGAGCTGGCACCTGCTGCTGTTCTGGGGCGTGTTCATCGGGCTCGGCACCGGGTCGATGGCGCTGGTGTTCGCCGCCACGGTGACCGACCGCTGGTTCGTCCGGCACCGGGGGCTCGTCACCGGCATCCTGACCGCGGCGGGCGCGACGGGGCAGCTGATCTTCCTGCCGGTGCTGGCCCAGCTCGCCGAGGGGCCAGGCTGGCGGGCCGCGTCCCTGACGGTGGCCGCCGCCGCGCTGGCGGTGGTGCCGTTCGTCTGGTGGCTGCTGCGCGACCACCCCGAGGAGGTGGGCACGACGGCTCTCGGCGCCGAGGCGGACGCCGTACGGACGAGGCCGGCCGCCGGGAACGCGGCGGCGCGGGCGCTGACGGTGCTGCGCTCGGCCGCGCGCACGCGCGCCTTCTGGTTCCTCGCCGGCGGCTTCGCGATCTGCGGCATGAGCACGAACGGCCTGGTCGGCACCCACTTCATCCCCGCCGCGCACGACCACGGCATGGCCGAGCCGGTCGCCGCCGGGCTGCTCGCGATCATCGGCGTCTTCGACATCGTCGGGACGGTCGCCTCCGGCTGGCTCAGCGACAAGATCGACCCCAAGCTGCTGCTCGGCGTCTACTACGGCCTGCGCGGCCTGTCCCTGATGCTGCTGCCCGGCCTGTTCGCGGCCACCACCGAGCCCAGCATGCTGATCTTCATCGTGTTCTACGGCCTGGACTGGGTGGCCACCGTGCCCCCCACCGTCGCCCTGTGCCGCCGGATCTACGGCCAGGACGGCGCCGTCGTGTTCGGCTGGGTGTTCGCCTCGCACCAGGTGGGCGCCGCGATCGCCGCCGTGGGCGCGGGCCTGACCCGCGACCGGCTCGGCGCCTACGACCTGGCCTGGTACGCCGCCGGCGCCCTCTGCCTCCTGGCCGCGGGAATGTCCCTGGCCATCCGGCATGCTAGACGGTGATGAACGAGACCGAACTGATGGTCCTCCCCCTCGTGGTCAGGATCGAGAGGGCCGCTCCCCCCGAGCGCACCGACGCGCTGGAGGCCGCCGCCATGGCCGTGCTGAGCCTGCTGGACGCCCCGGGGGAGTGGGCCGCCGAGCTGCACGCCTGGCAGTCCACCGGCAAGATCCGCAAGGTGGTGCGCCGCGCCAGGGGCGCCGAGTGGCGCAGGGCCGCCGCGCTGCCCGGCCGCACGATCGAGCACCGCACGGCGGAGGTGCGGGTGCACCCGCCCATCCCGCTCGACGCCTGGCCCAAGGATCTGGCCCGGCTTCAGGTGGGCGGCACCGAGCTGAGTGACACGGCCGAGCCCGGCGAACCGTCCGGCCCGCCGGTCCTGTGGGAGAACCCCAGGCTGACCATGTCGGCGGGCAAGGCCATGGCCCAGGCCGGGCACGCCGCGCAGCTCGCCTGGTGGGCCAGCGACGAGGCCGAGCGGGCCGCCTGGCGGGCGGACGGCCTGGCGGTCTCCGTGCGCGCCGCGCCGGACCGGGACGACTTCGACGCCAAGGTGGCCGCCGGGCTGCCCGTGGTGCGCGACGCCGGGTTCACCGAGATCGAGCCGGGGTCGTGCACGTTCGTCGCCGAGGCGCCCTGGCTCCTCGGGCGGGTCGCTAGATCGTGAAGATGTCGGCCAGCACGCCGCCCGCCGGGGTGATCCGGGCGGGCGACGGGCTGTCGTAGACGACCATGAGCCGGCCGTCGGGCAGCACGGCCAGCCCTTCCGGGTGGTCGTCGCCGACGCCGTAGGGCAGCTCCAGGACGGTCTCCAGGTCGTGTGCGTGCACGAGCCCGCCGCCCTGCCGTTCCCGCCAGCGCACGACCCGAACGGGGCCGTCCAGGCTCATGGTGGGGCCGGTGAGCAGCAGCAGGTCGCCGCCGTGCGGGCACATGTCCCGCACGCCCAGCCCGCCGAGGTCGAGGAAGTGCTTGCGGTACGGCCCGTCGAGCCGTAACCGGCCGCCGCCGTCGTCCACGGGCCGGATCTCCAGCACCACCGCCCAGCCGCGCAGCACCGGCCCGCGCAGCCCCAGGTAGACCCGCTCGCCCACGACCGCGATGCCCTCGATGTCGAGCCCGTTGTCCTTGCCCGGCAGCGCCAGGAACGGCGCCAGATGGCGGTCGTCGGCCAGCATGGCGGCGACGTTGCGTCCGCCGGACAGGATCGCGCCGGGCAGCGGCCGTTCGCCGGTCTCGTCGAGCGGCAGGCGGACCAGGATGAACCGGTTCTCCTCGCGGACGACCGTGCCCAGCCTTCTGATCGACTTCTCCGGCTCGCCCCGCTTGGCCTTGCGGCGTTTGAGGCTGTGCGAGCCGACCGCCCACAGGTGGCCGTCGGCCCTGGCCAGGCCCTCGATGTCGGCCTCGTCGAAGCGCCCGGCCGGCAGCTCGACGTAGTCGGCCAGGGCGAACGAGCGCTCGTCGCCGAAGTGGTCGCCGGTCCAGGTGAGCCGTTCGACGGTGGCGGTCTCGTCGCCGGCCACCCACAGGCCCGTCGGCTCCCACCTGACCGCCGAGAGGTTCGTGTGCGTCTGGGCGAACCGGGAGTCCTCGCCGAACCGCAGCTCCACCTGTTCCACCCCGCCATGATTGCACTTCGGTCGCTTCACACACGCAATGGCGGGATATGTCGTACGCTCCCGTCGTGCTCCATGGGGAAGATGAGACCGAGGGTTCACGAGTGAGAACCACAGACCGCCCTGCGACCCCCGTTTCACCGCCCAGGCGCTCCCGCATCGGCGATGTCCGGATGCGGTCGATCTATCGGGGGCTCGCCGTCGTGGCGGCCGTGGCGCTCGGCGCCACGGTGATCGTCCTGGCGCTCCCGTCCGGGCCGGACGAGGTCGTGGCGGGGCCGGTAACCGCGCCGCCGGCCGCACCCGCCTCGTCCGCTCCGGCCCCAACGTCGTCGGCCACCCCCACGCCGACGTCGTCCCCCACTTCCTCGCCCCCCGTCCCGACCCCCACACCGTCGCCGGGCTCCTCCCTCGCGCCCGGTTACACCGCCATGCAGGCCCTGTACGCCGACCCGCGCGTGCCCCGGCTGACCGGCCGCGTCAAGCGCATGGCTCTGCCCCGGCCGGCCAAGAGCGTGGTGAAGGACAGGCGCACCGGTCTGGCCGTGCCCCGGCTGGGCAAGCCGTGGAAGACGCACGGCGCGGCGCCGTTCACCAGCAAGCAGGTGCTGCCGGCGGCGCGCGGCGGCAAGCTGCGCGGCATGCTCGTGACCTGCCCGCTGCCGATCATGGAGCAGAGGTCACCGCGCGACACGGCGCTCCTGGCCGCCCGCTGGACGCTCAACCACCACCCCAGGGGCTCCAAGATCAGCTGGCTCGCCTCGCAACGGGTTAAAACCGGATGGATGCTCGTATATCGCGTCAAATACGGCAAACATTCGTCAAGGGCGGCCGTCGTAGTCATGGACGGGGGAATGAGCAAGCCAGGACTTGCGTTCGTCACAGTGCCTGACTCGCAGAGAAAGCGTTGGCGTGATATTGGCCGCGTGGTCTCGGGAGTGCGTGTTCTAGGCTAGAAAGATCATGTATGCGGCGATGTGGGGGAGTGACGCCGTGGAACGCTCTGGACCGCCGCAGGCACCGAACAAGGGCAAGGTCAAGCCGCCCTGGCGCTCGGAGGGCCTGCCCGGTTCGCCTGGCGGGCGGCCCAAGATCAACTGGTGGCGATTCGTCGTCACCCTGCTCGTGGTGTACGCGGGCTTCTTCGTCGTGTCGTCCTTCGTGGACAGCAACTCGGTCGAGACGATCTCGTACACCGAGTTCACCAAGCAGGTCGACGCCAAGAACGTCAAGGACATCTACGCCCAGGGGCTGTCGGTCGAGGGCGACCTGAGGAGCTCGGCCAAGAACCCCGAGAGCAGCGAGTCCTACACCAAGTTCCAGACCGAGATCCCCGCCTTCGCCAACACCGACCAGCTCGACCAGCAGCTCAAGTCGGCCCAGGTGGAGACCACCTCCAAGCCGCTGACCCGGGGCTTCTTCTCCAACCTGCTGCTGTCGCTGCTGCCCGTGCTGCTGCTGGCCGGCCTGTGGATCTGGGTCATGCGCCGCGGCGCGAGCATGATGGGCGGTGGCCTGAGCGGGCTCGGCAAGTCCAAGGCCGCCAAGCCGGTCGAGGCCGGCAAGGTGCGCGTCACGTTCGACGACGTCGCCGGCATCGACGAGGTGGAGAACGAGCTCGTCGAGGTCGTCGACTACCTGAAGGACCCCGGCAAGTACCGCAGGCTGGGCGCCAAGCTGCCCAAGGGCGTGCTGCTGGCCGGCCCTCCCGGCACCGGCAAGACGCTGCTGGCCAGGGCCGTGGCGGGCGAGGCGAAGGTGCCGTACTTCTCGGCCAGCGCCTCCGAGTTCATCGAGATGATCGTCGGCGTGGGCGCCTCGCGCGTCCGCGACCTGTTCGAGGAGGCCCGCAAGGTCGCTCCCTCGATCGTGTTCATCGACGAGATCGACGCCATCGGACGGGCCCGCGGCGGCGCGGGCGGCATCGGCGGCCACGACGAGCGCGAGCAGACGCTGAACCAGATCCTCACCGAGATGGACGGCTTCTCCGGCGCCGAAGGCGTGATCGTCATCGGGGCCACCAACCGGCCCGAGATCCTCGACCCGGCGCTGCTGCGTCCCGGGCGCTTCGACCGTACGGTGCAGGTGGGCCTGCCCGACGCGGCCGGACGTACGGCGATCCTGGAGGTGCACTCGCGCGGCGTGCCGCTCGACGGCGAGGTCAGCCTCGACCGCATCGCCAAGACCACCCCCGGCATGACCGGCGCCGACCTGGCCAACCTGGTCAACGAGGGCGCACTCCTCGCCGCCAAGCGCGGCAAGGAGAAGGTCGACATGTCCGACTTTGCGGACGCGCTGGAGAAGCTTCAGCTCGGCGCGGCCCGCAGCATCGTGATGCCGGAGGAGGAGCGCACCCGCACCGCCTTCCACGAGGCCGGACACGCCCTGCTCGGCATGCTCCAGCCCGGCGCCGACCCGGTCAGGAAGATCTCGATCATCCCGCGCGGCCGGGCGCTCGGCGTCACGCTGTCCACCCCCGACACCGACCGCTACGCCTACGACGAGCAGTACCTGCGCGGCCGCATCACCGGCGCGCTCGGCGGCATGGCGGCCGAGCAGGTGGTCTACGGCGTCATCACCACCGGCGCCGAGAACGACCTCGAACAGGTCACCATGATCGCGCGCGGCATGGTGGGCCGATGGGGCATGTCGGAGAAGGTCGGCCCGCTGACCATCCTGCCCAACGACGGCTCCGCGCCGCAGGCGTCGCCGGCCACCCTCGCCACGGTGGACGAGGAGGCGCGGCGCATCGTGGACGAGTGCTACGAACGCGCCGTCCAGGTGCTCACCGAGAACCGGGAACGGCTCGACGGCATCGTCGCGGCCCTGCTCGAACACGAGACGCTCGACGAGGTGAGCGCGTACGCCGCCGCCGGTCTGGCCAGCGGCAGCAAGCAGCCCGCCCTCGACTGAACCCCGGGAAACCCACCTTTCCCGAGACTTAGGGGAACCCCGGCCTTGGCTCGATCACGGCCGGGGAACGTCTCCCGCGACTCAGATCGGGGGACCGTCTTGACACTGAATGACGAGCTTCTCGCCCAGCTCGGCGACTCAGGGGTGGACCAGATCGCCGGGATGCTCGGCACCGACACGGCCACGGCGCGCAAGGTCGTCGAGGCCGTGGCCGGCACGGTCCTCGGCGGCATGGCCCGCAACGCCGAACACCCCGACGGCGCGGAGGCCCTGCGCGGCGCCCTCGAAGACCACGTCGACACCGACCCCTTCAACGGCGACGTGGCCTCGCTGACCCGCGACGGCCACAGCATCCTCGGCCACGTCCTCGGCGGCCAGGGCACCGAACGGGCCGCCGCCGGGCTCTCGCAACTGGCCTGCGTCAGCTCCGGCACCATCATGAGACTGCTTCCCCTCGTCGCCCCCATGGTCATGTCCCTGCTGGCCAACCGCGCCGCCAAGGCGAACATGGACGCCTCCGCCCTCGCCGCCGAACTGCGCCAGGAGCACGCCTCGCTGCCCGGCGGCCTCGGCCACCTGCTCGACGGCCTGCTCAGCGGCATCTTCGGCGGCGCCGTCCCGGCCCAGGGCGGCCCGTACGACCCGGCCGACCGGCAGCCCGCCAGAGGGACCCCCAACCACGACTGGTGACCGCGCGGGCCTTCGGTAAGCTGGGACGGTGATCGTTCTGGCCTCTGCCTCTCCCACCCGCCTCACCGTGCTGCGCAACGCCGGCCTCGACCCCAAGGTCATCGTCTCCGGCGTCGACGAGGACGCCTACACCGCGCACTCGCCGGCGGCGCTCAGCCTCGTCCTGGCCAGGGCCAAGGCGGAGGCGGTCGCGAGCGGGCTGGAGGAGGGTCTGGTCATCGGCTGCGACTCGATCCTCGAACTCGACGGCCGTCCCTACGGCAAGCCGGGCACCGCCGAGGAGGCCGTCGAGCGGTGGCGCATCATGCGCGGGCGCACCGGCCGCCTGGTGACCGGCCACTGCGTGATCGACGTGCCGGCGGGGCGGCAGGCCGCCCAGGTGGCCAGCACCGTGGTGCGCTTCGGCCAGCCCTCCGAGGACGAGATCGCCGCCTACGTCGCCACCGGCGAGCCGCTCGGCCTGGCCGGCGGGTTCAGCATCGAGGGGCGCGGCGGCTGGTTCGTCGAGGGCATCGAGGGCGACCACGGCAACGTGCTCGGGGTGTCCCTGCCGCTGCTGCGCGAGCTGTTCGACGAACTGGGTTACGCGGTCACGTCGTTCTGGCGCTAGCCTGCCGGGCATGCGATCTCTGCGCGACTTCGCGGCCGGTGTCGGCTTCTTCTTCCAGGGTCTCGGATGGGTGTCGCGGCACGGCCGGTGGTGGCTGTTCGGGCTGATCCCGGCGGTGATCGCGTTCGCCGTCTACGTGGTGGCGCTGATCCTGCTCGGCACCCACGCCCGCGACCTGGCCGAGTTCTTCACCCCGTTCGCCGACTCGTGGAGCTGGGTCGACCTGTTCCGCACGCTGGTGGGCATCGCGATCTTCCTCGGCGGGCTGGCGCTGGCGGTGCTGACGTTCGCGGCGCTGACGCTGGCGATCGGAGAGCCGTTCTACGAACGGCTCTCGGCCGAGGCCGATCCGCTGCCCGGGGCGGTGGAGCAGCCGTGGTGGCGTACGCTGCCCCGTTCGATCCGGGACAGCCTGATCACCCTGTTCTACGTGCTGCTCCTCACCGTGCCGCTGTTCTTCCTGGGGTTCGTGCCGGTGATCGGCCAGACGGTGGTGCCCGTGGTGGGGGCCTTCGTCTCCGGGTTCTTCCTGACGGTCGAGCTCACCACGCTGGCCCTCGAACGCCGGGGGGTGTCCAGGAAGGAACGCTTCGCGCTGCTGCGCCGGAACATGGCGACCACGCTGGGGTTCGGGGTGGTCGGCTTCCTGCTGTTCCTGGTGCCGCTGGTGGCGGTCGTGATGATGCCGGCGGCGGTGGCGGGCGCCGCGCTCCTCGTACGCGCCCGCATCGCCCCCACCCCACCCCCCACCCCAGCCCCAACCCCCCTGACCCCACCGTCCCCCTGACCCCGACGACGCCCCACCCGGTTTTCCACAGGGCGGGTGGCGGGGCGCTTCTCGTCCACAGAACGGCGCTCGGGCGTTCTCGGGTCGGGCCTTCCCGGCACCCTGGCGCTCATGACGACCAACGCCCCGGCCCCCTGCCTCACCCTGACCAGCCCGGCCGACATCCTGGCCGCAGTCCCCTACCTGGTCGGCTTCCACCCCCATGACAGCCTGGTCGTGATCGGCCTCCACCACGGCCAGGCCAAGGTGGCCGCGAGGTGGAGCCTCCCGTTCCCCCGGGGCACCCTCGCCCCCCTCACCGAGCTCTTCGCCCGCGAAGGCATCACCAAGATGGTCGTCGTCGGCTACGGCGGAGGCGAGACGGTGACCCCGGCCGTCGACGAGGCCAGGCTCGTGGCCGCCGCGTCGGAGATCCACGTGGGCGACGCGATCCGCGCCCATGAAGGGCGCTACTGGTCCTACGTCTGCGAGCTTCCCCGTTGCTGCCCGCCCGAGGGCACCCCCTACGACCCGACCACCAGCCAGATCGCCGCCGAGGCGACGGTGCGCGGCATGGTCGCCCTTCCCGACCGCCGCAGCTTGGAACGCACGATCGCCCCGGCAACGGGCCCGGTCCGCATGGCGATGCGCCGGGCCACCGCGGCCGCCGTGGCCGAGGTGCGAGCCCGCCTGACAGCAGCCCCCGACCTGGACACCTTCGCCCGGAGCTACGTCGCCGACGCGCTCACCGAAGTCCGCGCGAGCCTGACCGCCCACTCCGCCAGCGTCCGCCTCGACGACGTCGAAGCCGCCCGGCTGGGCCTGGCCCTGAGCGTGATCAGAGTCCGCGACGAAGCCTGGACCACGATGCGGGACGCCCACCTGCCCCTGTGGAAAGACCTCACGCGCCGCCTGGAGCCCCGCTTCGTCCCACCGGCCGCCTCCCTGCTGGCCATGGCCGCCTGGCGCACGGGCGACAACATCCTCGCCACCATCGCCCTCGAACGCGCGCTCACCACCGACCCCCACTACTCGATGGCCAACCTCCTGATGCACGCCCTGCAGAGCCTGCTCTCACCCGCCATCGTCCGAGACCGCCTCCCCACCCCCGCCGAGCTCGACACCGCCATGGGCCCGGCCAACGGCGGCTGGCTGGTCCCCATGCTCGGCCTGCTCGACGACGACCCGTCCCCGCACGGGCCCGTCCGGCACCGGGGGCCGGGTGGGAGCGCATGAAGAAAGGGCGCCGGTCACATCGACCAGCGCCCTTTCCACCAGAACTACAGGCTGCCTTCTTCACGGCGGCGGCGCTCGTTGTACGCCCGCATCCGAGGGGGATAGCCCGTCAGCTGCACGTCGTACACCGGTAACGCCAGATCTCGGGCGACCTTGTGGATCACGGCGGGCGACCCGACCCTCCGCCTGGTCCACTCGCCGTCGTCAGCCACCGCCACAGCGGTCGTGTCGGTGGCGAACGTCTCCGGCTCGACGTAGAACTCGACGCCACGCCGCGAACGTGCGAAGGCGATGAGCGCTTCGATGTCGGCATCGGTCGCCTCGCGGTCGAACCGCGCGATCTTCTGGCCGCGCAGCCGACGGATACCGTAGCGGTCTCGCCATCTCATGAATCCTTTTTATACCGTCTGGAGCTCCGGCGTCGGGGATGATCTCGGGGACAGCTCCGGGTTTCTCCCGATGGCACGTCCGGCTCCGAGGACGCAGTATGAAGGTTGACCGCCGATTCCAAGGAGAGGCATGACCATCATGGCTGGGGTACCCAAGACCCCGGGGCCGGGACAGGTGCCGCCAGCTCATCTGCGCGTCACCGACCTGGACCGAGAGCACGTCGTCGAGCACGTCAAGGCCGCCTACGCGGAGGGCCGGTTCGACAAGCTGGAGTTCGACGACCGGCTGGGGCGCGCGATGACCGCCCGTACCCACGGTGACCTGATGCCCATCATGAACGAGCTGTACGGGAGGACGGCGGTGCCCGGCTTCGCGCCGCCGATGCCGCAGCCGGTCCGTCCGGTGCGGGCCTCGGAGAGCAACGAACGCCTCCAGGCCGCGTTCGGCCACCTGCTGATTGCCGTCGGGATCCCGGTCGTCGGCCCGTTGATCCTGCTGCTCACCGCGGCCAAGACGTCGCCGTACCTGCGACGGCAGGCACTTGAGGCCCTGAACTTCCAGCTCACCGTGGTGGGGGCGACGTTCATCCTGCCCTTCACCGTCATCGGCATCGTGCTTCTGCCGGTGATCTGGGTCGCCGCCGTCGTCCTGGGCATCGTCGGCGGCATCTCCGCCCTGTCGGAGAGCGCCTTCCGCTACCCGCTGACGGTCCGGCTGGTCAAATAGCCGCACCCGCTGCCCGCAGGGGAAAGGGCTCAGGCCGGGGGATGTGCCGGGGCTCGGGCGGGGGATGCTCGGGGCGTTGGTGGGAATGCCCGGGGCGCGGGTGGGCGGGGGCCGGAGGAGCTGCGGGGTTGTCGGGGGATTCGTGGTGGGTGGTGTTGGGGGAGGGCCCGGCCCGCCCCCGGATGGTGAACAGGCGGGGGCGGGGCCGAGACGGGGCCGGAGGGGCGGTCAGCGGGCCAGGACTTCGTAGCGGACGGTCATCACGCCCGAGCTCAGACTGCCGATCGCGTCGAACGCGGCCGTGGAGAGGTCGAGACACCGGCCGCCCACGTACGGGCCGCGGTCGTTGATGCGCACGGTGACCGACGAGCCGTTGCGCGGGTTGGTGACGCGGACGCGGCTGCCCAGGGGAAGGGACTTGTGGGCGGCGGTCATGGCGGAGGGGTTGAAGCGTTCGCCGCTGGCCGTCATCTGGGGCTCGCCGTAGTACGAGGCGCCACAGGTCCCGGAGGACAGGACGCGGACCTTCGGCTTCGTCGTCCTGAGCTTGACCGGCTTGACGGTCTTGGCCGTCTCGGACGCCGGCGTCTCGGTGGCCGCGGGCTGTGCGGCGGCGGGCGCTTTGGGCGCGGGGGCGTCGCCGTGCGGACTGTCCGGGACGGTCTTCGCGCCGGGCTCCGAAGAGGTGGCGGTCGAGGCGTCGGGGCTCGAAGCGGTGGCGGTCGAGGCGCTGGGGCTCGAAGTGCTGGGAGCCGGGGTGATGGGCTTGGCCTGGGAGACCTGGGCCGCGCCCGGCGGGTTGGCGGTGCGGGCCGAGGTGGCCGCGGTGGCGGCGTCCTTGGCGGTGGTGGTGGCGGGGGCGTCGTTGCCGACGGCGGCCCAGGCGGTGGTCGAGGCGGCGGCCACGACGGCGGCGCCTGCGGCGATGGCGGTCCAGCGACGCTTGCCCGGGGAGAGCTTGCGGTCGTTGGGGGACGATTTGTGGGAGTGCTGGCCCAAGGTAAACCACGGTCCTAGCTAGGGGACATGAAAGGGAAAGGCCAGGTCATGGGGGTGTGGAGGCGCGTGACGGCCTGTCCGCCCGCAAGGGATGGGGATCCGGCGGGCGAGGAAGAACATATGCGACAAACAGCAGGTAAAGACAACTTAATGCGACATACAGTGACATATCTCTCTTAAGGGCGCAAGAGGCCCAGAACGCCGAGCGTACGCCGAGGATCTTGGGGTTTCTGGAGAACGGCAGAACTCGCCAAAGACCACGGGACAGGAGATTCCGGCCTCAAGCCGTAAGCGGGAGATTCACGGGGCAACCCTCGCTCTGGACGTCCAGCCGGTCCGGGGAGCGTGAACGGGAGGATCGGTCTCAGAACATCAGGGAGCGGACGGTGTCCACGGTGTCGGCGTCCTCGGCGCGCTTGTCCGGCCGATAGCGCAGCACCCGGGCGAAGCGCAGCGCCATCCCCCCGGGGTAGCGCGGCGAGCGCTGCACGCCGTCGAAGGCGATCTCCACGACCAGCTCGGGCCGGAGCTTGACCGCCCATTCGTCGGTGGGGCCGTCGGCGAGTTCGAGGAACCGCTCGGTCTGCCAGGCCAGCAGCTCGTCGGTGAGCCCCTTGAACGTCTTGCCGAGCATGACGAACCCGCCCTCGGGGTCGCGCGCGCCCAGGTGGAGGTTCGACAGCTTGCCCTGGCGCCGGCCATGACCCCACTCGGCCGCCAGGACCACCAGGTCGAGGGTGTGCCGGGGCTTCACCTTGACCCAGCCCGCGCCACGCCGGCCGGCGGCGTAGGGAGCGGACAGGGATTTCACCACCAGGCCCTCGTGGCCCGCCTTGACCACGTCCGTGAAGAACTTCTCCGCCTCCGCCACGTCGGCGGTGATCAGCCGCGGCGTCAGCAGGCCGGGCGGGACGGCGCGGGCCAGGGCCTCCTGGCGCTGCGAGTACGGCAGGTCGAGCAGGTCGGCGCCGTCGGCGCGCAGCGCGTCGAAGAAGAACACGCTGAGCGGGGTCTGCTCGCGCAGCCTGGCGACGTCGGTCTTGCTGGAGACGCGGCTCGCGGTCACCTGGAACGGGTGGGGACGCCCGTCCGGCCGCAGCGCGAGAACCTCGCCGTCGAGCACCAGGTCGGCGCAGTCGAGCCCGAGCACCGCCTCGACCAGCTCGGGTACCTGCGCGGTGATGTCGTCGAGCGTGCGGGTGAAGACCCGCACCTCCGCGCCCGAGCGGTGGGCCTGCACGCGCACGCCGTCGAGCTTCCACTCCAGGGACGCGGGCGTGCCCGCCTTCTCCAGCGCGGCGGCCACGTTGGGGGCACTGCCCGCGAGCATGGGGGAGACCGGCCGGCCCACCTCCAGCTTGAACGCGTGCAACGCCGTCACGCCGCCCGTCAGCGCCGCCGCGCCCACGGCGGGCAGCCAGCCGCGCAAGGTGAGCGCGCGCCGCACGTCGGCCGACGGCGCACCGGACGCCTTGGCCAGCGCTTCGATCATCACGCCGTCGAGGGCGCCCTGACGCAGTTCGCCGTTGAGCAGCCTGCGCATGAACTGCTGCTCCTGGCTGGTCAGCCCCGCGAACAGCTCGGCGACCAGCGCCCTGCGCGCCGCCTGCGAGCCGGGGCCGGAGATGGCCTTGATGCGGGTCAGCAGCGCGTCGACGGCCGTCAGGGTGGCGGTGGCCGCCAGTTTGGGCTGCGGGACGTCCTCCAGCGAGCGCCAGCCCACGCCCACCTGGCGCTGCGGCAGATCGCCCGACAGGTAGGCGATGGCGATCTCCGCCTCGTCCGGGCCGACCCGGGCGAGCAGCTCGGCCAGATGGCCGACCTTGCCCAGCCGTGCGGAGGTGCGCGTCACCGCGTCGGAGGTACGGACCACGTCGATCAGAAGCACACCGCTATCGTGCCTCACCACGCCGACATTTCCCCACCCGATTTGTCCCGGGTTTTGCCAAAGCGGGGGAAGCCGCGGAAGCAGGGAGACTCAGGAAGCCGGGCGGGCCGCTGTCGGCGGCCCGCCCGTTCCCGGTCTAGCTGACGCCGAGCAGGTCGACCACGAAGATCAGCGTCTCGCCGCCCTTGATGCGCGGCGGCGCGCCGCGGTCACCGTAGCCGAGGTGCGGCGGGATGACGAGCTTGCGACGGCCGCCGACCTTCATCCCGGCGACCCCGCGGTCCCAGCCCGCGATGACGCGGCCGCCCCCGAGCGGGAACTCGAACGCCTGGCCGCGGTTCCACGACGCGTCGAACTCCTCTCCGGACGAGAACGAGACACCCACGTAGTGGACGCTGACGTTGTGGCCCGGCTTGGCCTCGGGGCCAGTGCCTTCGACGAGGTCGACGATCTCCAGATCGGCGGGCGGGTTGCCCTCGGGGAAGTCGATCTCAGGCTTCTCGAGTGCCACGAATGTGCTCCTGTTGACGATGACAATAACCCGACGACTCTATGCCGTCGGGATATCGTCGTCGTTCATGGCCGCCCTTTCTCCCGGCGCCGTGCTGGTCACCGGGCGCGTCGCCGTGGTCACCGGCGCGGCCCGGGGCATCGGGCCGGCGATCGCCGAGACGTTCGCCGCCTGCGACCGCGCCTGGCCCCGGTAGGCCGCGCCCGAGCACGGCGAACCCAGCGCACCAACGGACGGTGCCGGGTGGGTCACCAGCTTTGGTGCAGAGGCATGCCTTCCGCGTAGCCCGACGAGCTCTGGATGCCGACGACGGCCTGGCGGTGGAACTCCTCCAGGTTCGCCGCGCCCGCGTACGTGCACGACGACCGCAGGCCCGCGACGATCCCGTCGATCTGGTCCTCCACGCTGGGCCGCTTGGGGTCGAGGTACATGCGCGAGGTCGAGATGCCCTCCTCGAACAGCGCCTTCCTGGCCCGGTCGTAGGCGGAGTCCTCGGCGGTCCTGAGCCGTACGGCCCGCGAGGAGGCCATGCCGAAGTTCTCCTTGTACTTGCGCCCGTCGGCGTCGGTACGGGCGTCGCCGGGCGACTCGTACGTGCCGGCGAACCACGAGCCGATCATCACGTTGGACGCCCCGGCGGCCAGCGCGAGCGCCACGTCCCGAGGGTGCCGGACGCCGCCGTCCGCCCAGACGTGCCTGCCGAGACGGCGGGCCTCGGCCGAGCATTCGAGCACCGCCGAGAACTGCGGACGCCCGACGCCGGTCATCATCCGCGTGGTGCACATGGCACCCGGCCCCACGCCGACCTTGAGGATGTCGGCCCCCGCCTCGACCAGGTCGCGCACGCCCTCGGCGGTCACCACGTTGCCCGCCGCGACCGGTACGCCGGGGTCGAGCGCCCGTACCGCGCGCAGGGCGGCGATCATCTTCTCCTGGTGGCCGTGGGCGGTGTCCACGACCAGGCAGTCGGCCCCGGCCTCCAGCAGTTCCTTGGCCTTGGCGGCGACGTCGCCGTTCACGCCGACGGCCGCGGCGATGCGCAGGCGGCCCTGGGCGTCGAGTGCGGGCTGGTAGAGCGTGGCGCGCAGCGCGCCCGTACGGGTGAGGATGCCGACCAGCCGGCCGTCCTCGTCCACGATGGGCGCGAGGCGGTGACGTCCCCCGTGCAGGCGGTCGAAGGCGGCGCGCGGGTCGAGCCCGGCGGGCAGCGTCAGCAGCTCGCTCGACATGACCTCGGACAGCTGCGTGTACATGTCCACGCCCTGGCAGTCGGCCTCGGTCACCACGCCGACGGGACGGTTGTCCCAGTCGACGACGATGACCGCGTTGTGGGCGCGCTTGGGCAGCAGTTGCAGCGCCTCGCCCACGGTGTCGTGCGGGGTGAGGGTGAGCGGGGTGTCGTGGACCAGGTCGCGCTTCTTGACCCAGTCGACCACCTCGGCGACGACGTCGAGGGGGATGTCCTGGGGGATCACGGTGATCCCGCCGCGGCGGGCCACGGTCTCGGCCATGCGGCGGCCGGCGACCGCGGTCATGTTGGCGACGACGAGGGGGATGGTGGTGCCCGTGCCGTCGTTCGTGGAGAGGTCGACCGCGAGCCGCGATCCGACCGAGGAGCGCGACGGCACCATGAACACGTCGCTGTAAGTCAAATCGTAACGAGGCTCTTGGTCATTGAGAAACTTCACGTTCATCCATCTTATGGGGTGACAGGTTCAACAAGGGGTTTCCCCCTTTCTCCGGGGCTTATGATCGGCCGGGGACACATTTGGGGGAGGGAAGTCGTGGATATCGTCGAACGGGCCGAGCTGACCGTGGTGGGCTTCGCCGTACGCACGACGAACGCCGACGAGGCGGATCCGGCGCGGGCGACGCTGCCCGCGTTGTGGCAGCGGGCGGGCGCGCCGGGGGCCTTCGCGCACGTGCCGGGCCGTGTCGACGAGAACCTCTACGCGGTGCTCACCGACTACGAGAGCGACCACACCGGCGCTTATACGCAGATCGTCGGAATCGGCGTGCGCACGGTGCCGCGGCTGCCCGAGGGCATGGTGGCGGTGCGCGTGCCGATCGCCAAGTCGCTGCGGCTGCAGGCCCGCGGGCCGATGCCGCAGGCGCTGATCGAGGCGTGGCAGCAGGTGTGGCAGTTCACCGAGTCGGGCGGCCAGCCCTCCCGCGCCTTCACCACGGACCTGGAGGTCCACCACCCCGAGGGCGCCGACCTCTACGTGGCCGTCTAGGTCACACCCCGAGGGCGCCGACCGTCTAGGTCACCCCCGAAGGCGCCGACCTCCACGCGGCCGTCCAGGCCGCACCCTGAGGGCGCGGCCGTTCAGGTCGCTTGGCGAGGGGATGAGGGGGCGAGGTTCGCGTGGTCGGCCGGGTCAGAGGCCGAGGGCGTCGGCTGCCGCTGCGACGGCCGTCGGTTTGACGTCCTCCAACGGGAGGCCGGCGTATTCGACCGTGCAGTCGGCCATGCCGCCGAGCGCCACCGTGGCCCGGATCTGCTGGGCCTGCGTGAGGTCGGGCCCGAGCAGCAGGGCGATCAGCTCGCGCCGCCATTCGAACATGCGCTGACCGAGATCGAGGTAGGACAGGATCGAGATGTCGCGCACCATCATCCCGGTCACGTCGCGGTGGCGCCACATGAGCTCGAAGTAGTCGTCGAGCAGCGCGCGCGGGTCGCCGGGCTGCCGCCTGGCGGTGAAGCGCTCGAAGTCCTCCACCAGCGGCTGCACGATGCTGCGCACCAGGTCGTCGCGCGAGGCGAAGTGGTAGTAGAGCGCGGGCTTGGTGATGCCCAGCCGGTCGGAGATCTGGCGCAGGCTGGTGTTCTGCACGCCCTGCTCGGCGAACAGCTCGCGGGCCACCGCCTGGATGCGGGACTTGGTGTCACTGGGCATGGCAGAAGTTTATCCCTTACCTACCGTTAAGTAAGGGCGCGTGCTAGCGTGGACTTACCAACCGTTAAGTAAGGAGAGCGGCCATGAAGGTCCTCGTCTCGGGAGCCAGCGTCACCGGGCCGGTGCTGGCGTACTGGCTGGCCAGGTACGGCTTCGAGGTCACGGTCGTCGAACGCGCCCCGGCGCTCAGGAAGTCGGGCGGCCACGCGGTCGACCTGTTCAAACCGGCCATGGACATCGTCGAGAAAATGGGCGTCCTGAGGCCGATCATGGCGAAGAAGACCGGCACCGACTGGCTCAGGGTCCACCGGGAGGGCCGGGCGCGGCCCGTGGAACTGGAGCTGCGCCGCGTCCTCACGGCCGTCTCCGACCGGCACGTCGAGATCATGCGCGACGACCTGAGCGAGGTCCTCCATGAGGCGACCCGCCACGACGCCGCCTACGTCTTCGGCGACTCCATCGCCTCGATCTCCGAGGACGGCGAGGTGTGCTTCGACAGTGGCCGGCAGGAGCGCTTCGACCTGGTGATCGGCGCCGACGGGCTGCACTCCAACGTGCGCCGCCTGACCTTCGGCCCCGAGGAGCGCTTCACCTCCTGGATCGGCGCCTACCTCGCCGTCGCCTCCGTCCCCAACTTCCTGGACCTGGACGGCCGGATGGAGGCCATGGCGGGCGAGGGCTGGATGGCCGCCGTGTACAGCGCCGCGCACATGGACGACGCGCGGGCCGGCTTCCTGTTCAGGACGCCGGAGCCGCTCGACTACCACCACCGGGACGTGGCCCGTCAGAAGGAACTGCTGCGCGAGCGGTTCGGCGGCCTGGGCTGGCAGGTCCCCAGAATCCTGGACGAGCTGGACCGCACGCCCGCCTTCTACTTCGACTCCATCACCCAGCTCAGGCTCGACTCCTGGTCGCGTGGCCGGGTGACGCTGGCCGGGGACGCCGGTTACTGCCCGGGCCCGGCCGTGGGCGGCAGCACGAGCCTGGCGGTGGTGGGGGCGTACGTGCTGGCGGGCGAGCTGGCCGCGCACGGCGGCGACCACCGGACCGCCTACCCCGCCTATGAGGCCGAGATGGGCGATTACGTGCGCCGCAGCCGCTCGTTCGCCCGCCGTGCGGCCAGGGGCATCGTGCCGGGGAGCCGGTTCGACCTGTGGGCGCTCACCCAGGGCATCCGGCTGGTCAACCACGTGCCGGTCGCCCTCACCAGGGCCGCGACCAAGATCAGCAGCAAGGGAGTGCGCCTGCACGACTCGATCACCCTCAAGGACTACACGGCCCACACACGCCCGGCGACGCCGTCACACCCCTGACGAGGGCCCAGGAACGCCCAGAGAACGCCGTCACGCCCCTGACCGAACGCACGCCCGGGAATGCCGTCTCAGGCCAGGACGCCCTGCTCGCGCAGCTTGTCCGCCTCCTCCGCCGACAACCCCCAGGCGGACAGGTCCGCGAGGCGCGTGGCCGGCGACAGGTCCGGGGCCGGCGTGCCGAGCAGGCGCGGCGCGGGCATCGGCTGGGTCGCGCCGCCGACCTCGGTGAACGTCCCCCGGGCGACGTTGTGCGGGTGCCGCGCGGCCTCGGCCATGGACAGGACGGGGGAGACGCAGGCGTCCGACCCCTCGAACAGGGCCTCCCACTCGGCACGGGTGCGCTTGGCGAACTCCTCGGCCAGCCGGGCCTTGAGGGCGGGCCACTGCGTCCTGTCGTTCCTGTCGGGCAGGCCGGTCAGGCCCATCAGGTTCACCATGGCGTCCCAGAACTGCGGTTCGAGCGAGCCGACCGCCAGGTGGCCGCCGTCGGCGGTCTCGTAGGTGTCGTACTGGGGGGCGCCGGTGTCGAGCAGGTTGGTGCCGCGCGGGCCCCAGAAGCCGCTCTGCGCGGCCTGGTAGAACATCGAGAAGAGCACGGCGGCGCCGTCCACCATGGCGGCGTCGATCACGCGGCCCTTCCCGGTGCGCTCGCGCTCGAACAGGGCCAGCAGCACGCCGTAGGCCAGCATGAGGCCGCCGCCGGCGAAGTCGCCGAGGATGTTGATCGGCGGGGTCGGCCGGTCGTCCTCGCGGCCGAGCATCGACAGCACGCCGGAGATCGCGATGTAGTCGATGTCGTGGCCGGCGGTGGGCGCGAGCGGGCCGTCCTGGCCCCAGCCGGTCATCCGGCCGTAGATCAGCCGCTCGTTCACCGCGTGCAGGTCGGCGGGGCCTATGCCGAGCCGTTCGGCGACGCCGGGGCGGAACACCTCGATCACCACGTCGGCGTTGCGGGCCAGCTCCTTGAAGGCGGCCACGCCCTCGGGCGACTTCAGGTCCAGGCCGATCGTCCGCTTGCCGCGGTCCATGACGTCCGTGCGGGGTCTGTCGGACACCGCCTTCACCCGGTCGACCCGCAACACCTCGGCGCCGTGGTCGGCCAGCATCATCCCGGCGAACGGCCCCGGGGCCAGCCCCGCGAGCTCCAGAACGCGCACTCCGGCCAGCGGACCGCCACTACCCTTCGACATGGACATCTCCTCGACAGCGTCACAAGGGGGCTCAGAACCTGCCCCAGTAGAACAACCTTCGGCGAGTCGTGGCAAGCGGCCTTTCCTGCGTCCTCCCCGCGAACTCGTGGGAGGTATGGGAAACTTGCCCACTGTTCGGGTGGTCTACAGATCGCCGGCGTCCAGCGGCTGTCTGCAGCAGGCGCTCGCGCCGCTACAGGGGTAGGACATGGTTTCGGAGAGCAACCAGCTAGTCGCCAGGCGCTACCAGTTACTGCGCGAACTGGGCCGCGGGGGTATGGGCGTCGTCTGGGAGGGCTACGACACGCTGCTCAACCGGCAGGTGGCCATCAAGGAAGTGCTGCTGCCCGAGGGGCTGTCGCCGGGCGAGCAGGAGCGCCACCTCATGCGCACCGCCCGCGAGGCCCGTACGGCGGCCAAGCTCAACCACCCCTCCGTGGTCGCGGTCTACGACGTGGTCGAGGAGGGCGGGCGGCCCTGGATCGTCATGGAGCTGGTCGCGCACCCCTCGCTGGAAGAGGTCGTGGCCACGTCCGGAGCCCTGCCCGTACGGCAGGCGGCCGACGTGGGCCGCCAGGTGCTGTCGGCGCTCAAGGCCGCCCACGAGGCCGGGATCCTGCACAGGGACGTCAAGCCCGCCAACATCCTGATCGCCGACGACGGCCGCGTGGTGCTGATGGACTTCGGCATCGCCACGGTCGAGGGCGACGCCTCGCTGACCAGGACCGGCATGGTGACCGGCTCGCCCAGCTTCCTCGCCCCCGAACGGGTGCGCGCGGACGAGGCCGGGCCGCCCTCCGACCTGTGGTCGCTCGGCGCGACGCTGTTCGCCTCCATGGTGGGCCGCTCGCCCTTCGACCGCGGCGAGGCCATGGCGACCCTCAACGCGTTGCTCAACGAGGAGCCCGACTACCGGCGCATCCCGCCGATCATGCATCCGGTCCTGAAGGGCCTGCTGCGCAAGGAGCCCGCCGAGCGGGTGGACGCCGAGGAGGCCGACCGGCTGCTCGCCGCCATCGAGGTGGCGGCCAAGCCGGCCTACGCCGACCTGCCGGAGAAGAAGCCGGGCGGCGGCGGCCGCGGACGGGCCGTGCTGGCCGTGGCCGCGGCGGCCGTGGTGCTCGTCGCGGGCGGCGCCGTCGCCTACTTCAAGCTCGCCCCGCCCGCCGAGGGCGCACCGCGCACCGCCCAGCCGGCCGCCGCGGCCAGCCCGCTGACGCCGTCCCCCTCGCAGGAGCCCACGACGAGCCGGACGCCGTCGGCCACCCCGACGCCGACCGTGCGCCGGGTGCGCCCGCTCGTGCGCGCGTGGACCTCGCGGGACGGCTGGTCGATCCTGCGCCCGATCGGCTGGCGGGGCGCGCTGCGCGAGTCCTCCACCGAGTGGACGCGCCGCGACGGCAACGCCCACCTCGGCGTCCAGGCCCTGTTCTCCAGCCTCGACGCCAACCAGATCCTGCGCGACTCGGAGGAGACGCTGCGGGAGGAGGGTCAGGAGGTGATCAGCCGCGGCCGCCGCGTGGTCGTCCACCGGGGCGTCAAGGCGGTCGAGTGGGAGTTCTCCTGGACGGCGGCCAGCGCCGCGGGCACCGGCTGGATCAGGCCCGGCATGACCTACCACGAGGTGCGCCGCGCGGTGGTGTCCGGCGAGACGGCCTACATCCTGTCCTGGACGGTCGCCCAGGACCAGTGGCTGCGCAACAGGGGACTGATGCGACAGGTGATCGACAGCTTTACGGTGAAGGCATGAGCCCCTGGAACCTGCTCGCCCTGCCGCCGCTGCCCGAGGAGGCGACGCGCGGCCTGCTCGCCCCGCTCGGCGACCGGGTGACGGTCCGCGTGCCCGCCACCCGCGACCGGGCCGGGCTGCTGGCCGCGCTGCCCGAGGCCGAGATCGTGCTCGGCGACTGGACCTCCACGCTCGTGCTCGACGCCGAGGCGGTCAAGCACGCGCCCGCGCTGGCCTTCGTGCAGCAACCCTCGGTGGGCGTCGACGGCCACGACCTGGCCGCCCTGGCCGAGGCCGGGGTGCCGCTGGCCAACACGCCGGGCGTCAGCGCCGTCGCGGTGTCGGAGTGGTGCCTGGCGGCCACGTTGTCGCTGTCGCGCAGGCTGGGGGCCGCCGACGCCGCCGTACGCGCGGGGGAGTGGCCGCAGCAGGGGCTGAGGCCGCGCGAGCTGAGCGGCCGCCGGGTCGGCGTCGTCGGTTACGGCCCGATCGGCGAGAACTGCGTCCGCCTGTTCGGCGCCCTGGGCTGCGAGGTCTCCTACTGGACCAGGTCCCCGCGGCAGGCGCCCGGCCGCGCCGACCTGGAGACGCTGGTGGCCACCAGCGACGTCCTGGTCGTGGTCATCGCGCTGTCGGAGGAGACCCGCGGGCTGGTCGACCCGCGCCGCATGAAGCAGGGCGCGCTGCTGGTCAACGCGGCCAGGGGCGGCGTCGTCGACCAGGCGGCGCTGGTCGCCGCGCTGCGCGACGGGCACCTCGGCGGGGCCGCGCTCGACGTGTTCGACACCGAGCCGCTGCCCGCCGGCGATCCGCTGCGCGACCTGCCGGACGTGCTGCTGTCGCCGCACGCCGCCGGGGTGACGCCCGAGGCGACGACGCGCCTGCTCACGGCGACGCTGGACAACCTCGCGGCGGCACTGGAGGGGCGAGAGGTGCGTGCCGTCCTCAACGGGGTCTCACCCGTCGTACGCAGGAGATTTCCGCATTCACCTGCCACATAGGCGTTTCACCTGGCACGATGAACAGTTTTCGTGTCTTTAACGACCCCGGTCTGTTCGAGTCGCCCCGCGGGAGATACGGTCTTACGGACGATCTCTACCAGCTCAAGGGGGTGCTTCCGTGACGACGACGATGTCGACACACCAACGGGCAGTAGAGCAGATCCGGCAGTCCTACGCCGAGATCCCCGGCGACGCCGCTCCCCGGTTGGCCAAGTCCACGTCCAACTTGTTCAGGTTCCGTGACGGGGGCAAGACGGCCAAGCTGTCGGCCAGGGACCTGGACGAAGTCATCAGCGTGGACCCGGTGACGATGACGGCCGAGGTCCAGGGCATGACGACGTACGAGCACCTGGTCGAGGCCACGTTGCCGCACGGGCTCATGCCGTACGTGGTGCCGCAGCTCAAGACGATCACGCTCGGCGGCGCCGTCACCGGCCTCGGCATCGAGTCGACCAGCTTCAGGGACGGCCTTCCGCACGAGTCGGTGGAGGAACTGGAGATCCTCACCGGCGACGGCCGCATCATCGTGGCCCGTGACGACAACGAGCACCAGGATCTGTTCCGGGCCTTCCCCAACTCCTACGGGACGCTCGGCTACGCGCTGCGCATCCGGATCAAGCTCCGCAAGGTCCAGCCGTACGTGCACCTGACGCACATCAGGTTCACCGACGCGGCCAAGTGCATGCTGGCCATGCAGGAGATCAGCGACAGCATGGTCCACGACGGCGAGCAGGTCGACTTCGTGGACGGCGTCTTCTTCGACCCGGAGGAGATGTACATCACGCTGGGCCGCTTCGCCGACCGCGCGCCCTACGTCTCCGACTACACCGGCATGCGCATCTACTACCAGTCGATCAGGCAGCGCAGCCGCGACTGGCTGAGCATCCACGACTACCTGTGGCGCTGGGACACCGACTGGTTCTGGTGCTCGCGGGCGTTCGGCGTGCAGCAGCCGGTGGTCCGCTCGCTGATGCCGCGCCGCTGGATGCGCTCCGACGTCTACCGCAGGCTGGTCGCCCTCGACCGGCGGACCGGCCTGACCGCCCGCATCGACCGGTGGCGCGACCAGCCCGTCCAGGAGTCGGTCATCCAGGACGTCGAGGTGCCCATCGAGCGTGGCGCGCAGTTCCTGGAGTTCTTCCACGACAAGGTGGGCATGACCCCCGTGTGGATGTGCCCGCTGCGGGCGAGCTCCCGCTGGCCGCTGTACCCGCTGGAGCCCGGCAAGCTCTACGTCAACTTCGGCTTCTGGGGCATGGTCCCGCTGCCGCGCGGCCAGTTCGACGGCTACTACAACAAGCTCATCGAGGACTCGGTGCACGAGCTGGACGGCCACAAGTCGCTCTACTCGACCTCCTTCTACGCCCGTGAGCAGTTCTGGGAGCTGTACAACGGTGATGCTTATTGGCCGGTCAAGCGGGAATACGACCCGAACGGTCGCCTGCTGGACCTGTACGAAAAGTGTGTACGGGGAAGGTGAGCATGGCTCTCGCAAGCATCTTTGAGAAGATCGTCGGCTCTGACGCGAACATCTCGTTCATGGCCTACGACGGCAGCAAGGCCGGTCCTGACGGCGCCGATCTCGGTCTTGAGGTCAAGTCGCCCATCGCGGTGGCCTATCTGGCGCAGGCCCCTGGGGAGCTGGGCCTGGCCAGGGCGTACATTTCCGGTCACATCGACGTGCATGGCGATCTGTACACCTTGCTCGATCGTATGTGGAACATCACCACCAACGACCTGACCACGGGTGAGAAGCTCGCGGCCGTGCGGTCCTTGGGCGTCAAGCCGCTGCTCATGCGGGTGCCGCCGCCCCCGCAGGAGGTGCGTCAGAGCGCCCTGGCCCGGCTCGGCTCGCGCCACGCCAAGCAGCGTGACGCCGAGGCGATCCACCACCACTACGACGTGTCCAACCGGTTCTACCGCTGGGTGCTCGGGCCGTCCATGGCCTACACGTGCGCGACCTACCCCGAGGAGGGCGCGACGCTGGAGGAGGCCCAGTACACCAAGTTCGACCTGGTGGCCAGGAAGCTCGACCTCAAGCCCGGCATGCGCCTGCTCGACGTCGGCTGCGGCTGGGGCGGCATGGTCATCCACGCCGCCAAGCACTACGGCGTCAAGGCCCTGGGCGTGACCCTGAGCCGCCAGCAGGCCGAGTGGGCCCAGAAGGCGATCGCCGACGCGGGTCTCCAGGACCTCGCAGAGGTGCGCTTCATGGACTACCGCGACGTGCGCGAGACCGGCTTCGACGCCGTCAGCTCGATCGGCCTGACCGAGCACATCGGCAAGGACAACGTCCCGTCGTACTTCGAGTTCCTGTACGGCAAGCTCAAGCCCGGCGGCCGCATTCTCAACCACTGCATCACCCGTCCGACGGGCAAGGAGAAGACGTTCAACAAGGGCGGCTTCATCAACCGCTACGTCTTCCCCGACGGCGAGCTGGAGTCCGTGGGCTGGCTGGTCAGGCAGATGGAGGACATCGGCTTCGAGATCCGCCACGAGGAGAACCTGCGCGAGCACTACGCCAAGACCCTGCGTCACTGGTGCGACAACCTTGACGCCAACTGGGACGAGGCCGTCCAGGAGGTCGGGATGGGCACGGCCCGGGTGTGGGCCCTGTACATGGCCGGCTGCATCGTGGGCTTCGAGCGTAACAAGGTCCAGCTCCACCAGGTGCTGGGCGTTAAGCTCGACGACGACGGCCGGTCCGGCGTGCAGCTGCGCCCGGCGGTCAACTGGCCGTGACGGACGGGGAGAGGGCCCTCGGCCCTCTCCCGACCCGCCCGGGGGGAGAAGGGGGGCGACGGTGACGGCTGGGAACAAGGTGCGGGTGCGCCGGGTCTACGAGGAGCCCGAGCCGGACGACGGCGCCAGGGTGCTGGTCGACCGGCTGTGGCCGCGCGGGCTGGCCAAGGCCGACGCCCACCTCGACGAATGGTGCAAGCAGGTGGCCCCCTCGACCGAGCTGCGCACCTGGTACAAGCACGACCCCGACCGGTTCGAGGAGTTCGGCCACCGCTACCGGAGCGAGCTGGCCGAGCCGGAGCGGGCCGAGGCGGTGGCGCACCTGCGCGAACTCGCCGGGAAGGGCACGCTGACCCTGCTCACCGCGACGAAGCAGCCCGAGATCAGCGAGGCCGCGGTGCTCGCGGAGCTGATCGGGGACTGAACGCGAGCGCGCTCAGTAGTGGTCCTTCCTGAACGGCCGGACGAGGACGACGGTGCTGTCCCGGCTGACCAGCCGGACGATCCGCCTGCGCGGGTGCTCCAGCATCTTGATGCGCACACACTGGAGCCTGACCACGCGCGGGCCGAGCAGCGCGTCGTAGGCGATGTACTTGGTGTCGAAGCCGCGGCCGTTCTTCAGGCCGACGCCGAGCGCCGTGGCGGGCAGGAACGAGCCCGGCGGGTTGAAGGGCTTGGCGGACACGACCGCGTCGGTCGCGCCGTCGTCGCAGTGGATGAGCACGCGTACGTCGCTGTCCTGGCGTGGACGGCGCGGGCGCACCTTGATGCCCGTCCAGGTGCCGCCCTTGGTGGACGGACGGGCGCCCTGCGGGTTGGTCTCGTTCTCGGAGCGCTCGGTGCCGTCCTCCATGACGGGGTCGTCCGGGAGTGGCAGCCCGGCGGAGGCGACGGCGACCGCGGCGGGGTCCGCGAGCAGTGCCGTCAACGCGCCGGCGACCACCCAAAACCTCATGATCTCCTCCTCAGGGGACAGGCGAAGCAGGTCGTGCATGAGGGGAGTGGTGCCAGTATGCGGGCATGTCGGGGCTAAAGGGCGGAGGCCACGCCGTCGGCCAGGTCATCGACCGCGCCGGTGAGGAACTGCCAGCTCAGCTCGGCGTCGCGGGTGTGGCCGTGCGGGGCGCGGAACCAGGCGACGTACCCGGCGACGTCGTCGAGGCTCCAGCGCAGCCGGTAGAGGGCCAGGGCGGCGGGGTCGGGCGTACGGCCGGTGGCGGCCGCGTACCTGGCCAGGTCGTCGGGGGTCCTGGCGACCAGCCACAGGTCCCGTTCCGGTACGGCCAGGCCGACGGTGTCCCAGTCGACCAGCAGGCAGCGGCCCCGGTGCCGGAGCAGGTTGCCCGGATGCGGTTCGCCGTGCAGCTCGGCCAGCAGGTCGATGACCTGGGCGCGTTCCTGGTCGCTCGGCTCGTCGCCGAAGTCGCCGGTGACGCCCTCGACGAAGGGGAAGACGCTCAGCGCGTACCGGGGGGCGAGCGGGCGGAGCAGCGCGCCGCCGTCGAGGTCCGGCACGGGCGCGACCACGAACCCCAGGGTCGCGGACAGCGCCGCCGCCGTCTCCAGCGCCCTCCCCAGCTCCCGGAACGCCGCCCGCGAGCCGCGTTCGTCCGGTTCGGCGGGCAGGGTGGCGGCGGTGAGGAACCAGCGCCGTCCGTCGGCGCCGGTCGCGATCCAGTGGTGGTCGCCGAAGCCCACCGGCGCGTACGCCGGCCCGGCGGCCTCGATCCCCCACGCCTCCAGGGCGGACGTCAGCAGCGATTCGTCCAGATCCGCGGGCTTGCTACGCATGAGCCCACGCTAGCGACCGCCCCCGCTCCCCGGCATCCCGGTCAACGCCTCCATGGCCGCGAGCACGTCCTCCACCGTCACATCCGCCTGGGGACGGGCCACGCCCGTCCCACGGTCGATCCAGATCGTCCGCATTCCGGCGCCGCGTCCGCCCGCGACGTCCTTGTCCGGGTCGTCGCCCACCATCCATCCGCCCGCCGGCACGGCCCCGCACCGGCCGGCGGCGATCTCGAACAGCCGCGCATCGGGCTTCCGCACGCCCTCCGCGCCGGAGATCGCCCACCCGTCCACCCGCTCGGCCAGCCCGGTACGCCGGATCTTGCCCGTCTGGTTGTCGGCCATCCCGTTCGTCACGATCCCGACCGCCCACCCGGCCGCCCGCAGCCGGTCGAGCCCCGCCAGCACCTCGGCCCGGCACTCCACCAGGAACGGCAGCCTGGCCCGGTAGTCCCGCCACAGCTCCTCGACGGGCTCGGCCAGGGCGAAGCGTTCGCGTACGCGGGCGAAGAAGAGGTCCATCGGCACGGATCCGTCGGCGTCCAGCCGTACCAGCCGGTTCACGGCGTCCGGGCCCAGCCCGCGCCCCGCGGCGAACTCGGCCGCCCACAGCCGGAACGCGGCCAGCCGGTCGATCAGCGTGTTGTCCAGGTCGAACAGCGCGAGCGGCCGCATCAGCCGCGCCGGGACGAGACGATCTCGTCGGTGGCGTCCCGGTAGGCGGACGCGGCGCGGCCGAAGTAGTCGAACAGCGTGGCCCGCTCGGTCTCGGAGTAGGCCCTGACCAGGCCGGCCAGCCTGCTCCTGGTGCCGGCCAGCACGGCGTCGAGGCCCGGCGGCTCGGCGACCGCCTCGACGATCACCTTGCGCCGGTCGGCGGGGTCGGGCACGCGCCGTACGAACCCGCCCTTCTCCAGGCGGTCGATGAGCCGCGTGGTGGCGCCGGTCGTCAGCCCGGTCTGCACGGCCAGCTCGCCGGAGGTGAGCGGCCCGTGCAGGTCGAGCAGGTTGAGCGCGTAGTAGTCGGTGGCGTTGAGCCCGGCCGCCTCGGCGGCGGCCAGGCTGTTGAGCACCATCGCGCCCAGGTAGCGGCGGAAGACCGCGCTCGGATCGGTGGACACTCCAGAACCTCTTCCTGATCGTCTGCCGGCCCGCTGTCAGGAAGACGAGGGCGCGGGCTCGCGCCCGCGCCCTCGTGGTCGGCGGGGCCGGTCAGCGGAGCTCGCGCTTGAGGATCTTGCCGGTGGCCGTCATCGGCAGGGCGTCGCGGAACTCGACGATCCTCGGGTACTTGTAGGCGGCCATGTTCTCCTTGGCCCAGGCGATCAGCTCGTCCTCGGTGACCGACGAGCCGGGCGTGCGGATGACGTACGCCTTGACCTCCTCGCCGTGCGACTCGTGCGGCACGCCCACGACGGCCGCCAGCGACACGGCCTCGTGGGTCATGAGCACCTCCTCCAGCTCACGCGGGTAGACGTTGAAGCCGCCACGGATGATCATGTCCTTGGCCCGGTCGATGATCGCGTAGTAGCCGTCGGCGTCGCGGGTGGCGATGTCGCCGGTGCGGAACCAGCCGTCCTTGATCACCTCGGCCGTCGCCTCAGGGCGGCCGTAGTAGCCCTTCATGACGTTGTGGCCGCGGATGGCGATCTCGCCGGGGCCCTCGCCCTCGACCGTCTTCCAGTCGCCGTCGATCAGCTTCATCTCCACGCCCCAGATGGGCGTGCCGATCGTGCCGGGCTTGGTGGGCCGGCCGAGCTGGTTGAAGCTGGCCACCGGGGAGGTCTCCGACAGGCCGTAGCCCTCCAGGATGCCGAAGCCGAAGGTCTGCTCGAAGTCCTTCAGCACCTCGACCGGCGAGGACGCGCCGCCGGCCACGGCCACCTTCAGGCTCCGCGGCGCCTCGGCGCCCTCGGCGTGGATCTTCGTCAGCATGCCCCAGTACATCGTCGGGACGCCGGCGAAGGTCGTCACGTTCTCCTTGCGCATGAGGTCGAGGGCCTCGCCCGGCTCGAAGCGCGGCATCAGCACGACGGTCGCGCCGCGCATGAAGGCGGTGTTCATGACGGTCGTCTGGCCGAAGGAGTGGAACAGCGGCAGCACCGCGAGATAGGTGTCGCCGCCCTCGGAGCGGGGGAACATCCTGTCGCTGATCAGCGCGTTCATCAGCATGTTCTGGTGGCTGAGCTCGGCGCCCTTGGGCTGGCCGGTGGTGCCCGAGGTGTAGAGGATCACGGCGGTGTCCTCGGGGGCGGTCTGCACGGTCTCGAAGTCGGCCGGCACGCCGTTGAGCGCGGCCCACACCGTCTCGCCGTACGGGGATTCGGTGGCCAGCGGGGTGGCGGGCAGCACGAAGAAGTGCTCGCAGCCGTCCGCGGCCTCGAACCCCGCCTTGCCGCGCTCGCCCAGCGGCAGCTCCGGCGAGCCCTCGAAGCAGAACAGCGCCTTGGCGTCGCTGTCGTCGAGGTGGTAGGCGATCTCCCGGCTCTGCAGCAGCACGTTCAGCGGCACCACGGTGGCGCCGGCCTTGAGGATGCCGAAGTAGACGAACGGGAAGTACGGCAGGTTGGGGCAGGCCAGCGCCACCTTGTCGCCCTTGCCGATGCCGCGCGACACCAGCAGGTTCGCCACCTGGCGGGCGACAATGTCGATCATGCCGTACGGCAGGCGCATGTCACCGAAGACGATCGCCGTGCCGTCGGGGTTGTTTCTGGCGCTGTCCTCCAGGACGACCGACAAGTTGAGCATGAACGCCTTCCTCCTCTGTACGCGCTTGCCGCCATCTTGGCAGCCCCTACATACCGACCGGTAGGTAACAGAGGTTACAGATGCATATGGACGCGCCAGCTCACCTGGAGTAAGCAAGTGGAAGGTTACTTAGCCCCCTGGAGTGCTCATGCAGTACGACTACGTGATCGTCGGAGCGGGGTCCGCCGGGTGCGTGCTGGCCAACCGGCTGTCGGCGGACCCGTCGGTGTCGGTGGCGCTGGTCGAGGCGGGCGGGCATGACGACAAGCTGGAGATCCGCATGCCCGCCGGGTTCGCCAAGCTGTTCAAGACCGACTACGACTGGAACTTCACGACGGCCAAGCAGGACGAGATGTCCGGCCGCGAGCTCTACTGGCCGCGCGGCCGGGTGATCGGCGGCTCGTCCTCGCTCAACGCCCAGATGTGGGTGCGCGGCTGCCAGGAGGACTACGACCAGTGGGGGGTGCCCGGCTGGACGTACGAGGAGGTGCTGCCGTACTTCACCAGGGCCGAGCAGCGCGTCGGCAGCAACCACGGCGGCGTCTACGGCACCTCCGGCCCGCTCTACGTCTCCGAGCTGCGCAGCCCCAACGTCACCACGGCGGCCTTCCTGCGGGCCTGCGAGGAACTGGGCCTGACCCGGCTCGACGAGCTGAACGGCCGCTCCAACGAGGGCTGCTGCCCCACGCCCGTCACCCAGAACCGCGGCCGCCGGTGGAGCGCGGCCGACGCCTACCTGCGCCCGGCCGCCGCCAGGCCCAACCTCACGGTGCTCACCGGGGCGGGCGTGGACCGCGTGGTGTTCGAGGGCGCCCGCGCCGTCGGCATCGAGCACAGCGGCGGCACCCTGGTCAGGGCGGCCAAGGAGGTCGTCCTGTCGGCGGGGGCGATCGGCTCGCCGTACCTGCTGATGCGCTCGGGGGTGGGCGCGCCCGAGGAGCTGCGCGAGGCGGGGGTGCCGGTCGTGCGCGAGCTGCCCGAGGTCGGCAAGAACCTCCAGGACCACCTCGCCTCCGGCGTGTACGTCGAGTGCAAGGAGCCGGTGACCCTGACCAAGGCCGAGTCCCTGGTGAACCTGCTGCGCTACGTCGTGCTGCGCTCGGGCATGCTCACCACGAACGTCGGCGAGGCGGTCGCCTTCGTCCGGACCTCGGCCGAGGAGCCCGCCCCCGACATCGAGCTCGTCTTCGCCCCCGGCCCGTTCGTGAACCACGGGCTCACCCCGCCGACCGGGCACGGCCTGACCGTCGGCGTCGTGCTGCTGCAGCCGGAGAGCCGCGGCCGGGTCGGGCTGAACGGCCGGGACGTGCTGATCGACCCCGGCTACCTGAGCGCGGAGGCCGACGTCAAACGCCTGGTCGCCGGGCTGAGGACGGCCAAGCAGGTGTTCGCGACGAGCGCGATGAAGCGGTACGCGGGCGGGCCGATGGCGCCGTACTGGGGGCCGGAGAGCGACGAGGAGCTGGCCCAGTGGGTGCGCGAGCGCGGCGAGACCCTCTACCACCCCGTCGGCACCTGCCGGATGGGCATGGACGAGGGGTCGGTCGTGGACCCGTCGCTCAGGGTGCGCGGCCTCGAAGGGCTCAGGGTGGTGGACGTGTCGGTCATGCCGACGCTCAACCGCGGCCACACCCACGCGCCGGCGATCATGATCGGCGAGAAGGGCTCCGAGCTGATCCTCGGGAACCGGTAGCCGGGCGCCGCGCCCCGGCGGACCTTGACGTAAGTGAGCACTTGCCCAAGGCTTGTACGGTATGACGCTCTCCACGGATCTGGACATCTCGCAGATACCGTTCTGGGGGCTGCCGCAGGCCGACCGCCTGGAGACCTTCCGGCGGCTGCGGGGGCTCGAACGGCCCCTCTTCGTGCCGGAGCAGACCGTGCCGTTCATCGGCGGCGGCCCCGGCTACCACGCCCTCGTGCGGCACGCCGACGTGACCGAGGCCAGCAGGAACGCGGCCGTCTTCAGCAGCGAGCCGTGCTCCAACAGCATCCCCGACATGCCGCGCTGGCTCAGCGTCTACTTCGGTTCCATGATCAACATGGACGACCCCCGCCACGCCCGCCTGCGCCGGATCGTCTCCAGGGCCTTCACCCCGCGCATCCTGTCCAAGATGGAGGAGGACCTGGCCAGGGCCGCCGCCGAGATCGTGGACGAGGCGATCGAGCGAGGGCCGGACGACTTCGTGGCGCAGGTCGCCGCCCGGCTCCCCGTACGGGTCATCTGCGACATGATGGGCATCCCGCCGAAATTTCATGACCTCGTGTTGCGGCGGACCAACGTCATCCTCGGCAACGCCGACCCCGAGTACACCGGCATCGCCCCGAACTTCAGCCGCGTCAACGTCGCCCGCGGCCTGGCCAGGCTGCTGCACGCCGGCTACTCGCTGAACCGCATGGCCGCCCGCCTCGGCGACGAGCGCCGCAGACGGCCGACCGGCGACCTGGTCAGCCTGCTCGTGGGCGGCGAGGAGCGGCTCAGCCCGCAGGAGCTGGGCTCGTTCTTCATCCTGCTGGTGGTCGCCGGCAGCGAGACCACCCGCAACGCGATCGCCTACGGCCTGAAGCTGTTCACCGACCATCCCGGCCAGCGCGACCTGCTGCTGGCCGACTTCGACGCGCGCATCGGCAAGGCGTGCGACGAGATCGTGCGCTACGCGACCCCGGTGATCCAGTTCCGCCGCACGCTGACCCGGGACCACGAGCTGAACGGCGTGCCGTACAAGAAGGGCGACAAGGTGCTGCTCTTCTACAACTCGGCCAACCGCGACGAGTCCGTCTTCGCCGACCCGGACGTCTTCGACATCACCCGCGACCCCAACCCGCACGTCGGCTTCGGCGGCCCGGGGCCCCACTACTGCCTGGGCGCCCACCTGGCACGTAGGGAGATGAGCGTGATGTTCCGCGAGCTGTTCACCCGCCTGCCCGGCATCCGGACGGCCGGCGAGCCCGACTTCCTGCTGTCGAACTTCATCAACGGCATCAAGCACCTGCCGTACACGTTCTGACCGCCTCGGCCAGGGCGTCGTCCTCGCCGCGCCAGGCCACGAACCCGTCCGGCCGCACCAGCACGGTCCCGTACGGCCAGCCCTCGACCACGTGCACCGGGACGCCGGGATCGGGCACCGGCGTCCCGGTGAACACGCGGAAATCGGGGCCGACCAGGTCGAGGGTGGAACGCTCGCCGATCCACACGTGCGGCAGCCGTGAGCCGGGCGAGCCGTCGAGGCAGAGCGTCACGTCCTCGGTCGAGGGCAGCCCCTCGGCCGCCGACGGGCCGCCGTAGCGGTAGCCGAGATGCACGATCGGGGCGTTGACCGCGCCCGCCGCCGCCCTGAGCCGGGCGGCCTCCGGGCCGTGGCCGAAGTGCATCCGCAGGTCCCGCATCCGCAGCAGCGACTGCTCCATCGCCAGCAGCGCGACCGGCCGCCGCTCGTCGTGGTAGCTCTCCAGCAGCGCGGGCGCCGACCGGCCGGACAACACCCGGGCCAGCTTCCAGGCCAGGTTGTGCGCGTCGGCGAGCCCGGTGTTGAGCCCGAACGCGCCCGTCGGCGGCACGGCGTGCGCCGCGTCGCCGGCCAGGAAGACCCGCCCCTCCCGGAACCGGTCGGCGATCTGGCCGCGGGCCCGCCAGCCGAGCACGCTGACGATCTCGACCTTCAGCCCGGGGTCGCCGATCGCGGTCCTGAGCAGGTCGGGGCTCGGTTCCTGGGCGGTGTGGAAGACCCATTCGGTCGCGCCGTCGATCGCCATGAGCATCCCGGGCGCCTCAGGGTTGGTGATCTCGGCGAGCGCGAAGCCGTACTCGCCGGTCAGGTGGCTCAGGTCGGCGTGGAACATGACGTTGTGCAGCTCGGGGCCGAGCGCGCCGGGGCCGGTCACGCCGATGCCGAGCGTGGCGCGCACCGCGCTGCGCACGCCGTCCGCGGCGATCACGTAGCGGGCGCGCAGGGTGCGGGTGCCGTCCGGGCCGGACACGACCGCCGTCACGCCGTCGGCGTCCTGCTCCAGGGAGAGCAGCTCGGTGTCGTACGCGACCCGCGCGCCGCGCTCGCGGGCGGCGTCGAGCAGCACCCGGTCCAGCCGGTTCTG
This sequence comes from Nonomuraea sp. NPDC047529, assembly GCF_040642995.1. Lineage (NCBI taxonomy): Bacteria > Bacillati > Actinomycetota > Actinomycetes > Streptosporangiales > Streptosporangiaceae > Nonomuraea > Nonomuraea sp. NPDC047529. The sequence continues at coordinate 191,253 of NZ_JBEYTJ010000009.1, read as the reverse complement.
CGGGCAGACCCCGCGCAGCCGGGTCGGGGTGTAGGTCATCGTGTCGAACGCCTGCGTACGGGTGGGCAGGCCGGCCGCGATCGCGGCGAGGTCGGCGCCGGCCAGGGTGTCCACGGTGATCTTGCCGAGGGTCGCGACGGACATGTCGACGGCCACCTCGTTCACGGCCTGCTCCAGGCCCGCCTCGCGGAGCAGCTCGACCGTCCGCGGGCCGAGGCCGGTGGCGCGGGGGTGCGCCCGTGGGCCGGGCTCGCGCTCGACGACCAGGGCGCGCACGCCGTGACGGGCGAGGAACACGGCCGCGCTCAGTCCGACGCTGCCGCCGCCGACGATCAGGACGTCATGCGTTTGTGGGAACACTGTTTCCGTCATGGGAACACTGTAACCACAGGCGTACGATGAAGGCCAGAGGGGGGAGCCGGATGTCACTGGTCTGGAGTCGCGAGCCGTACGCGCCGAAGCGTCAGGCCCTGAGCGTCGAGGCGATCGTGCGGGCCGCGATCGCGGTGGCCGACGCCGAGGGCCTCGACGCGGTGTCCATGCGCCGGGTGGCGACCGAGGTCAAGTCGGGCACCACCTCGCTCTACCGCTACCTGGAGAACCGCGACGAACTGCTCGACCTGATGGTCGACGCGGTGTGGGGCGAGGGCGCTCCTGGCGAGCTGACCGGCGACTGGCGGGCCGACCTGGCCGGGGTGGCCCGTGACCAGCGCGCGGGCGTGCTGCGCCATCCGTGGCTGGCCGCGCTGATGACCAGCAGGCCGGCGCTCGGGCCCAACTCACTGCGCCGGGTGGAGCACGCCCTGTCCGCCGCCCGGCCGCTGACCTCCGACATCACGCGGGCCGCCGCCGTGATCGGGGTGATCGGCGACTACGTGCTGGGCGCGGTGGCCAAGGAGCTGGCCGAGCAGGAGGCGCGGCGCCGTACGGGGTTGTCGGAGGAGGAGTGGCGGGCCGCGATCGGCCCCTACGTCCGCGAGGTGATGGCCGGTGGCGCCTATCCGGAGTTCAACCGGCGGGTGGCCGAGGCCGACGACCTGAGCTTCAGCGAGCAGTTCGAGTTCGGGCTGGCGTGCCTGCTGCGGGGGTTCGCGGAGCAAGTCCGCTGAGCAGGGCCTCGACGGCCAGGTCGAAGCGCTCCCGGTGGTCCTCGGGCGTGCCGAGGCCGTCGGCGACCGCCCGCGCCAGCACCGGATAGTCCGCCAGGTCCAGGTCGGGCTGCTCCGGGCTGTCCGGGCCCGCCTCGGCCAGCGTGTGCCCGATCACGAACGTGGACACCGCGTTGATCACGTGCAGCGCCTCCTTGGCGGTGAATCCCGCCCCGGTCAGCGCGGCGGCGGCGCGTTCGACCATGCCCAGGGCGCCCGGCGTGGCCACCGGCCTGATCGCCACCACCGGCATGAGCGCGGGATGCCGCAGCAGCTCGGCCCTGATCGACTCGGCGAACGCCTTCGCCCACACCCGCCAGTCGCCCGACGGCTCGACCGTGACGCGGGAGAGCACCAGCTCGACCAGCCCGTCGAGGACCGCGTCCTTGTTCGGCACGTAGTAGTAGAGCGTCATCGCCTCCACGCCGAGCTCCTTGCCCAGCTTGCGCATCGACAGCCCGGCCGCGCCCTCGCGGTCGATGAGGTCGAGCGCCGCCTCCAGCACCCGCTCCCTTGACATCCGCTCTCTCATACACCGTAAGATACTCCCGTCTTACGCCGTAAGAGAGAGGGTTCCGGTCGTGATCGCCGAGTTCTTCGCCGCCGTCAACGAACGCCGCCTCGACGACCTGGGCGCCTATCTGGCCCCCGACGTCGTCGACCACAACAAGATCATCTTCGGTGAGCCGGACGAGCCCGGCGCCGCCTTCGAGGGCATCCGGATGCAGCTCGACGCGTTCGACCCGTTCCACATCGAGGTCGAGGAGGTCGTCGCCGAGGGGGAGAAGCTGGTAGCCAGGATCCGCATGTCGGGCACGCACTCCGGCACCCACCCGCGCATGCCCGTCCCCACCGGGCGCAGCTTCGAGGTCGAGGCGATCTTCCTGGTGACCCTGCGCGAAGGGCGCATCAGCGAGATCCGCGCGGTCAGCGACCGGCTGGGCCTGTTCCTCCAGCTCGGCTGGGACTGGCCGGAGGTCGACTGACGCCCACTTCTCCCCGCCGGAAGAGGGCGAATGCTAGGTTTCGCATTCATGGAGATCAGGACGATCCACGCCAACGGTGTGGAGTTCGCGTATCTGACCGTGGGGGAGGGGCCGCTGGCCCTGTGCCTGCACGGGTTCCCCGACACCGCCCACACCTGGCGGCACCTGATGCCCGAGCTGGCCGAACGCGGCTACCGCGCGGTCGCGCCGTTCAGCCGCGGCTACGCGCCCACCGAGGTACCGGCCGACGGCGCGTACGAGGAAGCGGCCCTGGTCGCCGACGTGCGCGCGCTGCACGAGGAACTGGGCGGCGGCGACGACGCCGTCATCGTCGGGCACGACTGGGGGGCCTTCCCCGCCTACGCCCTGGCCGGGAGCTTCCGCCGGGCCGTCACGCTCGCGGTGCCGCCGCCGGGCGCGCAGCTTCCCGGGCTGCTGGCCTACGAGCAGCTCAAGCGGTCGTTCTACATCTTCCTGTTCCAGACCGTGCTGGCCGAGAGCGCCGCCGCCGACCCGGCCTTCCTCGAACGGCTGTGGCGGGACTGGTCGCCCGGCTACGACCCGGCCGAGGACCTGGAGTTCGTCCGGCGCAGCCTCGGGGAGCCCGCCAACCTGACGGCGGCCATCGGCTACTACCGCGCGGCGCTCGGCACCACGCCCCCCTCGGGCCGTTACCCGGACGTCGACCCGGCCACCGCGGGCCCGGTCCTCTACCTGCACGGTGAACGGGACGGGTGCATGGGCGTGGAGATGGCCAAGGACGCGGCAGGGAGCCTGCCGCCGGGATCGCGGGCCGAGCAGGTGGCGGATGCGGGCCACTTCCTGCACCTGGAGCGGCCCGCGGAGGTCAACCGCCTCATCCTCGACTGGCTCGGCCCCGCCTCCTGAGCACGGCGGTCACCGCGTGCCGCCCCGACAGGCTCATCCGGCCCGTCTCCTGAGTACGGTGATCACCGGGTGCAGCCCCGACAGGCTCACCTGGACCGCCTCCTCGACCCCGAACCCGGCCGGCGTCCCGCCGTCGGCGCCGGGATCGTCGTGGAGCAGCGCCACGGCCAGGCCGCCGGGTTCCAGCACCCGGCGCAGCTCCCGCCACAGCGGGTCCAGGCCGTGCCCGAGCAGGCCGCGCGGCGGCACCTGCCGTCCCCAAGGCGGGTTCACCAGCACCCGCCGCACGCTCCCGTCCGCGACCGGGAGCCGTCCGGCGTCGGCGAGCCCCCAGCGGAACGGGCCGGGAGCGGCTGCGGACAGGACCGCCCGCGCGTTCGCGGCCGCCGCCGTGACGGCGGCCGGGTCGCGGTCGAACCCGGCGAGCCCGGCGTGCGGCGCGAGCGCGTGCGCCTCGATGAGCGTCGTGCCCGCACCGCAGCAGGGATCGAGCACGACGCCCCGGAAGTCCGCCGCGTCCAGCCCGGCCAGCCGGGCCATCGCGGCGGCCAGCGGCGGGTGCAGCGTGCCCGGGATCGAGGACGTCTTGTACGGCCTGCGGTGCAGCGGCCGGTCCCCGGCCCGCCGGGCGATCACCGCCAGGTCGCCCTCGATCGTCACCCGCCAGGCCATCGCCCCCGACGGCGGCCGGCCACCGTCCCGCCGGGAGTGGTAGCGCAGCCGCCACGACCGGGCCAGCTCGTGGCCGACGGCGTCCTCGATGTCGTGCCTGGTGTAGTTGCGGCGTCCTGCGAACGAGGCCGACACCTCCATGCCGGAGACGCCGGAAGAATCGGAGGGTCCGGACCCGTCGGGGGCGATCCCGCGGGCCGCCCGCGCCAGCCGGGCGAGCGCGGAGCGGCCGTGGCCGACCCCGTCCACCACGGCCGCGGCCAGCAGCACGTCGTCCGCCGTGCGCAACCCCAGGAGCCCGGCTCCGGGCCTGGTCTCGAACCACACCTCCCGACGACGGACGCCGACGACCGCCCCGAGACGGGCACGCCTGATCTCCGCCGCGACCAAGGGCTCGGTGCCACGCACCGCCCTGGCCACCGCCAAGGTGAGCAACTGTTCTTCTCCCACGTCGCGACCCGGGACGGCGACAGGCCGCCCCGCATCACCGGCGGTGGGTCAGCCCACGGCCCGCCGGCGGATCGCTAGCCGAGGAGGAAGAAGAACGTCATGCGCGGAACCCTACAAAGTCCCCGGCCCCAGAAGCCACAGGTTTTCCCGGTGCTGCCACGTACGGTGTACGTGACAACCATTGACGTAAGTGGTCGCTTTCCGAATGATGGCCCTATGACCGTCCTGGACTTCGACCTTTCGGACCGGAACTTCTGGGCCAGGCCCATGAGCGAGCGCGAGGCGGCGTTCGACCGGTTGCGCGCCCGACAGACGCCGGCCTTCTTCGAGGAGATGGAGATGGCCGTCGCGCCCAAGGGGCCCGGCTACTACGCGCTGGCCAGGCACGCCGACATCCTGGAGGCGAGCCGCAACCCCGAGGTCTTCTGCTCCGGCGACGGCGGCGCGACGAACATCCCCGACATGCCCGCCGAGTTCACCGAGTACTTCGGCTCGATGATCAACATGGACGACCCCCGGCACGCCCGGCTGCGCAGGATCGTCTCCCGCGCGTTCACCCCCAAGATGATCAAACAGTTCGAGTCGGACGTCGAGGCCGCCGCCGTACGGATCGTCGACGACCTGGTGGCCGCCGGTCCCGGCGTCGACTTCGTCACCGACGTGGCCGCGCGCCTGCCCTTGAAGATCATCTGCGACATGATGGGCATCCCCGAGCGCGACTACCGGTTCGTCTTCGACCGCTCGAACATCATCCTGGGCGGCTTCGACCCCGAGTACACCGGCGACGACCTCGACCAGCTCGCCACCCGCCTGCTCACCGCCGGCATGGAGCTGCAGCAGCTCGTCCAGGACCTCGCCGCGCACCGCACCGCCAACCCCACGAACGACCTGACGTCCTCGCTGGTCAACGCCAACATCGACGGCGAGCGGCTGACGATGCAGGAGCTGGGGTCGTTCTTCATCCTGCTGGTGGTGGCCGGCAACGAGACCACCAGGAACGCCATCTCCTACGGCCTGCGCCTGCTCACCAAGAACCCCGACCAGCGCGCCCTGTGGCTGGAGGACGTCGAGGGCCGTGCCCCCGGGGCCGTGGAGGAGATCGTCCGGCTGGCCTCGCCGGTGAACTTCATGCGCCGCAAGGTCACCCGCGACCACGAGATGAACGGCCACCTCTATCGCCGGGGCGAGAAGGTGGTGCTGTTCTACTGGGCGGCGAACCGGGACGAGCGGGTGTTCGCCGACCCGTACCGCTTCGACATCACCCGCCACCCCAACCCGCACGTCGGCTTCGGCGGGCCCGGGCCGCACTTCTGCCTCGGCGCCCACCTGGCCCGGCGGGAGATCACGGTGATGTTCCGCGAGCTGCTGCGGCGGGTGCCGCAGATCGAGGGCGGCCGGCCCGACCGCCTGCACTCCTCGTTCATCAACGGGATCAAGCACATGGAGTGCACGTTCTGACCCGGGCGCCGCGGCGACGCCCGGGGCCCGGCGTTACTGCGCGCTCAGCTTGAGCTGGTTCATCACCGTACGGATGTCCGGGAGGAGCTGCTTGCCCTCGTCCGGGATCGACACGAACACGATCGCGGGCACGTCGCCGCCGGTGTTGACCGCCATCGTGACGATCGTGGCCTTGGCCGTGCCGGAGGTCATGGCGTACGCGATGAGCCGGCCGGTCGCGGTCCCGACCTTGATCGGCTGCTGCGCGATCTTCCTGACCTTGTTGCCGGCGGGGTAGAAGTCCTTGCGGGCCTGGAGCACCATGCGCTTGATGACCGGCTCCAGGTCGTCCTCCTGGTAGAGGGAGGACAGGTTCGCCGGGAGCGGCCCCGACATGACCTGGGCGAACTTCTCGGGCGCGACCTGCACGTACTGGCGGGTGTCGTAGCCGAAGGTGGACTTGACCGTGGCGCGCTGGTCGAGCTGCCAGGTGCCGCCCAGGCGGGGCAGGGAGACGCCGGCCGCCGCGTCCTCCACCCGCCCGGTCACCGGGGACGCCTTGCCCGGGTACTTGGGCAGGGCGGGGATCGTGGTGGACGGCTTGCCCGTGCCCCCCTTCGTGGGGCCGGCCGAGGCCGCGGGGGAGGAGGCCGTCTTGCTCTCCGGCGTGTCCTCGCCGGCCAGCGGGCCCGCGAGGAACGCCCACAGCAGCGCCGCGATCAGGGCGATCACGACCGAGCCGCCGAGCGCGTAGATCCAGATGGGCTTGCCCGGCTCGTCGTCCAGGGAGTCGCCCTCGTACTCGTCGCCGAAGACGTTGTTCCAGAGCTCCTGCTGGCGGTCGGGAGGCGGGGTGCGCGAGCCGCTGATCTGACCGGCCGTGACGAACCGGCGGTCGGGGTCGGAGGGGTCGCGGTTCAGGTTGGAGCCGGGGCGGTTCTGGTCGTCGGGGTGGCCGTCGGCGGGCCCGCCGGGCATGCCGGGGCCCGTCGGAGGCGCGCCGACGTGGGCCGCCGCGAGCGGGCCGGGCTGCATCCCGTTGTCGCCGATCCCGATCATGGTGTCGGCCTGGCGGCCGCCGTACATGACGGTGTGCTCGTCGGCCGGGTGGGCGGGCGGCGCGCCGGGGCCGTCGAGCGGCGACGGCCCCGGCCGGACGGGTGCGTCGAGCGGGCCGGGCGCGCGGCCCAGCGTGACGGTGTGGTCCAGCGGGTCGCCGGCGGGTGCGGAGGGGGCGGCCGAGGGGCTGTTGGGCCAGGGCGCGGGCGAGGAGAGGTTGGACCACGCGCCGGGGGACGGCGTCGGCGGCTGCGACCAGGCGGGCACCGGGTCCTGCGGCCGGACCGGCGACGACTGCTCCGGCCAGGAGACGGGGGCCTCCTGGCGGGGCGTCTCGGGCCAGCCCTGCTCCTGCCGCGGCGGCTCCGGCCAGGACGGCCGCGCCGGCTCCGGCCACGACGCGTCGCCGCCCTGCTGGTGCGAGCGCGGGTCGCTGCGCATGTCGTTGCGCGTGTCACCGCGCGGGTCGTTGCGGGGGGAGCCGTTGCGCGGGGCGTCGGGCCAGGAGGCGTCGGCGCGCGGCGGTTCGGGCCAGGAGGGCGCCTGCGGCGCGTCGGGCCAGGACGGCTGGGCCTGGGCGGTCTCCGGCCACGACGTCGGCACGCCGGGGGCCTCCTGCCCGCCGGACGGCCAGGAGGAAGGTACGTCGTTGCGGACCTCCGGCCAGGACGGTGGCAGGTGCGACGCCCCGGAGCTCGAGGAATTCTCCGTTGCCATTGCTGCCGGCCCTCCCGAGGTTGTGTCCGGATGTGCCGCTATATCCGGATTTGACGTACCAGGCATGATCTCATGGGATTTTCCAGGAGATACGGCTGGTTTCGCAGCGAAACGAGCGAAGCCGTGCGGATCGGTTGGCGGATCCTGCAGCGGCAGGTCGCCCTCCGGTCGACTTGGCTCAGCTGGGTACACCACGCGACGACAGTATTCTAAAGGGACATATGAGGTCACAACGGATACATCACCATCAGGTCTCGCTGGACCTGAAGGGTCTATTGTGCCTGCGCCGGTCGTCCGAGTATCTGCATTCCGCGGAAGACGTGCGCTAGGCTTGACACATGCGTTCCGCGACCCTGCTTCTTAGCGGGCCGCGACGGCCCTGAGAGGTCTCGCCGTCGCGGCTACCCCTCGTCGTGCACGAGGGGTTTTCTTATGGGTCCGAGTCAAGCCAGAAGGACAGTAGCCGTGAGTGAGTACGACCCGCAGGCGCTGCAGGCCAAGTGGCAGCAGCGATGGGAGGAACAGGAGCCCTACCGGGCGAGCGAGGACGCGGCCGACCCCCGGGAGCGGCGCTACATGCTCGACATGTTCCCCTACCCGTCGGGCGACCTGCACATGGGCCACGGCGAGGTGTTCGCCATCGGCGACGTCGTCGCGCGCTACTGGATGCAGCAGGGCTACAACGTCCTGCACCCGATCGGCTGGGACTCCTTCGGCCTGCCCGCCGAGAACGCCGCGATCAAGCGCAACGCCCACCCCGCCGAGTGGACCTACGCCAACATCGAGACGCAGGCCAACTCCTTCCGGCGCTACGGCATCTCCTTCGACTGGTCGCGCCGCCTGCACACCAGTGACCCCGAGTACTACCGCTGGAACCAGTGGCTGTTCAACCGCTTCTTCGAGCGCGGCCTGGCCTACCGCAAGGGCGGCCTGGTCAACTGGTGCCCCAACGACCAGACGGTGCTGGCCAACGAGCAGGTCGTGGCGGGCAAGTGCGAGCGCTGCGGCGCCGACGTCATCCGCCGCGAGCTGACCCAGTGGTACTTCAAGATCACTGACTACGCCCAGCGCCTGCTGGACGACATGGAGCAGCTGACCGGCTGGCCCGAGCGCCTGCTGACCATGCAGCGCAACTGGATCGGCCGCTCCGAGGGCGCCGACGTGCTGTTCGAGATCGAGGGCCGCGACGAGCCGGTCCACGTCTACACCACGCGCCCCGACACCCTGTACGGCGCCACCTTCTTCGTCGTCGCGGTCGACGCCGCGCTGGCCGACGAGATCGTCACCGACGAGCAGCGTCCGGCCTTCGAGGCGTACCGCGCCGAGGTCGCCAAGCTGAGCGACATCGAGCGCCTGGCCACCGACAAGGAGAAGACCGGCGTCTTCCTGGGCCGCCACGCGGTCAACCCGGTCAACGGCGAGCGCATCCCGGTCTGGGCGGCCGACTACGTGCTGTCCGACTACGGCCACGGCGCGATCATGGCCGTGCCCGCCCACGACCAGCGCGACCTCGACTTCGCCCGGCGGTTCGAGCTGCCGGTCAAGGTCGTCGTCCACACCGGCCTGGCCGACCCCGGCGAGACCGGCGAGGCCACGCCCGGCGAGGGCACGCTGGTCAACTCCGGCCCGCTGGACGGCCTGACCAAGGTCGAGGCCATCGCCAAGATCATCGAGATCCTGGAGGTGGAGGGCCGGGGCACCGGCGCGGTCAACTTCCGGCTGCGCGACTGGCTGCTGTCCCGCCAGCGCTTCTGGGGCACGCCGATCCCGATCATCCACTGCGCCGACTGCGGCGAGGTGCCCGTCCCCGACGAGCAGCTGCCCGTCACGCTGCCCGACCTGCGCGGCGAGGCGCTGGCGCCCAAGGGCGTCTCCCCGCTGGCCAGCGCCACCGAGTGGGTCAACGTCGAGTGCCCCAAGTGCGGCGGGCCGGCCAAGCGCGACACCGACACGATGGACACGTTCGTCGACTCGTCCTGGTACTACCTGCGCTACACCTCGCCCGGCTACACCGACGGGCCGTTCGACCCCGAGCAGGTGCGCAAGTGGGGCCCGATCGACCAGTACGTCGGCGGCATCGAGCACGCCGTCCTCCACCTGCTGTACTCGCGCTTCTTCACCAAGGTCCTGCACGACATGGGCATGGTGAGCTTCACCGAGCCGTTCCTGCGCATGCTGAACCAGGGGCAGGTGATCAACGGCGGCAAGGCCATGTCGAAGTCCCTGGGCAACGGCATCGACCTGGGCCTGCAGATCGACGAGTTCGGCGTCGACGCCGTCCGCCTGACGATGATCTTCGCCGGTCCGCCGGAGGACGACATCGACTGGGCCGACGTCTCGCCGGCCGCCTCGCAGAAGTTCTTGGCCCGCGCGCTGCGCGTGATGTCGGAGGCGACCGCCGAGCCCGGCGTGCCGTTCGAGGGCGGCGACGCCGAGCTGCGCAAGGTCACCCACCGCACCATCGACGAGGTCACCAAGCTGGTCGAGTCGCAGCGCTTCAACGTCGCGGTGGCCCGCATGATGGAGCTGACCTCGGCCGCGCGCAAGGCCATCGACTCCGGTCCCGGCGCGGCCGACCCGGCGGTGCGCGAGGCCGCCGAATCGCTGGCCGTCATGCTGTCGCTGGTGGCGCCCTACGTCGCCGAGGAGGGCTGGGAGCGCCTGGGCCGCACGGCTCCGGTCGCCTTCGCCGGCTGGCCGGTCGCCGACCCCGCGCTGCTGGTGCAGGAGTCGGTCACGTGCGTGGTGCAGGTGGCGGGCAAGGTGCGCGACCGGCTGGAGGTCGCCCCCGACATCTCCGAGGACGAGCTGCGGGCCCTGGCCCTGGCCTCCGACAAGGTGGCCGCCTACCTCCAGGGCGCGCCGCGCAAGGTGATCGTGCGCGCGCCCAAGCTGGTCAACATCGTCCCGTAGGCGAGGCCCCCGGGTCTCGTCCGGTCAGATCCGGCGCAGGGCCGGCAGGAGTTCCTTCTCCGCCCAGTCGAAGAACGGCTCCTGCTGGTCGTGCCCGATCTGCACGAGCGCCACGTGGGTGTATCCGGCGTCGGCGAACTTCTTGACGCCCTGCACGACCGCGTCCAGGTCGTCGCCGCACGGCACGCTCTTCGCGACGTCCTCGGGGCGTACCGAGCCGGCCGCGGCGGCGAAGTTCACCGGGCCGGGCAGCTCGGCCATGACCTTCCAGCCGCCGACGCCCGACCAGCGCCACAGCCGGTGCGCCCGCTCCTTGGCGGCCTCGGGGTCGGTGTCGTAGGCGATCGGCAGCTGACCGTAGACCGGCTTGCCGTGGCCGCCGGCCGCCTGGAACTGCTGCACCACCTCGGGCATCGGGTCGTTGACGACGAGCACGTCGCCCAGGTCGGCGGCGATCTCGGCCGACCTGCCGCCGGAGGCGGCGATGCCGATCGGCACCTGCTCCTCGGGCAGGTCGTAGAGCTTGGCGGAGTCGACGTCGAAGAACTCGCCCTGGTAGGTGACGTAGTCGCCGCTGAACAGCTCCTTGATGATCTGCACGGCCTCGGCGAACATCCGGTGCCTGGTGTCCACCGGCGGCCAGCCCTCGCCCACGACGTGCTCGTTGAGGTTCTCGCCGGCGCCCAGGCCCAGGGTGAACCGGCCCTCGCTCAGCACGCCCATCGTGGCCGCCTTCTGCGCCACCACCGCCGGGTGGTAGCGCATGATGGGGCAGGTCACGTACGTCATGAGCGGCAGGCGCTCGGTGACCTGCGCCGCCGCGCCCAGCACCGACCAGCAGTACGGCGAGTGGCCCATCTCCTCGATCCACGGGAAGTAGTGGTCGGAGATGACCGCGTAGTCGAAGCCGACGCGTTCGGCGGTGGCGGCGTAGTCCACCAGTTCGCGGGCCGGGGTCTGCTCGGACATCAAGGTGTAGCCGATTTGCACCATATGGTCGGGCTACCCAACTTCGTCCGCATTAGGGTCGGGCGTCCGGAGATCAATCGTCACTGCGGAGCTCCTCGATCACCAGCCCCAGGCCGATGGCCAGCAGCCAGAGGTCCTTGGACAGGCCGATGCCCTGCTGGGTCGGGCGCAGGCTGCCCTCCTCGCGCATGCCCGGCGTCCTGAGGTAGAGCCCGAGCAGGCCCGCCGCGAACGCGGTCAGCCCCGCGCCGGCCAGCAGCGACGGCACGAACGGCAGGACGAGCGCGGCCCCGAGGGCGAGCTCGCCCTTCGACAGCAGCCTGGTGAAGGCCACCGGGTCCAGACCGCGCAGGAACGGGTACGTGCCCGAGGCCATGCCGTGCAGGCCGGCCGCCGTCTGCTCGTCGGCCTCGGCCTTGCCGAAGCCGGAGTTCAGGATGATGGCGGCGGCGGCCAGGCGGGGCGGGAGCTGGTGTGGGCGGGCGATGAATCTCATGATTCCTCACAGTGTGTGATTTGTGGCGTTCAGCTCCTTCCCTGCCGTTCCTCGCACATCCGGGGCATCGGACGGTCTTGGCTGTTCGCGTACGGTGGAGCGCTGCTGTGAGAGAAAATCTTTAGCTGGTTTGGTGTCTCGCATTAGTGTCTAGCTGTGACATATGGCGCATACCTGAGATACCCGCATCTGTCCGGTGACCTGGTCACCTTCGTCGCCGACGACGATGTCTGGCTCGCCCCCGTCGCCGGCGGCCGGGCCTGGCGCTTCACCGCCGACCGCGTGCCGGTCTCCTCCCCGCGGTTCTCGCCCGACGGCTCGCGCATCGCGTGGACCAGCGGCAAGGAGGGCGCCCCCGAGGTGTTCGCGGCCGAGCTCGACGGCCCCGAGGGCACGCGGCTGACGCACTGGGGCAACGCGATGACCGGCGTCCGCGGATGGGCCGGCGACGACGCCGTGCTCGCGATCAGCTCCACCGGAGAGGCGTCGCGCACCCGGCTCTGGGCGTACGCCGTCCCGCTCGACGGGGGGCCGGCGGCGCGGCTGCCGTACGGATGGGTCGGCGAGGCGGCCGTCAGCGGCTCGAAGGTGGCCACGGTGTCGCCGGTCTGGCGCGAGCCGTCCCAGTGGAAGCGCTACAAGGGCGGCACGGCGGCCAAGATCTGGGTCGACGCCGAGGGCGACGGGGAGTTCACCAGGCTGTTCGCCGACAGCCCGGCCCAGTACTGGGCGATCAACTGGGTCGGCGACCGGATCGTCTACCTGTCCGACGTGGACGGCGTCGGGAACCTCTACTCGGCCCTCCCCGACGGCTCCGACGTGCGCCGGCACACCACCCACGACGAGTTCTACGCCCGCCACGCCACGAGCGACGGCCGGCGGGTGATCTACAGCCACGCCGGGGACCTGTGGTTGCTGGAGAGCCTGGACGCGGAGCCGTACAAACTGGACGTGAAGCTCGGCGGCCCGCGGCCGGGACGGGCGCGGCGGCCCGCGCCCACGCGCGTCGGGGGCTTCTCGCCGGACGCGACCGGGCGGGCCAGCGCGGTCGAGCTCCGCGGCACCGCGCACTGGGTGACCCACCGCGACGGGCCCGCGGGCGCGCTCCGGGTGGAACCCGGCGTGCGGGTGCGCCTGCCGCGCGCCCTCGGCGCCGACGGCCGGGCCGTGTGGGTCTCGGACGCCGGCGGCGAGGACGGCCTGGAGGTCGGCACCCCGGGCGGCGAGATCAGGACCCTGGCCGGCGGGCAGCTCGGCAGGGTGCTCGAACTGACCGCCGCGCCCGACGGCAAGCACGCGGCCGTGGCCACCCACGACGGGCGGCTGCTGGTCGTGGACCTGGAGTCGGGCGACCTGCGGGAGCTGGACCGCACCCCGCAGGGCGACATCAGCGGGCTCACCTTCTCGCCGGACTCCGGCTGGCTGGCCTGGGTGCACCCCGACCACGAGCCGCTGTCGCAGATCAAGATGGGCCGCGTGGACGGCACGTCCGTGATCGACGTGACGCCGCTGCGCTTCTCCGACTACGACCCGATGTTCACCAAGGACGGCAAGCACCTGGCGTTCCTGTCGGTGCGCACGTTCGACCCGGTCTACGACGCGCACGTCTTCGACCTGTCGTTCCCGGCGGGCTGCCGGCCGTACATCGTGCCGCTGCAGGCCACCACGCCGTCGCCGTTCGACCCGTCGTTGCAGGGACGCGGGTTCAACGGGGAGGACGACAAGCCGGCCAAGGACGACAAGAAGGACGACGCGCCGCCGCGTACCGAGGTGGACCCCGAGGGGCTGGCCTCGCGGGTGGTGCCCGTCCCCGTGCCGGCGGGCCGCTACGGCAACCTCAGGACCGCCAAGGACGCGCTGCTGTGGCTCCGCCACCCCGTCACGGGCCAGCTCGGCGACGGCACCGAGCCGACGAGCGAGACCGTGCTCGAACGCTACGACCTCAAGAAGCGCGCCAAGGCCGAGCTGGGCAAGGAGGTGCGCGCCTTCGAGGTCAGCGGCGACGGCACCAGGCTCGTCACCAACGGCAAGAACGGGCTGCAGACGCGGGCGGCCGGCGAGGGCGACGAGGTCGTCACGATCGACCTCGACCGCATCACCGTCCAGATCGACCCGGTCGCCGAGTGGCTCCAGGGCTACCGCGAGGCCGGACGGCTCATGCGCGACCACTTCTGGCGCGAGGACATGGGCGGCCACGACTGGCAGGCCACGCTCGACCGGTACGAGCCGCTGGTCTCCCGCCTCGGCAGCCACTCCGAGCTGATCGACCTGCTGTGGGAGGTGCAGGGCGAGCTGGGCACCTCGCACGCCTACGCCAGGGGCCACGACGGCGTCACCGACCCGCGCCGCCGTCAGGGCCTGCTCGGCGCCGACCTGGCCAAGGACGAGGACGGGACGTGGCGGGTCGAGCGCATCCTGCCCGGTGAGACGTCCGACCACGCGGCCCGCTCGCCGCTGCTCGCGCCCGGCGTCGCGATCCGCCCCGGTGACGCGATCGTGGCGGTGGGCGGACGTCCGGTCGATCCGGTACGCGGCCCGCTCGCGCTGCTGTCCGGCACCGCCGACCAGCCCGTGGAGCTGACCGTGCGGCCCGCCGCCGGCGGCTCGCCGCGCCGGGTCGTCGTCACCCCGCTCGCCGACGACAGCCAGCTCCGCTACCACGACTGGGTGGAGAACCGGCGGGCCTTCGTCCGCGAGGCGTCCGGCGGCAGGCTCGGTTACCTGCACGTACCGGACATGGTGGCCACCGGGTGGGCGCAGTTCCACCGCGACCTGCGTACCGAGATGGCCTACGACGGGCTGGTCGTGGACGTGCGCGAGAACAGCGGCGGGCACCTGTCGGAGCTCGTGCTGGAGAAGCTGTCGCGCAGGGTCACCGGCTGGGCGCGGGCCCGCGGCTACGAGCCGATGCGCTACCCCGAGGACTCGCCCCGCGGGCCCATCGTGGCCGTCGCCGACGAGTTCGCCGGGTCCGACGGCGACATCGTCAGCGCCGGGATCAAGAACCGCGCCCTCGGCCCGCTGGTCGGCACCCGGACCTGGGGCGGCGTCATCGGCATCGACTCGCGCTACTCCCTGGTGGACGGGACCGTGGTGACCCAGCCGCGGTACGCGTTCTGGCTGGAGGGGCCGGGCTGGGGCGTGGAGAACCACGGCGTCGATCCCGACGTCGAGGTCGTGATCACGCCGCAGGACCGGGTGGCGGGCCGTGACCCGCAGCTGGAGAAGGCGGTCGAGCTGGCGCTCGCCGCCCTTGAGGAGCGCCCGGCCGCCACCGCGCCCGATCTGCCGCCGCTGGGCTGATCCTCCCGCCGAGGGGCGGCCCGTCCGGGCCGCCCCTCGGCCTGGCCGGGTCGTTCCTCAGCTCAGCCTGGTGAGGATCTCCGACAACATCGCCTCCGTCGTCGCGAAGTTCAGCCGTACGTAGTCCGCGCCGCCCGGCCCGAACGCCGCGCCGTCGTTGAGCCGCACCTTCGCCTCCCGCTCGATGACCTCGGCCGTGCCCGGCCGTCCGGTGTGCAGCCACGCCAGGTAGGTGGCCTGCGGGACCCGGTACCCGAACCGGTCCGGCAGCCGCTCGGCGATCAGGCGGCGGTTGCGGTCGAGCAGCGCCCTGGTCCTGTCCAGCCAGGCGTCCCCGTGCCGCCAGGCCGCGACCGTGGCCTCCACCCCGAGCAGGTTCGCCGACCCGAACAGGAACGGCGGCTGCGCCGCCACGGCCGCGCGCACCTCGGCGGGGCCGATGTGGGCGACCGAGCAGCGGATTCCGCCCAGGTTGAACGCCTTCGTCGCCGAGGTGAGGGTGACCGTGCGCTCGGGGAGGATCGTGGCGAAGGGGATGTGCCGGTGCGGTTCGTACGTGAGGTCGGCGTGGATCTCGTCGGCCAGGACCAGCAGGTCGTGACGTTCCACGTGCTCGGCCAGCCCTTCCAGCTCGGCGCGGGTGAACACGCGGCCCGTCGGGTTCTGCGGGTTGACCAGCAGGAGCACCCGGCAGCCGGACAGGTCGGGCACCTCGAACCGCCACGCGTCGCCGTCCGGTTCGAGCTGGATGGGGACGAGCGGGCGTTCCATGGTGTCGAGGGTGGTCAGGAACGGGTGGTAGGCGGGGGTGTGCAGCGCGACGCCGTCACCGGGCCTGGTCCAGAGGTGCAGCAGCACCTGGAGGGCCTGGTTGATGTCGCTGAACGTGTGGACGTACGAGGGGTCGGCGGCCCAGCCGTGACGGGCGGCCATGCGCTCGGCGAACGCCTCGGCCAGGGGACCGCTCTGCGGCTGGTCGAGCCAGGTCGGGTAGCCGAGGTCGCCGGCGGCGCGGCGGGTCAGGGCCTCGATCACCTCGGGGGCGGTGGACAGGTCCATGTCGGCGATCCAGGCCGGGATGACCCCGGGGGCGGGGAGTGCCCACTTGAGACCGTCATGCGTCTTTTTGAGGTCCAGCATCTCCTTGGAGACGTTGGTCTCTTTGGGGGCATGCGTCTCTTTTGGGGGGTTCGTGTCGGTCACGGGCACATTCTAGGAGTTTGCGGCGTGGCAGGGCTGTGGGGGCGTTTGTGGCTGCGCCGGCGGAAGCGGGGCTCGTTGGAGCGGGGGCGCGCTACCGGTCGTCTTTCGCCTTTGGGGCGCCCTGTCGCGGCATGCGTGATGGGCCCGGCCGTGTTGCTGCTGTCCGGGCCTGGAGGGGCGCGAGCGGGCCACGCGGCGCCGCCCTCCCCGGTGAGGCCGG
Organism: Nonomuraea sp. NPDC047529; assembly: GCF_040642995.1. Taxonomy (NCBI): domain Bacteria; kingdom Bacillati; phylum Actinomycetota; class Actinomycetes; order Streptosporangiales; family Streptosporangiaceae; genus Nonomuraea; species Nonomuraea sp. NPDC047529. The sequence continues at coordinate 174,792 of NZ_JBEYTJ010000009.1, read as the reverse complement.
GTGAAGGGCCCCGCCGGGGAGGGCGGCGTCAGGTGCGTGCGACCTGCGAGGAATCGCCAGATGGCGCGAGCGACCGCAGCCCCCGTACGAGGGAGGCCGGATCGTATGGAAGTCGGACGGCGGCCGCGACCCCCGTGGAGGAGGGCGGCTGCCGGTCGGCGACGGAGTGCTAGAGGCGGCGGAGGACGGCCACCACCTTGCCCAGAACGCTGGCCTCGTCGCCGGGAATGGGCTCGTAGTTCGGGTTGTGAGGCACCAGCCACACGTGCCCGTCCTTGCGCTTGAACGTCTTGACCGTGGCCTCGCCCTCGATCATGGCGGCCACGATGTCGCCGCTCTCGGCGACCGGCTGCTGGCGGACGACCACCCAGTCGCCGTCGGCGATGGCGGCCTCGATCATCGAGTCACCGGCGACCTGGAGCAGGAAGAGCGTGCCCTCGCCGACGAGCTGCTTGGGAAGGGCGAAGACGTCCTCCACGCTCTCCTCGGCCAGGATCGGTCCACCGGCGGCGATGCGGCCCACGAGCGGCACGTAGGCGGCGGTCGGCCGGCTCACGGGCGCCTCGTCGTCGGTCGCGTCGGGGTCGACCCACAGCACGGGCTCGCCGGGCAGGCGCACCTCCAGGGCGCGCGGCCGATGCGGGTCGCGCCGCAGGTAGCCCTTGCGCTGCAGGGCGGTCAACTGGTGCGACACGCTGGACGTGCTCGTCAGCTGCACGGCCTCGCCGATCTCGCGCATCGAGGGCGGGTAGCCGCGCTGCTGCACCGAATCGCGGATCACTTCGAGGATCTTGCGCTGCCTGGGCGTCAGGCCCAGGGAGTCGCGTCGGCGCACCGCGAGGTCTGTGACCCCGTTCGCGTCTTCCCGCTCGCTCATGCTCTTCCTCCTCGCCTGGCGGCGGCCCGCCTCACCGGCGAACCTCCCGGTCCGTGGTCTTGATGTCGCACACAGCGACCGTATCGCTGTTGAAGATCATCTTCAAACAATTGTTCGAGTCTTCCTCGAAATTGTTGCCAGCGTGGTGTACAACATCGTACGGGAGTTCGATCGACACCGTGTTCGATTTGCTGATCATATTTTGGCCGCTTCCTCGGGCCGGACGGCGGGAGGTCAATCGTGCGAACGATCCCGAGCACCGACACGACCAGCGAAGACGTCAACCGGCTCACTCTCATCGCCGACGCCACCCGGGGTCGGGGCCGACGGGGGGACGACCCGCGTACGGGCTCCGGCCGGCACGAGAACCGGGCAGAACGGCCCGCGCCCGATTCGAACACCCGGCGGCGCCGTGCCGGCGGCTCCGGTGGCGCCGCGCGCGGCTCGGACCGCCCCCGTCTGTGGCTGGTCCCCTCGCCGCGCCCCGACGCGGACGCGGACACCGACCGGGCGGGGGCGCGGGACCGCGCGGACCCCCGCCCCGCCGACGCCACGCTCAGCGGCCGCCGCCACGCGGGCCGGGGCGTCGCTGCCGGAACGGACGTCACCCAGCTCCGCGACCGACCGCCCGAGACCGCCTCCGCCGAACGCGAGCGGGGTTCGGGCCGACGGGCAGGGCGTCTGGCGCGGGGGCGCGAGGGGCGTCGTCCAGGGGCGGACGTGGCCGAGAAGCGAGGGGCCGGGGAGGCTCCGCGCGGCAAACAGCGCCGACGGCCACCCGAAGCACACCGACGACGTCCGGAGGGCGAGGCGGAGGCGACGGAGACGCGAGGCCGGGCGGCACGACAGACAGGACGGACCTCGGCGGACCTGCCGGACGGCCGTCGGGAACGACGCCCGGACCCCCGAGGCGACCGCCCATGGGGACGGCGCCGCCCGGGCGAGCCCGTGAGCCGACTCGACGCTCGAAGGCGCCGCTCCGGTGACAGGGCGGCCGAGCAGACGGAGACGCAGGGGCGGCGTCAGGAGGAGACGGGCGGTCGGCTCGACACGCAGAGGCGAGGCCCGGGACAGATGGCGGAGCGGTTCGGGCGGCGGAGAAGGCGTTCGGGCGAGGCTGTGGAGCGGGGGCAGGTGCTGGCCGGGCCGGGGGGTTCGGGGCGTCGGGGGGCGCGAGGGGACGGGAGTTCCGGTGGGGGAGAGGTTCACGGGGGGCGTGAGGTGCTGGGGCGTGTCGTGGGGGTCGGAAGTGCTCGGGCCGGTAACGGCGGAGAGCGTGTGTGGAGTCGTCGGGCGTTGCGGCGGCCGGGGCGCGGCGTCGGAGTGATCGTGCGGAGTGGAGGGGGCAAGGCTCCCGCTCCTCCGGTGCGGCTGACCCGGCGGGGGCGGATCGTGCTCGTGGTGGGCATGGTGTTGCTGTCCTTGGGCGGGTTCTGGCTGGGGACGCGGGCGGCTGGGCATGCGGCCGCGGGTGCCGTGGTGCCTGGCCGTGCGGGGGTGTCGTCGGTGGAAGCCGTTCTGGGGGCCGGAGTGTGGGGGATCGCGGACGCGCGGTGACCGGCGGTGGGCCGGGGGCGCCTTGACGGGTTGCCCGGCGCTCCGTCCCGGCGCCAGGCTGCACGTCCCTCCGCGCCGCCGACCACCCACCAGCCGACCGTTGACGGCTGACCGCTGGGGGCGGGGCCGGTCTCGCCTGCCGCCTCTGGGCGGGGCGGTCCTGTCGCGTCAAGGGGCCGGTTCCGGTGGGTGTGCGTGGGAGCAGGGCTGATCTGTGGTGGTGGCGGGTGCGGAGGTTCTTGTGGGGATTTCGGGGGTAGGGGGGAGGGTCTTTCAGGAGCCGTGGGAGGTGGGGGGAGGGTGTGGGCTCCGGTACCTTTGTGGGGCCTGTTTGGGCTGGTCGTCGTCGGGTGACGGAGGGCGGCCGGCGCGGGCGCGCGGGGGCCTGGCCGGGGCGACACGCCCGGGGCCTGTGTGACTGAGGGGCTGATCAGCGACTTCGGCTCCACGGTGCCGCTCAACTTGCGTTCATGGTCGCGCGCTTCTACGGTTGGACCACAACATCTAGTAGTTACACCGATGTCGGTTCACCACACCTTGTGTTTCCGTGACCGCACCATGGCGAGCCGTGGGGCGTGCGCGAGCGTACCGCGGCGAGGGTTTTACGCGTGTGGTGTGCCGTGCAGGTCAAGGAGGCGAAGCCGTGCACTGTCCGTTCTGTCGCCACCCTGACACCAGGGTCATCGACAGCCGGTCCACGGACGACGGCGCGGCCATCCGGCGCCGCCGTACCTGTCCCGAGTGCGGGCGCAGGTTCACCACGCAGGAGACCGTCCTGCTGATGGTGAGCAAACGCAGCGGGGTGACGGAGCCGTTCTCGCGGGACAAGGTCGTCGCGGGCGTGCGGCGGGCCTGTCAGGGCAGGCCGGTCAGTGAGGACTCGCTGGCGCAGCTCGGGCAGCGCGTCGAGGAGGCCATCCGGGCCAAGGGCGCGGCCGAGCTGCCGTCGAACGAGGTGGGCCTGGCGATCCTCGGTCCGCTCCGGGAGCTGGACGAGGTGGCCTACCTGCGATTCGCATCGGTTTATCGCGGTTTCGAGAGCCTGGCGGACTTCGAAGCCGAGATCTCACAGTTGAAGGCGGAGAAGGGGGAGTCATGACGGACACGGCCAGCGGTTCAGTGGCGCGCGGGGGAAAGAGGCCGCGTAAGGGGTTGCGGATGAAGCGGATCTTCACCAAGCCCGGCGTGCACCCGTATGACGAGGTCCAGTGGGAGCGCCGTGACGTCGTGATGACGAACTGGCGCGACGGCTCGATCAACTTCGAGCAGCGGGGCGTCGAGTTCCCCGAGTCCTGGTCGGTGAACGCGGCCAACATCGTGACCACCAAGTACTTCCGCGGCGCCGTGGGCACGCCGCAGCGCGAGTGGAGCCTGAAGCAGCTCGTCGACCGGGTCGTCGGCGTCTACACCAGGACGGGCATCGAGCACGGCTACTTCGCCAGCGACGAGGACGCCGAGATCTTCGACCACGAGCTCAAGCACGCGCTGGTCCACCAGGTCTTCGCGTTCAACTCGCCGGTCTGGTTCAACGTGGGCACCGCGTCGCCGCAGCAGGTCAGCGCGTGTTTCATCCTCTCCGTGGACGACCAGATGGAGTCGATCCTGGAGTGGTACAAGGAAGAGGGCGTGATCTTCAAGGGCGGTTCGGGGTCGGGGGTCAACCTGTCCCGCATCCGTTCGTCCAAGGAACTGCTCTCCAGCGGCGGCACGGCCAGCGGCCCGGTCAGCTTCATGCGCGGCGCGGACGCCTCCGCGGGCACGATCAAGTCGGGCGGCGCGACGCGCCGGGCGGCCAAGATGGTCGTGCTCGACGTCGACCACCCCGACATCGAGGAGTTCATCGAGACCAAGGCGCGCGAAGAGGACAAGGTTCGCGCCCTGCGTGACGCCGGTTTCGACATGGACCTGGGCGGCAAGGACATCGTCTCCGTCCAGTACCAGAACGCCAACAACTCGGTGCGCGTCTCCGACGAGTTCATGAAGGCGGTGGAGAAGGGCGACGAGTTCGGCCTGCGCGCCCGCCTGACCGGCGAGGTCATCGAAAAGGTCGACGCCAAGGACCTGTTCCGCAAGATGGCCAAGGCCGCCTGGGAGTGCGCCGACCCGGGTGTGCAGTACGACGACACGATCAACGACTGGCACACCACGCCGGAGACCGGCCGGATCACCGCCAGCAACCCGTGCTCCGAGTACGTGCACCTGGACAACTCCTCGTGCAACCTGGCCAGCATCAACCTGCTGAAGTTCCTGAAGGACGACAACACCTTCAACGTCGCCGACTTCGTCAAGCTGACCGAGCTGATCATCACCGCGATGGACATCTCGATCACCTTCGCCGACTTCCCGACCGAGCGGATCGGCGAGACCACGCGGGCCTACCGTCAGCTCGGCATCGGCTACGCCAACCTGGGCGCGCTGCTCATGGCCACGGGCCACGCCTACGACTCCGACGGCGGCCGCGCGGTGGCCGGGGCGATCACGTCGCTGATGACCGGTGTGTCCTACCGGCGCAGCGCCGAGCTGGCCGGCGTGGTGGGGGCGTACGACGGTTATGCCCGCAACGCCGAGCCGCACAAGCGGGTCATGCGCAAGCACGCCGCGGCCAACGACAACCTGCGCACGGTCGGCACCATGGACGCGAAGATCCACGCCGAGGCGTCGCGCCAGTGGTCGGAGTGCCTGAAGGTCGGCGAGAAGAACGGCTACCGCAACGCCCAGGCCAGCCTGCTCGCCCCCACCGGCACCATCGGCCTGATGATGGACTGCGACACCACCGGCATCGAGCCCGACCTCGCGCTGGTCAAGTTCAAGAAGCTGGTCGGCGGCGGCTCGATGCAGATCGTCAACCAGACGATCCCGCGGGCGCTCAAGCAGCTCGGCTACCAGCAGGAGCAGATCGAGGCCATCGTCGAGTACATCGGCGAGCACAGCCACGTCGTCGACGCCCCCGGCCTGCGCAAGGAGCACTACGAGGTGTTCGACTGCGCGATGGGCGAGCGGGCCATCGCGCCGATGGGCCACGTGCGGATGATGGCGGCGACCCAGCCGTTCCTGTCCGGCGCGATCTCCAAGACGGTCAACCTGCCGGAGTCGGCCTCGATCGACGACATCGAGCAGGTCTACCTGGAGGGCTGGAAGCTCGGTCTGAAGGCGCTGGCCGTCTACCGCGACAACTGCAAGGTCGGCCAGCCGCTGTCGGCCGGCAACGGCGCCAAGAAGGACGAGCCGAAGGCCGTCGAGGCCGAGCCCGAGGTCAAGGTCATCGAGGTCAACCGGCCGACCCGGCGGCGCATGCCCAACCAGCGTCCCAGCATGACCACCCGTTTCACCGTGGGCGGGGCCAAGGGCTACATGACCGCTTCGTCCTACCCTGACGACGGGCTCGGCGAGGTCTTCCTCAAGATGTCCAAGCAGGGCTCGACGCTGGCGGGCGTCATGGACGCCTTCTCGGTGGCGATCTCCATCGGCCTCCAGTACGGGGTGCCGCTGGAGACGTACATGAGCAAGTTCGTCAACATGCGGTTCGAGCCGGCGGGCATGACGGACGACCCGGACATCCGGATGGCCACGTCGGTGATGGACTACATCTTCCGTCGTCTGGCCCTCGACCACCTGCCCTACGACGAGCGGGCGGCCCTCGGCATCTTCTCGGCGGCCGAGCGCGCCGCGCAGCAGCGCGGCGAGGACCCGGCGGCGCTGCAGGAGGCGGTCGACCGCGAGGCGCTGGCCCAGTCGGCGCCGATCGAGGAGAAGCCGAAGCCGGAGCCGGTCAAGGAGCTGACGCTGGAGAGCCACCAGCGGTTCACCGCCGACGCGCCGCTCTGCATGACCTGCGGCACCAAGATGCGGCCCGCCGGAAGCTGCTACGTCTGCGAGGGCTGCGGCTCGACCAGCGGTTGCAGCTGATCCGAGTTGCTGAGCTGAGCTGAGGGGGATCCGGGAACGGGTCCCCCTCACCGGCGCTCGCGGGGTCAGGTCTCGGTCAGCACGTCGCGCAGGACGTCGGGCCGGTCGGTGATGATGCCGTCCACCTGGTACGTCAGCAGGCGGCGCATGACGTCGGGGCTGTCGACCGTCCAGGCGAAGACCTTCATGCCGTGGTCGTGGACGAGCCGCACGTACGAAGGGGTGATCCCGGCGTACGGCGGGTTGACGTATGTCGCGAACCTGGACAGGCCGGACAGCGTGTCGGCGTCCGGCGTGCCGAGCAGCCCGATCGGCACCTCGGGCAGCAGCCGGTGGAAGGCGCGCATCGAGTCCCAGTCGAACGACTGCGCCACCAGCCGTCCCGGCATGAGCCAGACGGGATCGGCGCGCAGCGCGCGGACGATGCGTTCCTCGATGCCCGGGTAGAGCCGGGGCTCCTTGACCTCCATCAGCAGGCCGACGCGGGAACCGGCCATCGCGCGCAGCGCCTCCTGGAGGGTCGGGACCCGTTCGCCGGTGTACTCCCGGTCGAACCAGGAGCCCGCGTCCAGCGTGCGGATCTGCGCGAGCGTGAGGTCGCGCACCCGCCAGGGGGCCAGCTCGGGCAGGACGTGCTCGACGTCGGTGGTCCGGGCGAGGGTGGTGTCGTGCATCAGGACCAGCTCGTGGTCCTTGGTCTCCTGGACGTCCAGCTCGAACATGGCGGCCCCCTGGCGGGCGGCGAGCTGGAAGGCGGCGACGGTGTTCTCCGGCGCGTACGCCGACGCGCCCCGATGGGCGACGTCGACCACAGTGCCGACCACAGTGCCGACCACAGTGCCGACCGCAGTGCCGACCGCAGTGCCGACCGCGGCGGCGGGTGGTGAGGCCAGGGCCAGGAGGACGAGGGGCAGGGACAGGGCGAGTCGCCGGAACATGGATCTCCTCGGTTGGGGGAGGGGACCGACAAACCCGACCATGACAAGGCCGGATGACCGTGAGTTGAGGGCTCGGTAACGGAGTGGTGCCCGCCGGATGAGACTTTGACACCGCGGGCGGCAAGGCTTCTGGGACACGCGTGAGGGGCGGGTCGCCCGTGGCGGCCCGCCCCTCCGGTGTGCAGGTGTTACCTGAGGCCACCGTCCAGCGCGGTGGTGAGGACGCCGGTGTCACCCGACATCTCCCAGATCATCGCGCCCAGCAGCCCCTTGCTCTTGAGCCAGGCGGTCTTCTTGCCGATCGACCAGGCGTCGTCGAACGACCACCACTGACCGTTGTTGCCGGTGTAGCAGTAGGTGGCGACGGCCACCTCGTCGTGGCGGACCGTGCAGCCGGGCACCATGGCGAGCAGGTTGCTGTAGCCGCGGGTGCCCGCCTCCTCCTGGAACTGGCCGGGAGCCGCGCCGTGCGCGTCCTGCCACTCGCCGGCCTTGCCGCCGTCGGTCACCTGCTGCCAGCCGCGGCCGTAGTAGGCCAGGCCGATGGTGAGCTTGCGCGGGTTGACGCCGGCCTGGAGGTAGACGTCGACGGCCTTCTCCACGCTGAAGTCCGGGTTGTACGGGCTGTCCGCGTCGAGGTACAGGTTGCCCTGGTGGCCGGTGCGGTTCGGCTCCCAGGAGTTGTCGCTGCCCGCGCCGTGGAAGTCGTAGCCCTGGATGTTGAAGATGTCCAGCGACTTGGCCACCTCGGGCAGGTCCCAGCCGGCGGCGATCTTGGCCGGGTCGGCCGGGGTGAACGCCGTGAGCTGGTACCGCTTGCCGGTCGTCGTCGTCAGCGCGTCGAGCTGGCGGCGGAACTCGGCGATGAGCAGCGTGTTGTTGGCCTTGTCGTTGGCGCCCACGTGGTTGCCCGCGTGTCCTTCGGCGCCCGGCCACTCCCAGTCGAGGTCGATGCCGTCGAAGATGCCGGCGGCCGTGCCCGGCCCGCCCTTGCCGTTGTAGTCGGGCAGGTTGCCCTTGATGTAGGTGTCGATGCAGGAGGACACGAACTTCTTGCGCGAGGCGTCGGTCGCCGCCACGTCGGAGAAGTACTTGGAGTACGTCCAGCCGCCGAGCGAGATCAGCACCTTGAGGTTCGGGTACTTCGCCTTGAGCTTCTTGAGCTGGTTGAAGTTGCCCTGGAGCTTCTCCCAGCCGGTGTCGGCGACGCCGTCGACCGACTGGGCGGAGCTGAACGGCCTGCCGTAGTCGGCCTCGGCGTCACCGGCGCCGTCGCCCTGGTTCGGGTCCTGCGGGTCGGACGTGGTGCCCTTGGTGACGCCCTGCAGGCAGGTCAGGTTCTTGGAGTCGATGTTGGCGAAGGCGTAGTTGATGTGGGTCAGCTTCGCCGCGTTCCCGGTGGTGTCGAGGTTGCGGACGAAGTACTGACGGCCGTAGATGCCCCACTGCACGAAGTAGCCGACGCGGGCGTACCCGGTCTCGACGATGTCCGACGTCGTCACCTTCACCGGGGTGGAGGCGGCCGAGAGGTTGTCGTACAGGTCGCGGGCCTTGACCGTGAAGGTGTACTCGGTCGAGGGGGACAGGCCGGAGACGACCGCCGTGGTGCCCGCGACGGTCGTGGCCAGGGTCGAGCCGACGAAGACGTCGTAGTTGGCGACGCCGGTGTTGTCGGTGGAGGCCGTCCACGCCAGCGAGACGCTGCTGGACGACTTGGCCGTGCTGCGCAGGCCCGACGGCACCGACGGCGCCTGCGAGTCGTCGGCCGGGTTGCGGGTGGTCACCTTCAGCGGCGCGGAGGCGGCCGACAGCGTGCCCTTGCGGTCCTTGGCCTTGACGGTGAAGGTGTACTCGGTGTTCGGCGTCAGGCCGGAGACGGTGCCGGAGGTCTCGGTGACCGAGGCGGCCAGGGCCGGGCCGTTGTAGATCTCGTACCCGACGATGGGGAGGCTGCCCTGGGTGGCGGCGTCCCAGGCGAGCGAGACGGTCTTGGTGGTCTTGACCGGCGAGCGCAGGTTCCCGGGGGCGCCGGGCGGCACGTCGGGGGTGCCGTCGCAGTTGACGTCGTTGATCCGGCAGCTCGTCGGCTCGGCGTTGGCGGAGCTCACGGTGAAGCTCGGGCTGTAGGGCTCGGTGGTCGCCCCCGCGTTCACGGTGGTGTTGTAGTGGACGGGGGTCAGCGTGACCGTCCGCCCGCTCTGGGTGAGCGAGCCGTTCTGGGCGTTGCTCGCGGTGACGCCGGCGGGCAGGTCGAAGACGATCGACCAGCCGGTCAGCGCCGTCGTGCTGTTGTTGGCGACGATGAACTTGGCGGAGGTGCCGCTGACGTCGTACGTGGCGCTGACCGGGGGCTTGGCGGGCGGGTCACCGCCGGTGCCGTCGCAGTTGGCGCCGTTGATCAGGCAGCTCGTCGGCTGGACGGCCGAGCTCAGCGTGACCTTGGGGCTGTAGGGCTCGGTGTTCTTCCCCGCCTGCACGGTGTTGATGTAGAAAGCGGGGGTGAGCGTCACCTTGGTGCCGTTCTGGCGGATGGTGGCGTTCTGGGGGTTGCTCGCGGTGACCCCGGACGGCAGCTCGAAGACGATCGACCAGCCGCTGACGGCGGTCGTGCCCGGGTTGCTCACCAGGAAGGTGCCCGTGTTCCCGGAGAGGGAGAACGTGGCGATGAGGCGGCTCGCGGCCTGTGCGGGAAGGGTGCACATGCCGATGATCACGAGAACAGCGATCAGGGGGGTGACTAATCGGCGCACGTCAAGGACCTTTCATTAAAGAAAGTTTCCTAACAATTACGCGGATCGTAAGCCCGTCCCACTGAACTTGCAAGAGCCTGTCTGATCTAGCCTGACAAGATGAGAGGGGTGCTGCCGGTCCTGCTGTCGGCGTGGTTCATGGCCCAGTTCGACTTCTTCGTGGTCAACGTGGCCGCGCCCGCCGTCGAGCACGACCTGAACGCCGGTCCGGCGGCCCTGGAGCTGATCGTCGCCGGGTACGCCTTCACGTACGCGGCCGGCATGATCACCGGCGGCCGGCTCGGCGACCGCTACGGCTACCGTCGCCTGTTCGTCCACGGCGTGGCCGGTTTCACCGTCGCCTCGGTGTTGTGCGGCCTGGCCCCAGGGGCGGCCTGGCTGGTGGCCGCCCGCCTGCTCCAGGGCCTGGCGGGCGCCGTCATGGTGCCCCAGGTGCTGGCCATGATCTCGGCCGTCTACCCGCCGGAGCGGCGCGGCCGCGCCATCGGCTGGTACGGCGCCGCCGGCGGCCTCGGCTCCATCGCCGGCCAGGTGCTCGGCGGCCTGCTGCTCACCGCCGACGTGCTCGGCCTCGGCTGGCGGGTCATCTTCCTGATCAACCTGCCGGTCGGCCTGGTCGTCGTGCCGCTGGCCCGCCGGCTGCTGCCTGAAGCCGACCGGCGCGAGCCCGTCGCGTTCGACCTGCCGGGCGCTGCCGGGCTCGCCGCCGGGCTGGCGCTGTTGCTGGTGCCGCTCGGCCTGGGCAACAGCCTGGGCTGGCCCGCCTGGACGTGGGCCGCCATGGCGGCGAGCGCGCCGGTGTTCGCGCTGACCTGGTGGTGGCAGCGGGCCCTGGCCGCCCGCGGCGGGCAGCCGGTGCTCGACCTCGGCCTGCTCAAGGTCCACTCCTACCTGGCGGGCGTGGCGGCGATCGTCGCGTTCATGGCGTACTTCGCCTCGTTCATGTTCACGCTGACGCTGCTGCTGCAGAACGGGCTCGGGCTCACCGCGTTCCAGGCGGGGCTGGCGTTCGCGCCGATGGGCGTGCTGTTCACCGTGACCTCGCTGCTGGGCACCCGCCTGGTCAGCCGGTACGGGCTCGTCGTCGTCATGGTGGGCGGCCTGGTCACGGCCCTGGGGCTGGCGCTGCTGGTGGTGGGGGCCGGGCGCGGGCTGCCGTCCATCATGGTCGCGCTCGTGCTCGTGGGCTCGGGCAACGGCCTGGTCCTGCCCCGGCTCATCGGCGCCGCGCTGGTGGAGGTCGCGCCGCACCAGGCCGGCATCGGGTCGGGGGTGCTCAGCACGGCGCAGCAGTTCGCCGGCGCGGGCGGCGTCGCCGTGATCGGGGCGGTCTACTTCGCGGTCGCCGAGGGCGGCCACCACGCGCGGGCCATGCGCTGGTCGGCCGCCATCGACCTGGCGCTGATCCTGCTCGTGGTCGCGATGGTGGCCTACAACCGGCGGCGAGCCGTCAGGAGGGCGTCGGCAGCAGGGTCCCGTAGAGCCGCCTGACCCTGATTCTGACCACCAGCCGGCGGTCGGCGACCATGCGGTGCAGGAACGCCAGCTCGCCCCCGGCGTCGCCGAACGACGGCTGCATGGCCAGCAGCTCCAGCCCCACCTCGTCACCCGGCCGGTCGCTCACGGGGGACAGCTCGGCCTCGCCCTCGGCGACGGCGTAGGAGCCGAAGTCGTCGCTGGCGACGTAGAGCGCGCAGCGGGCGTCCTTGTGCAGGCGGCGTACCGTGAGCCGGTCGGCGACGGTCGAGATCCGCACCACCCGGGGACTGGGGTCCCAGGTGTAGACCACGGTGGACAGTTGCGGGGGGCCGCCTGAGCCGTTGGTGGCGAGCGCGCCGAAGCGCTGGCCGGCGAGCAGCGCCGACAGAGCCTCCTCGGGCAGCTCCAGCGGCTGTGCCCCCATCGCCCCCATACCGCCCATTGCCTCCTGTGACATCCCTCGACCCCCGTCGTGATGCGGAGCTGTCAGCCTATCCCGAGTTGTCGGGAGAGTGACTGTGCGTCGGAGATCACCCAATATTCGGAGAATCGTCCGTCCGTCGCACGCAGGAGGTCGTGCCCGGAGAACGAGATCCGAGTGCCCGGCGGGGCGCTCGCGCCGGGCAGGCCGCCCCGGTAGGCGCCGCTGAACGTCCACCGGGCGGCGACCAGGTCACCGTCGACGGCCGGGCCCACGTCGAGCGTGACCCGGACGTCGTCGAACGGCTCGCGGCCCTGCCGGATCGCCTCGGCCAGCCCTTCGGGCCCGTGCACGTCCATGCCGGGCCAGTGGCCGACGAATTCCCGGGTGACCAGGTCGGGCGCGAGGGAGAGGTCGCCGTTCCACAGTTCGAGCAGCCAGTGCCCGTACAGTTCGGTCAGCATGGCGGTACGCCTACCCCCGCGCGACGGGCTCAGCCGCAGTTGCCCCAGCTGGTACGGCCACCGCCCGCGATGTGCCCGTTGGTCCCCTGGATCGTGCCCCAGAACTTCACGCAGGCGCTCTTGGCCCAGTATTTGACCGGCCCGGCGTACTGCCCGAACTTGCCGGCGTCCATGCGCACGATCGGGTCCTGCTTCTCGTCCTTGCGCGCCTTGGGCATGACGGTGAGCCTGGCGCTCATCTGCGTCTTCGAGCCGATGAAGCTCGACTTGATCGTGACGACGCAGTTCTCGCCGGTCCCGCGGTTGTAGAGCAGGTAGACCGTGCCGTAGCGCTGGCCGCTCTGGGTCTTGACGGGCTTCGTGCCGTCGGAGATCAGCCCGAAGCCGGAGCCGCAGATGCTCTGCGGGCTGCTCGCGGCCGTGGCGTTCGCCGGAGCCGCGACAACGCCGCTGAGGCCGATCGCCGCCGTGAGAAGGATTGCCTTTGACGGCATACGCACTAGTACGTCCCTTTCGGTTGGCCTTGACTCAAGATCTCGACAAGCATGCCCGAAACTCGGTTATCGGTCCAGTTTCATGGAGGAAAGCATGGCGACTGTAGGTTTCCGCTATGACTCTCGCCATCATCAACGGATATGTCGTACCGGTTGACGGAGATCCGATCGGGGGCGGCACCGTCCTGGTCGACGACGGGAAGATCGTCACGGTGGGCCGGGACGTGCCGATCCCCGGCTCGGCCACCGTCGTGGACGCGGGCGGCGGCTGGGTCCTGCCCGGTTTCGTCGAGGCGCACGGCCACCTCGGCGTGTACGAGGAGGCCGAGGGCTGGGCCGGCAACGACACCAACGAGATGACCGACCCCAACGGCGCCCGGCTGCGCGCCCTCGACGCCATCAACCCGGCCGACCAGGGCTTCGCCGACGCGCTGTCCGGCGGCGTCACCACGGCCGTGATCAAGCCGGGGTCCGGCAACCCGATCGGCGGGCAGACGGTCGCGGTCAAGTGCTGGGGCAGGTCCGTCGATGAGATGCTGGTCAGACAGCCGGTGAGCGTGAAGAGCGCGCTGGGGGAGAACCCCAAACGCGTCTACGGCGACCAGAAGAAGCTGCCCTCCACCCGTCAGGGCGTGGCCGCGGTGATCCGCGACGCGCTCATGAAGGCGCAGGACTACAGGGCGAAGAAGGCCGCGGCCGAGCGCGAGGACAAGCCGTTCGACCGCGACGGCACGCTGGAGATCCTGGCCCGGGTGCTCGACGGCGAGCTGCCGTGGTGCCAGCACGCCCACCGCGCCGACGACATCGCCACCGCGCTGCGCCTGGCCGACGAGTTCGGCTACCGGCTGATCCTCAACCACGGCACCGAGGGCCACCTGCTGGCCGACACGCTGGCCGAGCGGAACGTGCCGGTCATCATCGGCCCGCTGTTCACCAGCCGGTCGAAGGTCGAGCTGCGGCAGCGCGCCCTGCGCAACCCGGGCATCCTCGCGCGGGCCGGGGTCGAGCTGGCGATCACCACCGACCATCCGGTGGTGCCCATCCACTTCCTCGTCCACCAGGCCACCCTCGCGGTCAAGGAGGGGCTCGACCGGGACACCGCGCTGCGCTCGATCACCGTCAACCCGGCCCGCATCATGGGCCTCGACGACCGGGTGGGCTCGCTGCGGCCCGGCCTCGACGGCGACGTGGTGATCTGGTCCGGCGACCCCCTCGACGTGATGAGCCGGGCGCTGCGGGTGTTCATCGCCGGGCGCGAGGTGTACTCCTACGTGGACGGGGAATCCGTCGTCGCCGATCCCTATTACCGCGAGTCACGGTGATGTAAGCGACTGTCAAGTGTGCGACGGCCGGGAACGCTCATAGTAGGTGCACTGAGTCGGAGAAAGGCGCCCCCCCATGACAGCTCCGCAGTTCGCCAGGAGACCCAGCAAGGCGCTCCTGATCGGCCTGGTGGTCTCAGGCGTCCTCGCGCTGATCGTCCTCGGTCTCATGCTGCGCAAGGGAGGGCCGGTCGGGTTCGGGCTGTCGGCCGTGCTGGGGCTGGCGCCGCTGCCGGTGCTGCTGGCCGCCGTGCTCTCGCTCGACCGGCTGGAGCCCGAGCCGAAGCTGCACCTCGCCTTCGCCTTCGCATGGGGCGCGGGCCTGGCGATCGTGCTGGGCGTCGGGCTGACGCTGGCCGGGCAGGCGCTGTTCCTGCGGGCCGGGTACGGCGCCCAGCTCGTCAACGACGTCGGCACCGTGTTCCTGGCCCCGGTGATAGAGGAGGCGCTGAAGGGCTCGGCGCTGCTGCTGCTCCTGCGCAGGAAACAGGAGATCGACGGCCTGACCGACGGCATCGTCTACGCCTCCATGGCGGGCCTCGGCTTCGCCGCCGTGGAGAACATCGGCTACTACCTGATCGCGTTCGGCCAGGACGGCACCGGCGCCGCGGTGCGGCTGTTCGTGCTCAGGGGGCTGATCGACCCGCTCGGCCATCCCATCTACACCTCGATGATCGGCCTGGGCGTCGCCTACGCGCTCACCCGCCGCACGCCCGCCAGGTTCGCCGCGATCCCGCTCGGCTACCTGGGCGCGGTCGTGCTGCACGGGCTCTGGAACGGCGCCGCCTCCACCCAGTCGCTGGCCTGGCTGGGCACGGCGTACCTGGTGATCATGGTTGCGCTGGTCCTGCTCATCGTGGTCACCGTCGTCGAACGCCGTCAGCTCGTCTCGAAGATGGGCGTCTACCTGCCCGGGTACGGCAGCACCGGCCTGGTCACGGCGGACGACCTCACAATGCTCAGCACGCTCAAGGCGCGCAAGGCGGCCCGCAAGTGGGCCAGGGGGGCCGGGCTCGGCCGCGCGATGAGCGACTACCAGCAGGCCGCGACCGAGCTGACCGTGCTGCACCTGCGGGCCGAACGCCAGGGCATGGACCCGGGCCGGTTCGAGACGGAACGCGCCGCCCTGCTCAGCTCCATGGCCCACGCCCGCCGCTGGTAGCCGGGGCGGGCTCACGGGCGGGTGAGCAGCGCGGCGGGGGCCGTGACGGGTCAGGTTCACGGGCGGGTGAGCAGCGCGGCCAGGGCCGTGGCCGCGCTCAGCACGATGCAGGCCGCCACCGCCACCGTCGCCCCCTGCTCCACACCGAACGCGCCGACGACCGCCGCCACGCCGGCCGCGCCCAGGGAGGAGCCGACGTACCGGGCGGTGTTGTTGGCGCCCGACCCCATGCTGACCCGGTGGGCCGGCACGCTCTCGATCGCCAGATGGGTGATCGAGGAGTTGATCAGCCCTGACCCGGCGCCGCTCACCACCAGCCCGGCCACGACCAGCGGCAGGTCCAGCGAGCCGCCCACACCCAGCAGGCCCGCGAACCCGAGCGCGGTCAGGCCGAGGCCGAGGGCCAGCCGGGCGGCGGTGCGCAGGCGTACCAGCCGGGACAGCAGCGACACCGCGAACGACGTGCCCGACCAGAGGCAGAACAGCAGACCGGTCTGCAACGGCGTCAGCGCGTGTGCGGTCTGCAGCACGGTCGGCAGGTAGCTGAGCAGGCCCACGACCGCCGCCCCGACGACCAGCGCGCCGCCGGTGGCGACCAGGAACACCGGCCGTCCGAACAGCTCCAGGTCGAGCAGCGGCTCCGGCCGCCGGCGCTCCACCGCCACGAACGCCGCCACCAGCACCGCCGCCAGCACGAACGCCCCGATCACCACCGGACGCCCCCACCCGGCACGCCCTTCGGTCACGCCCGCGACCAGCGCCCCGACGCCCAGGCTGAGCAGCAGCACGCCCGGCACGTCGAACCGGCGCGGCGCGGGGGAGCGCGACTCGTCCAGCAAGCGCGCCGACGCCGCCGCCAGGACGACCGCGCCGGCCGACAACACCCAGTAGACCGCCCGCCAGCTCACCGCCATGGCCAGCGTGCCGGAGACCAGCGGGCCCACCGCCGTGCCCAGCCCGATCATGGCGCCGTAGAGTCCCGTGGCCCGCACCCGCGCGGCGCCGGAGGGGTAGGCATGGCCGACGATGCCCAGGCTGGCGGCCAGCATCGCCGCGCTCGCCCCGCCCTGCACCAGCCTGGCCAGCACGAACACCGGCACGGACGTGCTCAGCGCGGCCGCCACCCCGGCGACCGCCAGCACCGCCGACCCCCACACCAGCACCCGCCTGCGCCCGTGGTCGTCGGCCAGCCCGCCGGAGACCAGCAGCAGCGCCGACAGCCCGAGCGAGATCCCGCCCAGCATCCACACCGGCCCCGTCGCCCCCGCGCCCAGGGACGCGGCCGTCTGCGGCAACGTCACCATCGGGACCGTGTAGTTCGTCAGCACCAGCAGGGGCGCCGAGGACGCCACGGCGAGCGTGCCCGGCCGGACCCGAGTCAGTTCGGTCATTGAACTCATTCGCGCAACGTACCACGGTTCGATGAATGAACTAACATGGGTTCCATGGCGCTCGGCAAGAACTACGAAGGCCAGGACTGCTCGCTGGCCAGGGCCCTGGAAGTGATCGGCGAACGGTGGACGCTCCTGGTGGTCCGCGACGCCATGTACGGCGTACGCCGCTACGGCGACTTCCTCGCCCACCTCGACATCCCCAGGGCGGTCCTGTCCCAGCGGCTCGGCGCGCTGGTCGAGGTCGGCGTCCTGGTCAAGAGCCGCTACCAGGACAACCCGCCCCGCGACGAGTACGTCCTGACCGCCGTGGGCCGCGAGCTGTGGGTCCCCCTGCTGGCCCTGTCCCAGTGGGGCGAGCGCAACCTCGGCGGGGCCGGGCCGCGCCGCCTGTTCCACCACGTGACCTGCGGCGCCCGGCTCGACCCCGTGTCCCGGTGCCCGTCGTGCGGCACGGTCGTCGGGGTGGAGGAGATCGAGGTGCGCCCCGGCCCCGGCCTGGAGCACAACAGGGACGACCCGGTCAGCATGGTGTTGCGTGAGCCCCACAGGATGCTCGCCCCGGTCTCCTGACAGAATCGGGCGGTAACCCCCGAAAGGAGATCAGATGAGCTGGGCGGAGATCGGGTCCGAGGAGGAGTTGCGGGAACTGCTGGGCGAGGTGATGCCGCGGGCCGCGACCAAGGAGCGGGTCCGGCTGCACGCTCGCGACCGCGACTGGCTGGCGGCCTCACCGCTCTGCCTGATCGCCACGTCCGACGACAAGGGCAACTGCGACGTCTCGCCCAAGGGTGACCCGGCCGGGTTCGTCCACGTCGTCGACGACACCACGATCGCCATTCCGGACCGTCCGGGGAACCGCCGGGCCGACGGGTTCCACAACGTCCTGAGGAACCCGCACGTCGGGCTGATCTTCGTGGTCCCCGGCCGCAACGAGACCCTGCGCGTCAACGGCCGTGCCCGGCTCGTGCGCGAGGCGCCGTTCTTCGACGAGATGATCGTCAAGGGCCACCGGCCGCGGCTCGCCCTGGTGGTGGAGATCGAGCAGATCTTCTTCCACTGCGCCAAGGCGTTCATGCGCTCGCAGCTCTGGACGCCCGACTCCTGGAACCCCTCCGCCCTGCCCTCGCACGCCAGGCTGATCAAGGAGGTCCAGGTCGTGGAGGAGACGCTGGAGCAGTTGGAGTCGTACTACAGCGAGTCCTACGCCAAGAGGCTCTACGGCTGATCCGTACGGCCGGCGGGGGGAGCCGGTGCCGTCGGACCTCGGGAGTGCGGGATCGTGCGGGTCAGGCGGCGGGCGTCGGCCCGCTGGGGAAGTGGAGCACGTTCTGGCCGCTGTAGGCCCGCAGGTCGACCACCTTGGGGTCGGCGGTCACGGCGCTTCTGCGGCGGGCCGCCGCCCGGATGTCGCGGATCTTGTGCCTGGCGACGTGCGGCGGCACGACCGCAAGCCTCTTCATGTGAGCCCCCCCGTGATGTTCCTGTTACCTCTGTTATCTACCGATACAGCCGTAAGTTCGCTGTAAAGGGTAGCTAATAGGGCAACTTTCGCCCCGAGGGGGTGCACAGATCCGGCTCGGCCGGCGGCTGCGGACGTCTCCTGCTCGTGGATCCCAGGACTCTGACGCGCGTCAGGTCCCCGGAACCAGGCGGGCGGTCACGCCGACCCGGTTCCAGGCGTTGATCATCGCGATGGAGACGACAAGCGCGGCGAGCTGCTTCTCGTCATAGTGCTCGGCCGCCTGCTCCCACACCTCGTCCGGCACGGCCTCGCCGCGGTCGGCCAGGCGGGTCGCCTCCTCGGTCAGCGCCAGGGCCGCCCGCTCGGCGGGGGTGAAGACCGTGGCCTCCCGCCAGGCCGCGACCGACCACAGCCGCTCGTCGCTCTCCCCGGCCTTCTTCATGTCCCTGCTGTGCATGTGCACGCAGTAGCCGCAGCCGTTGATCTGGCTGGCCCGCAGCTTGACCAGCTCGATCGTGGCCGCGGGCAGGTCGCTGCCGTGCATGTACGCCTCCACCGCCAGGAACCCCCGGTACGCCTCCGGGGCGAGCTTGGCGATGTCGATGCGCTGGGTCATGGTGATCCTCCCTGTGTCGTCCGCTTCCATGACGGCTTCCATGACACAGGACGAGGCGGCCCCGCGCGATGTGACAGCTCCGGGAGGGGAATTCTCTGGTCTCAGCCCGCGCAGTTGCCCCAGGAGCTGCGGCCGCCCCACGCCTCGACGCGGTTGTCCGGGGTGCGCGTCCAACCCGCGTACTTCACGCACTTCCAGCTACCGTCGATGTGGCCGGTCTCGGCGTAGAAGCGGTAACGCTGCACGTCCTCGCTCCGGCCGCCGCCGCGGACCTCGATGGAGGCGCCGGTGACCGTACGGGTACCGCGGTAGGCGATCTTGATCGCCGCGACGCAGTTCTTGCCGGCGCGCTTGTTGTACATCAGGTAGACGTGTCCGAGAACCGCTCCGTCGCGCGTCTTCATCGCGCGGTGGCCGTCCCGCACCCGCTGGTAGCCCGCGCCGCAGACGCGCTCGGGCGTCTCGGCGGAGGAAGCGGCGGAGGCGGAGGTGGCCGAGGCGGCGTAGGCGGAGGAGGGGACGGCGGCGATACCGGCGGCGACCAGACCGGCCGCGATGACCGTGCGCGTCAGCACGATATTCCCTTCGGCGGGGGATAAAAGGACGTCGTCGATCTTTACCGAGACTTGACCGTAATTCAAGGGGGTTGGTGAATGCCGCTCATCGCGGTGTCCGCCGTCTGGGCCGTGTTCTGGGGAGCCTGGTCGGCCCTGCTGCCGGCGGTCAAGCTGGAGCTGGGCCTCTCGGCGGCGCAGATCGGCGCGGCGCTGAGCGCCGTGCCGATCGGAGCCCTGCCCGCGATGGCGCTGACCGGCCGGCTGGCCCGCGGACGCGAGCGCCGGGCCCTCATGGCGGCGACCGCGCTGTTCGGGCTCACCGTGGCGGGGCTCGCCGCCGTCACCGGGCCCTGGCAGCTCGCGGCCGCGCTGCTGCTGCTCGGCGCGGCCAGCGGCGCGCTCGACGTCACGCTCAACCTGACCACGGGACGCGTCGAGCGCGAGAGCGGCCGGCGGCTCTTCCAGGTGGTGCACGCGGCCTTCCCGGTCGCGGTCATCGTGGCCGCCCCGCTCGCCGGCCTGGCCCGGTCGCTCGGGGTGCACACCGGGACCGTGCTCGTGGTGATCGGGCTGCTGGTGGCGGCGACGTCCCTGTCGCTGCCGGCCCTGCCCGTCGGACGCGGCCGGCCCGCGCCCTCCGGCGACCCCCGCGCGGGACACCGGCTGTGGGGGCTCGCGCTGCTGCTCGGGACGCTGGCCGGCTGCGTGCTGGTGATCGAGAACGCGGTGGAGCAGTGGTCGGTGCTCCTGCTGGAGGAGCACCGGGACGCCACGCCCCTGACGGCCAGCCTCGCGCCCTCGGTCTACATGGCCGCGCTCACGGCCGGCCGGATCGCCGCACATACGCTGCCCCCGGTGCCGCTGCGCGCGTTGTACCTGGTCGCCGGCGCGGGCGGCGCGGCCGGGATCGCCCTGGCCGGGCTCGGCGGCGGCGTGCCGCTGTCCATGGCGGGCTTCGCCCTGACCGGGCTGACGCTCGGGCCGCTGGTGCCCGCCCTGCTCAGCCGTGCGGCCGCCGACGACCCCACCGGGACGCTGGTGTGGGGCGTGTCCACCGTCTCCTACACCGGGTTCGTCGTCAGCCCGCTGCTGGTGGCGGGCCTGACCGGGCCGTTCGGGCTGCCCGTCGCGCTCGCCGCGCTCGGCCTGCTGGGGCTGCCGCTGATCGCACGCTTCGCCGTCATCGATGGTGAATCAGCCTGAATATGGTGCTTCGTTGGGGAAAGCGCACCACGGATCCGGGTATTGCCCGAGGTGATCGGACCGTGAAGAGGGGATCACCATGGCCGTCTGCGACAACTGCGGCAACGACTACGACATGGCCTTCGAGGTGCACGCGCAGGGCGCGGTGCACACCTTCGACTGCTTCCAGTGCGCGATCGAGGCCATGGCGCCGATCTGCGAGCACTGCGGCACCAAGGTCATCGGCCACGGCGTGCAGTCGGGCGAGCACTGGTACTGCTGCGCCCACTGCGCCCGCGAGGAGGGCAACAAGGGCATCGTCGACCGGGTGATGGCGAGCACGTCCGCCTGACCCGCGGGCGCTACGCCTCCTTGAGATCCAGCAGCGACCGCATGCGGCTCAGGGAGCGGTCGAGCGCGTCCTGAGGCACCGGGGCGGCGAGGTCGAGCGTGATGGCGCCGCCCTTGGCCTCCCAGACGCCGGCCACCCGCCCCTCGTGCACCACCACGGGCGAGATCCAGCCCGCCTGACGGCTGACCTTCGGCTTGAGCGGCGGCGGGACGAGCGGGGCGAGGGTACGCGGCGCGCCCAGGATGAACTGGTCGAAGCCCGGCAGCAGGTGGACGTCCGCCGAGGGCCGGGTGGCGGCCAGGTCGTCGGCGTGCTCGGCCAGCGCGTGGAGAACCGTGCCGTCGTCGGCCCTGATTTCCACCAGCTCGGGGGCCAGCCCCTTGACCCACCCCCTGAGCACCGCCTTCCTGGCCACGCCGCCGAACAGCCAGGTGTCGAACATCTCCGGCGTGGCCGGCCCATGGGCGCCCAGGAACGCCCGCAGCACCCGCACCCCGGCCTCTTCCTGGTCGGGGAGCACCCCCGGCCAGCCCGGGACCCACGATCGCGGCGCGGTGAAGGTCACCTTGCCCTCGCGGGGCGGCCCGTAGCACAGCTCGCCCAGGCGGCTCAGCGGCTTGAGCAGCGCCCCCCACCCGGACGTCAGCGCCTCGCGCAGATGGGCCTGCCCGGTCAGCGCCACGACCTCCTCGACCAGCTCCTCGCGGGTCAGCGGCGCGCCCTTCAACGCCTCAGGGACGGCCTCGATGACGGCCTCGATCTCGGCGGCGGTCACGCCGTGGCCGCGCTGCCAGGAGCCCTTCTCCCAGAAGCGCAGCGTGCTCAGCGCCGCGCACAGGCCGGCCAGCTCGTCGGCGGGCACCAGGTGGAGGGTGCCGCGCATGAGCCAGGTCTTGACCAGGGCACGGTCGGCCCACAGGGCCTGGTCGATCTCGCCGGGGACGGGCCGGGCGCTCCGGACCGCCACCGCGAGCTGGGCCGAGGAGGCGACCTGCGCCTGCACCCCGCACAGCCGGCGCACCACCGAGACCGCGTCGGGCCCGTCGGCCGCCGCCACGAACTGCCTGCGCAGCCGCCAGGCGAGGATCTGCGGCCAGGTGAGGTCCATCGTCATGCGTCACTTCTACCGTCTCCCACCGACAGTCCGTACATCCGCGCTCCTCGCGGCCGTTCCGGTCGCCTTCCTCCCGCAGTCCGTCGACCCGCCGCCCGCCGCCGGGTGGACGTGGCGACGGGCGGCATCTTCATCGGGCTCGGCGTGAAGCCGGCCGTGGAGCGCTGGGCGCGGGTCAGCCGGTGAAGCCGATGTCCTCGTAGCGCAGGTCGTAGAAGCCGCGCGCGCCGACGTTGGCCAGGGTCTGCCTGGCCGCCACGTTCTGCGGACGCTGGTAGAGCGGCAAAACGTTGACCAGCTTCCAGATCAGCCCGTCGGCCTCGTTCGTCTGGGTGCGGGCCGCCGCCGGGTCGAGGTTCTGGGCCGCCTTGTCCATGGCCTGGTCGATCTCCGGCGAGCCCGTCCGGCCGAAGTTGGCGTTCCAGGTCTTGCCGTTCGCTGAGTTCGCGTAGATCCCGTAGCTGCTCGAAATCGGATAAGGCGTGCCGATGTAGGCGAAGGGCGTTATGTCGAAGTTGCCGGGGATGACGTACTTGGTGAAGAAGTCGTCGCTCGGCACCGCCTTGATCGTGAGCTTCACCCCGATCTGGGCCAGCATGTTCTGGGCCAGCTCACCCTCCGACTTGCTCAGCTGCACCCCCGACGGCACCACGAACCGCAGGTCGAGCGGCTGCCCGTTCTTCTGCCTGACGGCTCCGTTCAGCTTCCAGCCGGCCGCGTCGAGCATCTGCTTGGCGCGGTCGGGGTTGTAGACGCCGAGACTTCCGGCGTTGTCCAGATATCCCTCCTGGGTGTTCATGAAGAAGTGGTTGTTCAGCGGCTCGATCGGCCAGTCGAGCCCCTGGAGGTCGGACTGCGCGATGGCCTGCCGGTTGATGCCGAGCTGGATGGCCTGCCGCACGTTGACGTCCTTGAGCAGCTCGCTCGACCCGTTGAAGGTGAAGTGCCGGAAGTCGGGCCCGGCGGCCTGGCGCACCTGCGCGCCCTGCGTGGACCTGGCCCGCGCGTAGTCGGGCGCGGAGGGCCCCACGTCGATGAGGTCGAGCTCCCCGTTGCTGAACGCGCCGATCAGCGAGTCCTGCTCCGAGGCCCGGTAGATGATCTGGTCGAGCTTGGCCCGGTCGCCCCACCAGGTGTCGTCCCGGACGATCGTGATGGTCTTGGCCGTCTGGTCGAAGCCCTTGAACTTGAACGGCCCGGCGGTCACCGGGATCTTGTTCAGCCAGGAGGTGTTGAAGGCCTGCGGGGTCCGGTTCGTCGCGGCCGGCAGCAGCGGCCCGAACAGCGACTGCCAGTCGCCGAACGGCTTGACGAAGGTGACCTTCACCTCGTGGTCGTCCTTGCCCCGCTCGACCTTCTCGATGTCCTGGTAGCCGGTGGCCGAGACGATGTGGAAGTCGGGGTTGCGGCCGTTGAGCGCCTGCCACTGGGCCTGGTAGTCGGCCCACGTGATCGGCTGCCCGTCCGACCACTTGGCCTTGGGGTTGAGGGTGTACGTGACGACCTGCTTCGGGCTCTGGTCGGTGACCTTGGCGTCGAGCACGTAGTCGCGGTCGACGGTGATCTCCGCCTTCTCGTCGGAGACGAACGGCGAGGGCAGCAGCGCGTTGCTGATCACGGCCGCCACCGCCAGGTTGCCGTCGACGTGGTTCCTGTTCCACTGGCTGGGGAACTCGTTGATGCCCCAGCGCAGCGTGCCGCCGTCCTTGACCTTGTCGCGCGGCTGCGGGTTGATGTCGAAGGCCCTGATGGTCTTGTGCGCACCTTGCGTGCCGCTCGTCGAGCCGCCCCCCGAGCCGCCGCCGCCACAGCTCACCAGCGACAGCGAGCCCGTCACGGCGACGGCCACGACAAGACGTGAAGCTTTCATCGAGCGCATTCCTCCTGATCTAGACGACGTCGAGCCTCTCGGCGTAATGGCAGGCCGCCCCCTGGTCGTCGGCCACCGGCAGCACCTCCGGCTCGACGCCCACGCACAGCGCGCGCTCGTCGTCGGTGAGCACCGAGCGGAACTTCGGGCACCGGGTGCGGAAGCGGCAGCCCGTCGGAGGATGGGCCGGACTGGGCAGGTCGCCTTCGAGCAGGATGCGCTCGCGTACGCGCTCACGGGCCGGGTCGGGCAGCGGGATCGCCGACAGCAGGGCCTGCGTGTACGGATGCGCCGGAGCCCCGTAGACCGCGTCGACCTGCCCGATCTCGGCGATCCTGCCCAGGTACATGACCGCCACCCGGTCGGCGATGTAGCGCACCACGGCCAGGTCGTGCGCGACGAACAGGTACGACAGCCCGAGCCTGTCACGCAGCGAGCCCAGCAGGTTGATGACCCCCGCCTGGATCGACACGTCGAGTGCCGAGACCGGCTCGTCCAGCACCAGCAGCCTGGGCTCCAGCGCCAGCGCCCTGGCGATGCCGATGCGCTGCCGCTGCCCGCCGGAGAAGTCCTGTGGGTAGCGGGCGGCGTGCGCCGGGTCGAGGCCGACCAGCGCGAGCAGCTCGCCCACCCGCCGGGCCGGCCGCCGCTGCCCGTGGGTGCGCAGCGGCTCGGCCAGGATGTCGTAGACCGTCATGCGCGGGTCGAGGGAGGCCATCGGGTCCTGGAAGACCACCTGCATGTCCCGCCGGACCGCGGTGCGCTCGGCGCCGTCGAGGCGGGCGGTGTCGCGGCCGAGCACGACCACGCGCCCCTCCTGCGGCGGGACGAGCTCCAGGATCTGGGTGAGCGTGGTGGTCTTGCCGCTGCCCGACTCGCCGACCAGCCCCAGGGTCTCGCCCCGGCGGATGTCGAAGCTGACGCCGGCCACGGCGTGCACCGTGCCGACCCTGCGCTTGAACAGCGCCCCCTTGAGCAGCGGGAAGTCCTTGACCAGGCCGTCGACCTCCAGCACCGTCTGCTCGCCGCGGACCGCGGGCGCGACGGGCTCCAGGGCCGCGTGACGGCCGGGGGCCTCGGGGCGTACGACCTCCCAGCGGATGCACGCCGCCCGGTGGCCCACCCCCACGTCGAACAGCGGAGGCTCGGCCTCGTCGCACGCGTCGATCTTCAGCGGGCAGCGCGGCGCGAACGGGCAGCCCGGCGGCAGCGCGGCGGGGGAGGGCGGGTTCCCGGCGATCGGGACCAGCGGCTGCCGCCCGCCGCGGTCGACCCGCGGGATCGAGGCCAGCAGCCCCGCCGTGTACGGCATGCGCATCCGGTAGTAGATGTCGTCGACGTCGCCCACCTCGACCGGGCGG
This sequence comes from Nonomuraea sp. NPDC047529, assembly GCF_040642995.1. Taxonomy (NCBI): domain Bacteria; kingdom Bacillati; phylum Actinomycetota; class Actinomycetes; order Streptosporangiales; family Streptosporangiaceae; genus Nonomuraea; species Nonomuraea sp. NPDC047529. The sequence continues at coordinate 149,514 of NZ_JBEYTJ010000009.1, read as the reverse complement.
CCGGCGTACATGACCAGGACCCGGTCGGCGAACCCGGCCACCACGCCGAGATCGTGCGTGATCATGATGATCGCCGCGCCGGTCTCCCGCTGGGCCTTCTTCAGCACCTCCAGCACCTGCGCCTGGATGGTCACGTCGAGCGCGGTGGTGGGCTCGTCGCAGATGATCACGTCGGGATCGTTGGCGATGGCCATCGCGATCATCACGCGCTGCCGCATGCCGCCGGAGAACTCGTGCGGGAAGGCCAGCGCCCGCTCGCTCGGCGACGGGATGCCGACCAGCTCCAGCAGCTCGACGGCCTTGACCGCGGCGTTCTCCTTGCTCACCCGCTGATGGACGCGGACGGCCTCGGCGATCTGGTCGCCCACCCGGTAGACCGGCGTGAGCGCCGACAGGGGGTCCTGGAACACCATCGACACGGTCTTGCCGCGGAAGCGGGTCAGCTCCCGCTCGGGGGCGCCGACCAGCTCCTTGCCGTGCAGGCGCACCGACCCGGTCACCCGGGCGCTCGGCGGCAGCAGGCCCATGACGGCGGCCGAGGTGACCGACTTGCCCGACCCGGACTCGCCCACGATGCCCAGCACCTCACCCGGGCTCACCGAGTAGCTGACCCCGCGCACCGCGCGTACGTCGCCGAAGGACACGTGGAGGTCGCTGACCTCCAGGACCGGGTTCGCCGCGGGCCTCATCGCCGCGCCGCCGGGTCGAAGGCGTCGCGCAGCGCGTCGCCGATGAGGTTGACCGCCAGCACGGTCACCACCAGCAGCCCGGCCACGAACCAGAACGTCCACGGCGCGTAGACCGCCGTGCGCGAGCCGTCGGCGATCAGCGTGCCGAAGGAGACGTCGGGCGGCTGGATGCCGAACCCGAAGTACGACAGCGAGGTCTCGGTCAGGATGGCCGCGCTGACGTTGAGCGTGGCGTCGACGATGAGCAGCGAGGACAGGTTGGGGATGACGTGCCGGAAGATGATCCGCACCGGCGGCACGCCCATGAAGCGGGCGGCCTGGATGTACTCGCGCTCCTTCAGCGAGATCGTCATCCCCCGGACGATCTTCGAGGTCACCATCCACAGGAACAGCGCCAGCATGATCACGAACAGCACCCACTGCCCGGCCCCGAACAGCGGCGACATGATCGCCAGGATGAGGAAGGCGGGCAGCACGAGCAGCAGGTCGGTGACCCAGCTCAGCGCCCGGTCGGTCCAGCCCGGGAAGTAGCCGGAGAAGGCGCCCACCACGGCCGCGACCGCGGTGGAGACCAGCGCCGCCAGCAGGCCCACGATCAGCGACTTCTGCATGCCGCGCAGGGTCACCGCGTAGACGTCGGCGCCCGTCTGGAGCGTTCCGAACCAGTGCTGGGCCGAGGGCGGCTGCAGGAACGCCGTGAAGTCCTTGTCGGTGTAGGACCACCGGCTGAACAGCGGCCCGACGAACGCCAGCAGGAACATCAGCGCCAGCACCGCGAACCCGGCCAGCCCCTGCGGCGAGCGGAAGAAGCGCCCGGCCACCACCCGCAGCCGCGACGGCGCCCGGCCCAGGTCGCCGGTCAGCTCCTCCGCCAGCTCCTCCTCCGAGAGCGTCATCACGCCCGCACCCTCGGATCGAGCGCGGCGTGCAGCAGGTCGGAGGCGAGCGCGGCGCACAGCACGGCCACGGCGGCCAGGAAGGAGATCGCCGCCACGGTGTTGACGTCGTTGGTGAAGATCGAGTTGATCAGCTGCTCGCCCAGCCCGTGCCAGCCGAAGATCTTCTCGGTGAAGGTGGCCCCGGTCAGCAGGCTGCCGAACGTGAAGGCGAAGTAGGTGGCCACCGGGATCAGCGCGGTGCGCAGCGCGTGCCGGGTCAGCGCCTTGCGCCTGCTCAGCCCCTTGGCCCTGGCCGTACGGACGAAGTCGGCGCCGAGCACGTCGAGCATCATGTTGCGCTGGTAGCGGCTGAAGATCGCGACCAGGCCCACGGACAGCGAGACCGTCGGCAGGATCAGGTGTTGCAGCCGGTCGAGCGCGTACCCCCAGAAGCCGGTCTCCAGGCCGGCGCTGTACTCGCCGCTGACCAGCAGCACCTGGCGGCCGAAGACGTTGTCGTTGGCCCAGGCGCCGGCCAGGATCAGCATGTTGGCCAGCACCACGACCGGCACCGCGAGCACGACGAACGACAGGCCCGTCGAGAGCCGGTCGAACCAGCCGTACTGCCTGACCGCCGCGTACGCGCCCACCAGCACCCCCAGCAGGCTCCCGAAGAGCAGCCCCAGGATCACCAGCCGGAAGGTGACCCCCATCCGCCGCCTGAGGTCCTCGTTGACGGGCGAGCCGGTGACCGTCTTGCCGAAGTCGCCGTGCAGCACCCCCGACGCCCACGTGGCGTAGCGCTGCAGCAGCGGGGTCTTGTCGTTGAGGTTGAGCGCGGTGAGCTGGGCGTCGACGACGGCGGGCGGCGGCTTGGGGGTGCGGTCGGCGTAGTTGGAACGCGGGTCGAGCGCCCCGGCGGCCAGCAGGTACGCCAGGCTCGCGGCCACGCCGACCAGCACCACGTAGTTGAGCAGCCTGCGGGCCAGGAACCCCGCCATCGTCCCCCTCCCGGACGCACACGATAGGTAGTCATACTGCTACAGGCGGCAGCATCGTGGCGCGCGGAAATGCCAAAGAGGGGTTAACGTCCGGAAAGTTCGTCCACGGCGGTGCGCACGTCGTCGCTGGTGATCGTCGTGAGGTCGGCGGAGCTGGCCGACCCGCCGCCCGACGCCTGGGCGGCCAGGCGCACGTCGCGGCGCATCGCGGCCCGCTCGAACAGCGACCGGGCGAAGCGGCCGTTGCCCAGGCCGTCGATCAGCCGCTCCTCGCACACCCAGGCGAACACCTCGTCGAGGTCGCGCAGGGCCTGCTCGTCGAAGTTGTCGCCGGCCTTGCCCGCCAGCAGCACCGCGATCTGCGACAGCTCGCGCGGGGAGTAGCTGGGGAAGGCCACGCGCTGGTTGAACCGGCTGGCCAGGCCGGGGTTGGTGGCCAGGAAGGAGTCCATCTCGCGCGGGTAGCCGGCCAGCACGATGACCAGCCGGTCGCGGTCGTCCTCGGCCCGTTTGAGCAGGGTCTGGACGGCCTCCGAGCCGAAGGCGTCGCCGCCCGCGTAGCCGGGGTTGACCAGGCTGTAGGCCTCGTCGATGAACAGCACGCCGCCGAGCGCCCGGTCGACCAGCTCGTTGGTCTTGATCGCGGTGGCGCCGAGGTGCTGGCCGACCAGGTCGGCGCGATGGGCCTCGACGACGTCGGGCCTGGCCAGCAGGCCGAGCGCGGCGAAGACGCGGCCGAGCACCCGCGCGACGGTGGTCTTGCCCGTGCCGGGCGGCCCGGCGAACACGAAGTGGCGCATCTGCGGCGGCGTGGGCAGCCCGCGCTCCTGCCGCATGCGGGCCACCTGGAGCTGGGCGGCGATGGCGTGCACCTGCCGCTTGACCGGCTCCAGACCGGCCATCGTGTCGAGGTCGGCCAGCGCCTCCTCCAGCGTGGGCGTGGCCACGTAGCCGCGGAAGCGGGCGGTCAGCTCCTCGAACGCCTTCGTCACGTCGGGCGTGGTGGTGGTCACCAGGTCCTGTGTGGTCGGGGTGCCGCCGGCGCCCACCACCCGGACGTCCCTGGCCTGCGCGGCGGCCTCGACCAGGCTGCGCACGAACCGGGCGTTGCCCAGCTCGTCGACCAGGCCGCGCCGCTGGACGTCTTCGAAGAGGCCGAGCAGGGCGCGCCCGGTGTCGGGGCCCATCGTGTCGCCCCTGCGCCGCTGGAGCACCTCGGTGATCTCGGCCAGCTCGGGGGCCGAGTAGCTGGGGAAGCGCACGCGGGTGGCGAACCGGCTGGCCAGGCCGGGGTTGCTGGACAGGAACCCGGCCATCTCCTGCTCGTAGCCGGCCAGGATGATGATCAGGCGCTCGCGGTCGTCCTCGGCCCGCTTGAGCAGGGTCTGCACGGCCTCGGCGCCGAACCTGTCGGGCTGGCCGTCGGAGGAGTTGACCAGGCCGTAGGCCTCGTCGATGAACAGCACGCCGCCGAGCGCCCGGTCGACCAGCTCGTTGGTCTTGATCGCGGTCGCGCCCAGGAACTCGCCCACCAGGTCGGCCCGCTGCGCCTCGACCACGTAGGGGGTCTCCAGCAGGCCGAACGCGTAGAAGATCTTGGCCAGCGCGCGGGCCACGCTGGTCTTGCCGGTGCCCGGCGGGCCGACGAAGACGAAATGCCTGGTCGGGCGTTCGGCGGTGTAGCCGGCCTCGGCCCGCAGCCGGGTGGCCTCGATGGAGGCGGCGATCGAGCGGACCTGCTCCTTGACCGGCGCCAGCCCGATCATGCCCTCCAGCTCGGCCAGCGCGTCCTCGACGGAGATCTGCGGCGGCGCCCCCGCCTTGTCGGCCTGCTGCTCGGGACGGCTCTCGCGGGCGCGCACGCGCACCTGCTGCTCCTCGGCGGACAGCTCGGCCTTGGCCCGGCGCGCCTGGAGGAACCGGTAGACCAGCATGACGACGGCCGCCGCGCAGGCGCCCCAGAGCGCGGCGGCGGCCGACAGGAAGGAGAGCCCGAAGGCCAGCACCCCGGCGGGCACGAGCGCCGCCAGCGTGCTCACCCACGGCGTGACCCAGCGGATGAGGTGGGAGGCGGCGGCCACGGGCAGGGCCAGCGCGACCATCGCGTGCAGCGCCATGGATCCGGGCGGGAAACGCCAGGAGAACAGCGGCAGCACCAGCACGACCCAGCCGGCCACGACCAGCGCCGTCGCGGCGGCCCGCGGGAAGCGCATGGTCAGCGCCACGAAGGCGAGCGCCAGCAGGACGAGGGGGAACGTCGTCAGCAGATCCCAGCCGAGCGCCGCGCCCACGCCCATGGCGGCGATGAGCAGCACGGCGTAGAGCACCCGGCGCACGGCCGGGGGAATCTGGAAATATCGCAGCCTCACCTGCTCGAACAGATCCCGCGCCGCGTCCCGCCCCGCGGCCTGGGCCCTGTCGGACTCACGCATCACGCCTCCCCGGTCCGCCCCCGGTTATACCGCACCCGACCGACGATTGGGCGGGCCTGACACGCTAGGTGGAGGTCACGAAACGGGCGATCAAACGTCCGAATTCGGGGCCGGCGTCCTCCTGGAGGAAGTGTCCGGCGCCGGCGATCACCGGATGGGACAGCCCGGCCGTGCCCGCGACGGCCTTGAGCATGATGGGCGCCATGCCGGCGGTGATGGGGTCGCCGTCGGAGAAGGCCACCAGGAACGGGCGGTCGAGCGTCGTGAGGATCTGCCAGGCAGCGCGGTTGGCGGGCGCGGCGGGGTCGTCGGGCGTGACCGGCACGAGACCGGGCATGACACGCGGGCCCGCTTTGTACGACTCGTCCGGGAACGGCGCGTCGTAGGCCGCCCGCACCTCGTCACTGAGCCGCGTCCGGCAGCCGGCCTGGACCAGGCGGGCGATGTCCAGCGTGGGGGCCGCGGCGACGGTGTCCTTGAAGCGGTGCCAGACGTCGGGCATGGGAATGTCACCCGAGGGCAACCCCGTGTTGGCGGCCACGATCCTGGCCACGCGTTCCGGGTGCTCGGCGGCGATGCGCAGCCCGATCAGCCCGCCCCAGTCCTGGCCGACGACGGTGACGCCGTCCAGGCCGAGCGCGTCGAACAGCAGCGCGCGGGTCCACTCCACGTGCCTGGCGTAGGTGTGCTCGGCCGGGTCCACCGGTTTGTCCGAGCGGCCGAAGCCGATCAGGTCGGGGGCGATCGCGCGCAGCCCGGCCGCGGCCAGCTCGCGCATGACGTGGCGGTAGAGGAAGGACCAGCTCGGCTCGCCGTGCAGCAGGACGACCGGCTCGCCGTCCGCGGGGCCCGCCTCGACGTAGGCCATGCGCGGGCCGTCCGGCAGGTCGGCGTGGCGGGGCTCGTAGGGGAAGTCGGGCAGGCCGGCGAAGCGCTCTTCGGGGGTTCGCAGAGTCCGCATAGAACAAAACTCTAGTCACCGTCGCTGGTGCCGGCCGGGGAACTCGCCGACGAGCACCTGCTTGGGGGTGACGCGCAGGACGTCGGGGCCGGGCCGGGCGATGCCCCGTACCTCGACCCAGAACCGCCGTTGCAGCGGGTCGGCCGCGAACACCGCGACGCGCGGGTCGGCCTCGACGCCCTCCCACGCCTCGGGCCCGGCGATCAGCCGCAGCTCGCCGGAGGAGGTGACGGACCCGGCCGCGCCGACGACCCGGGGGCCCATGGGGTCGCCGTAGGCCAGGACGAGGCTCCTGGCGTAGGAGAACGCCTGGCGTACCTCAGAGGGCAGCGCCACCGAGGGCGCGCCGCCCATGGGCAGATCGCACATGACGAGGGAGGCCCGCCAGGGCCCCGGCGCGCCGCGCCACCACGAGCGCAGGGCGCGCACCGCGTACACCGCCATCGCCGCGCCCAGCGCGCCCAGTCCCACCCGCCAGCCCCAGGCCGACCCCAGCGCGCCCCCCACGGCGCAGCCGAGGGCGGCGAGCGCCACCAGGCAGCCCGCGGCCAGGAGCCACCCGTCGCCCCTGCCGCGGGCGCGCAGCCAGGCCCGCACCATCGGGAACGGCACCGCCACCGCCGCCACCGCGGCCCTGGGCTCGACCACCAGCGCCCCGCCCACCAGCGGCACCAGCACCGACCAGGTCCTGACGAGGACGATCCACAACGTCACGCCGGCGTTCCTGGCCGCCGTGCGCTCGCCCGGGACGGACCCCAGCTCGGCCAGCGCGGGCAGCGGCCGCCCCCGCCACGCCTCCGCCAGCACCCGCACGACCGCCAGCGCCGGCCACATCAGCACCACGATCCCGGCCAGCCCCGCCCAGACCGGATCCAGCCAGGACGGCGCCGCCGGCACCGCGCCCAGCAGCAGCCAGGCCGCGAACGCCGGCACCGACAGCCCCGCCGACACCACGGCCGCGCCCAGCCAGGGATCACGCCCGGCCATGGCCGGCACGTACGCCCACACCCCCACCCGCCGCGCCTGCCGGACCGTCAGCGGCACCAGCGCGGCCAGCGCGGCGAACCCGCCCGCCCGGGCCCACGCCGCCGCGTCGAGGGCGAGCGCGGCCGCCGCGACGGCGATCACGGCCAGGGCGAGCAGCAGCCTGACCTGGCGGGCCCAGACCTCCAGCGCCCGCCTGGCCCGTCCCGTCTGGCGCGGGTCGACCGGCCAGGCCGGGTCGTGGTGCGGGCGCGGACGGCCCCAGCGCAGCAGGCACAGGGCCAGGTTCACGCGGGCCTGCGGATGGGCCGGTGCCCTGGCCAGCGCGGCGCGGTAGGCCCGCTCGGCCTCCGGATGGTCGTCGCGCAGCAGCGCCAGGTCACCGAGCAGGACCTCGGGATCGGCCTCCTCGGGCGCGAACCGCGCGGCCAGGACGGCGTCGGAGACCGCCTCGGACCAGCGGCCGGGGATCCGGCGGGCGATGGAGGCCAGGCGCACGCGCGCGGACCAGGAGCCGGGTGCGAGGTCCGCCGCGCGCTCGGCCGGGGGAAGGGCGTCGGCGTCGCGGCCCAGGCGCTCGTGGGCCAGGCTGACGAGGCGGTGGGCCCATTCGTCGCCGGGGTCGAGGTCGGCCGCCCGGCGCGCGGCCTCCAACGCCGACTCGGGACGGCCGGCGTTCAGCCTGGTCAGAGCCTCGGTGCACCACTCGCGTGGGGACTTATCGGAAATATCGTCTTTCCCGGCACGTCCATCGTTCCCCACGGCTCCCATGATCCGGCGACGGATGCGCGATGGATAGATACGGACATATTGCTGTATCTCTCTAGAGAGGTGGGGGCTGTCGTGGATCGGCCGATACCGCTATGCCAGGCGCCTGGCATGGCCTAAGCTGCCACGCAAGCCGGAGTGGAGAGCCGCGGCAGGAGAGGGCACGAGATCGCCCCCCGCGAGTTCCGCCGCTTTCGACCATTCTGCAGGTGCAGGCCCAGGTGACCGGATCGGCCTGCGAGGAGGCCCATGACCGTCACACAGGCCGCACCCCTCGTACGGCGTGCCGATCGCCTGCCTCGGGACAACCGCTGGGCCGTCCTCGTCCTGCTCTGCCTGAGCCTGCTGCTGATCACGGTCGACGCCACCGTCCTGCACATCGCGGTGCCCGCGCTCACGGCCGCGCTGGAGCCGTCCGCCGTCCAGCTCCTGTGGATCATCGACATCTACTCGCTCGTCGTCGCGCCGCTGCTCATCGTGTTCGGCACGCTCGGCGACCGCTACGGGCGCAAGCGGCTGGTCCTGGGCGGCTTCGTGCTGTTCGGCCTGGCCTCGGCGGGGGCGGCGTTCGCGCCCACGCCGCTGACCCTGATCCTGGCCAGGGCGCTGCTCGGCGTCGGCGGCGCCATGATCATGCCGGCCACGCTCTCGCTGATCCGCCAGGTCTTCACCGACCGGCGCGAGCGGGCCGTCGCGCTCGGCGTCTGGAGCGCGGTCGCGGCGGCCGGGGCGGCGGTCGGCCCGCTGATCGGCGGCGTGCTGGTCGGCGTCTGGTGGGGCGCGGTCTTCCTGATCAACGTGCCGATCCTGCTGGTGCTGCTGCCCCTGGCCGTCCGGCTGCTGCCGGAGTCGCCGCTGCGCAGGGAACGCCCCTGGGACTCCCCGAGCGCCGTGCTGTCGGTGCTCGGCCTGCTGGCCCTGGCCTTCGGGCTGAAGGAGGCCGGGTCGGGGAGCCTGCTGCCGTTCTGGGCCTCGGTGCTGGTGTTCCTCGCGGGGGCGGGGCTGCTGGTCGCGTTCGTACGCCGCCAGTCCCGCCTGCCGGCGCCACTGCTGGAGCTGGCCCTGTTCCGGCGGCGCGAGTTCACCACCGGCGTGGCCGGCGTGCTGCTGGGCGTGTTCGCGCTGGTCGGCCTCCAGCTCATGCTGGCCCAGTACCTCCAGCTCGTGCTGGGCGACAGCCCGCTGCGCGCGGCGGTCAGGATGTTGCCGCTGGTGCTGTCGGCGATCACCGGCGGGCTCGCGGCGGCCCACCTCCTGCCCAGGATCGGCATGCGCGCCACCATGAGCGGCGGCCTCGGGCTCGTCGCGCTGGCCCTGACGCCCACGCTCGGCTGGGGCGTCGAGGGCCATCCCGTGATGCTGGCGGTCTGCTTCGTGGGCATCGGGTTCGGCGTGCAGGTGGCGCTGCTGGCCGCCTCCGACACGATCATGTCCTCGGTCCCCGAGTCCCGCGCCGGCGGGGCCGCGGCCATCGAGGAGACCGCGTACGAGCTGGGCGCGGGCCTCGGCGTCGCCGTACTCGGCACGATCACCACGATCGCCTACGCGCCCGCGCTGCCCGCCGTGCCCGGAGTGTCCGCGGGCGGCATGGACCAGGCGCGGCAGTCGCTGGCCGGAGCCGCCCACGTCGCCCGCGAGATCGGCGGCAGCACCGGCGACGCGCTGCTCGACGCCGCACGCTGGGCCTTCGTCAACGCCCTGCACACGACCGTGGTCGTGAGCGTCGTCCTGCTGAGCCTGACCGCCGTCGCGGTGGCCATGCTGCTCAGCCGTGATTGAGGTGTGCCATGGCCCGATCAGGGCAGACAAGTACCGTGAAACAGGCCCTGCGTGATGTCGCCGCCTTAGTCGCCCGCGTCGGGGTGGGCGGCATCTTCTTCGCCAACGGCTGGACCAAGCTGGAGGACGGGCTCACCGCCACCGGCGCGAAGTTCCTCCAGCAGGGCGCCCCGGCGCCCGGCGCATGGGCCACGGTCACCATGCTCACCGAGCTGATCGGCGGCGCGCTGCTCATCGCCGGGCTGGGCGTCGCCGTCACCGGGCTGATCCTGTTCGCCGAGGCGCTCGGCGTCTTCCTGGTCGCCCCGCCGCTCAACCCCATCAGCCTGAACGAGCTGATCCTCCTCGGAACGGCCTCCATCCTGCTCGCCGTCGTGGGCGCGGGGCGGCTGTCGGTCGACCACATGGTCGTGATCCGCAGGCGGGAGTCGGAGGCGGCCGACGAGTTCGCCGCCGACGCCGAGGCCGACCGGGTGCTCGCCTCGCTGCGCGACTCCGACGCGCCCGCGCGGCAGTCGAAGCCGGCCGAGGACGCCGCGCCGCGGGCCGAGGACGTCCCCTCGCCCATGGCGGACACCGCGCCGCACCCCCGGCCCCGTACGCGGCCCGTCAAGCCGCCGGCGGCCGAGGAGCCCGCGCCCGATCCGGCTCCGGTCCCGGGCGACACGCTGGTGGCCGGCCGCAAGAAGCCCGCGCCCCGAGGCCGCCGTCCCTCATCGGAGGGCTGAGCGGGCGGGCACGCGCAGCGCGCCCTGGGTGAGCGCGATGGCCAGCAGGATGACCAGCGCGCCCACCGGCTGGTTCCAGGTGATCGTCTCGTCGAGCAGCAGCACGCCCGAGATCACCGCGAACACCGGCAGCAGGTACGTCACCGTCGAGGTCGTCGTCACGCCCGCCATGGTCTGCACCCGGTACAGCAGCAGGTAGGCCACGCCCGTGCCGAGCCCGCCGAGGGCCAGCATGCTCCACCAGACCTCGGCGGGCGCCGCGGTGTCCACCAGCGGCACGCCCGCCACCAGCGTGATCACCGCGAGCTGGGCCGCGCCCGTCAGGAGCTGCCCGGCGGCCAGCACCACCGGCGGCTCGGGACGCCGCCCGGTGATGAACCGCCCCATGTACGCCCCGCCGATCCCGTAGCAGAGCGCCGCGCCGAAGCAGGCCAGGCTGCCGCCGAGCTGCCCGCCCGCCATGGGCTGCCACACCCCGAGCACCACCATGACGCCCGCGAACCCGAGGCCGAGCCCGGCCGCCCGCGCGGCGGTCGCCCGTTCGGCGCGCAGCACCAGGGTGAAGGCCAGCGTGCACAGGGGCGTGGTGGCGTTCCAGATGGCGGCGACGACCGAGGAGACGTACTGCTCGCCGTAGGCGAACAGGGTGAAGGGCAGCGTGGTGAGCACGACGGAGGCGATCTGGAAGTGCCCCCACAGCCGCGGGTCGCGGGGGAGCGCTCGCCGGGTGACCGCGAGCGCGATCAGCAGGGTGGCCGCGCCGACCGCCATGCGGCCGAACGACACCTGCAGCGGATGCAGCGCCCCCACCGCGATCTTGATGAAGAAGAAACTGTTGCCCCAGATGGCGGCCAGCAGCAGGAACGCGGGCAGCCACCTCCCCGCGGCCTCGCTGCGCACGTACGCCTCCCGTAGATGAACCACCGAGGAGCGTAGCGACCAGGACCGACATTTCTGAAATGTGCGGGGATAAGGTCACGTGTCGGCCGTGAGCCGGGCCACCACCCGCATCTTGTTCATCGCGTCCAGCGCCGCCACCTTGTACGACTCCGCCAGCGTCGGATAGTTGAACACCGCGTTGACCAGGTAGTCGACGGTCCCGCCGCAGCCCATCACCGTCTGGCCGATGTGCACCAGCTCGGTCGCGCCCGTGCCGAACACGTGCACGCCCAGCAGCCGCCGGTCCTCGGAGGAGACCAGCAGCTTGAGCATCCCGTACGAGTCGCCGATGATCTGCCCCCTGGCCAGCTCCCGGTAGCGCGAGATGCCCACCTCGAACGGGATCCGGTCGCGGGTCAGCTCGTCCTCCGACTTCCCGACGAAGCTGATCTCCGGGATGGTGTAGATGCCGATGGGCGGCAGCTCCCGCAGCTCCTCCACGGGCTCCCCGCAGGCGTGCTGGGCGGCCACCCGGCCCTGCTCCATCGAGGTGGCGGCCAGCGCGGGGAAGCCGATCACGTCCCCGACCGCGTAGATGTGCGGCACGGCCGTGGCGTAGTGCTCGTCCACCCGGATCCTGCCACGGTCGTCGGCGGCCAGCCCGGCGGCCTCCAGGTTCAGCTCGGCCGTCCTGCCCTGGCGTCCCGCCGAGTACATGACGCAGTCGGCGGGGATGCGCTTGCCGCTCTCCAGCAGGGTCAGCGCGCCGCGCGGGCGGCGTTCGACGGCGGCGACGTGCTCGCCGAACCGGAAGGTCACCGCCAGGTCGCGCAGGTGGTACTTGAGCGCCTCCACGATCTCCAGGTCGCAGAACTCCAGCATGCGCTCACGCCGTTCGACCACGGTCACCTTGGTGCCGAGGGCGGCGAACATGGAGGCGTACTCGATGCCGATGACCCCCGCGCCGACGACCACCATGGTCTCGGGCACCCGGTCCAGGTGCAGGATCGCGTCGGAGTCGATGACCGTGCGCTCGTCGAACTGCACGCTGTCCGGGCGGGCGGGGGAGGTGCCGGTGGCGATCACGATCCGGTCCGCGGTGACCTTGCGCTCCTCCTCGCCGCTGATCCCGACGGTGTGCGGGTCGAGGAAGCGTCCGGTGCCGGGCAGGACCGTGACGTGGTTGCGGGCGAGCTGGCTGCGGATCACCTGGACCTCGCGGCCGATCACGTGCTGGGTGCGCATCCCGAGGTCGGCGACCGTGATCTCGTCCTTGACGCGGTAGCTGGCGCCGTACAGCTCGCGCTGGTTCAGGCCCGTGAGGTAGAGGACCGCCTCGCGCAGCGTCTTGGAGGGGATCGTGCCGGTGTTGATGCAGACGCCGCCGATCATGTTCCGCTTCTCGACGACGGCCACCCGCCTGCCCAGCTTCGCCGCCGCGATGGCCGCCTTCTGCCCGCCGGGACCGGAACCGAGCACCAACACGTCGTAGTCCGCCACAGGGTCCAGTGTGGGCGCGCAGGGGTTACCGGCGGAAGCCCCGTCGGCGAGACTGCGCGTATGCAACGTGCATTCCGTCAGGTCGACGTGTTCACCTCCGTCCCCTATCGCGGCAACCCGCTCGCGGTCGTGCTCGACGGCCAGGGGCTGGACACCGAGGAGATGCAGCGCTTCGCCGCCTGGACGAACCTGTCCGAGACGACGTTCGTGCTGCCGCCGACCGTGCCCGAGGCCGACTACCGGGTCCGGATCTTCACCGGGAGCGGCGAGCTGCCGTTCGCCGGGCACCCGACGCTGGGCACCTGCCACGCCTGGCTGGAGGCGGGCGGGCGGCCGCGCGACGAGGCGCAGGTCGTCCAGGAGTGCGGCGCCGGGCTGATCCGGGTGCGCAGGACCGACGAGGGGCTCGCCTTCGCCGCCCCCGAGCTGGTGCGGTCGGGGCCCGTGGAGGAGGAGCTCGCCGAGCGTCTCGCCGAGAGCCTGCGCATCGGACGCGACCGCATGCTGGCCGTCGAGTGGGCCGACAACGGGCCCGGCTGGGTGGTCGTGCTGCTGGCCGCCGCCGAGGAGGTGCTGGAGCTGCGGCCGGGCGTGATCGAGCACATGGTCGGCGTGGCCGGGCCGTGCCGGGAGGGCTCGCCGTACGCCTACGAGGTGCGCGTCTTCGCCCCCGACGTCGAGGACCCGGTGACCGGCAGCCTGCACGCGTCGCTGGCCCAGTTCCTGCTGCGTACGGGACGGGTGAAGGCGCCGTACACGGCGGGCCAGGGGACCGCGCTCGGCCGGGCGGGGCGTGTGCGCGTCACCGCCGACGATCGGGACGTGTGGGTCGGCGGGGCGGTGGTCACCTGCGTCAGCGGCCGGGTCGCGTTGTGAAGCGCACCTCGTCGCCGGGCCGGAGCTGCGCCGCGACCGGCAGGTCGGCCTGCCGCACCACCGCGATCACCGGGTAGCCGCCCGTGGGCGGGTGGTCGGCGAGGAACACGATCGGCTGCCCGTCCGGCGGCACCTGCACCGCCCCGGCGACCATGCCCTCGCTCGGCAGCTCGCCCTGCCTGGCCCGCGCGAGCCCGGGCCCGCGCAGCCGCACCCCGACGCGGTTGCTGTCCTGGCTCACCGCGTACGGCCCCCCGCACAGCGCCTCCAGCGCCCCCGGGACGAACCAGTCGTCCCGCGGCCCGGCGAGCACCCGCAGCACGGCCGGCGCGGGCCCCGGCGGCGGCGCCAGGTCCACCGAGATGTCCTCGACGGCGAACCCGCCCACCGGCAGCAGCGTCCCGGCCCGCAGCGGCTCGGGGCCGAGCCCCGACAACGAGTCGGTCGACCGGCTGCCCAGCACCGGCTCGACCGCGATCCCGCCGCGCACCGCCACGTACGTGCGCAGCCCCCACTCCGGCGCCTCCAGCCGCAGCTCGCCCCCCGGCGGCACCCAGAACGGCACCCCCATCCGCGCCCCTGCCGGAGCGCCGGTCAGCGCCGCCCACGCCCCCTCGCGGAAGCGCAGCCGCGCCTGGCCGAACGTCACCTCGACGCCCGCCGCGTCCTCCCGGTTGCCCACCAGCCGGTTGGCCAGCCGCAGGCTCGGCGCGTCGGCCGCCCCCGAGCGCGGCACCCCCAGGTGGGCGTGGCCGGGCCGCCCCAGATCCTGGACGGTCGCGTACGGGCCCGGCGCGATCACCTCGATCATGCTCGCTCGAACCGCACGCGCATCCCCGGCCGGAACAGCGACGGCGGATCGGCCGACACGTCCCACACCCGCGTGGTCGTGCGCCCCAGCAGCCGCCACCCCCCGGGCGAGGCGGTCGGGTAGACCGCCGAGTACGGCCCCGCGACCGCCACCGACCCGGCCGGCACCGACGTGCGCGGCGTGTCGAGCCGGGGCAGCTCCAGCACCGGGTCGAGCCCGGTCAGATAGGCGAACCCGGGGGCGAACCCCAGCCACCCGACCACCAGCTCGCGCCCGGTGTGCCGGGCGACCACCTCCTCGGCCGAGATCCCGGCCAGCGACGCGACGGAATCGAGATCGGCCCCGTCATAGACGACCGGAATCGTCACCACCGGCCCGGCCACGGCACCCCCTGGCGGCCCGCCCGCCTGCCCGGCGACGGCCGCCAGCCGGGCCCGCAACCGCTCCCGGTCCGCGCCGGGAGCCACCACGAGCACGGTCTCCGGCCCCGGCACGATCTCCACGACCCCGTCGGGCCGGTCGGCGCGCAGGGCCGCGTCCAGCCGGTGGGAGGCCGCCAGCGACCCGGTCTCGACGAGCAGCGCGTGCTCTCCCGCCGTACGGATCACGCGAACGCCTGCAGGACCACTCCGGCCGCCAGCAGGTCGTTGCGCACCGCAAGGGCCAGCCCGACGGCGTCAGGCGTGTCTCCGTGGACGCACAGCGAACGGGCGGAGACGGACACCGGACTGCCGTCGACGGCCGCCACGGAGCCTTCCAGGGCCATCTGGCGGGCCCGCGCGGTCACCGCCGCCACGTCGTGGATGACCGCCCCCGGCTCCCGCCGCGAGACCAGCGCCCCCGCCGCCGTGTACGCCCGGTCCGCGAACGCCTCGCTCACCGTCGGGACGCCCTCCGCCGCGGCCACCTCGTGCACCACCGACACCGGCAGCGTCAGCACCGGCAGCGAGGGGTCGTAGTCGGCGACCGCGTCGATCACCGCCGCCGCCTGCTCCTTGTCGCGGCAGATGCGGTTGTACAGGGCGCCGTGCGGCTTGACGTAGGACACCCGGCCGCCCATCGCCCTGGCGATGCCGTCGACGGCGGCGAGCTGGTAGAGCACCTCGGCGCACAGCTCCTCGGGCTCGACCTCCATCTCCCTGCGGCCGAAGTGGGCCAGGTCGCGGTAGGACACCTGCGCGCCGATCGACACGCCGCGGTCGACGGCCGCCGCGCACGTGCGCCTGATCGTCACGGGGTCGCCCGCGTGGAAGCCGCAGGCGACGTTCGCGCTGGTGACGATGTCGAGCAGCGCGAGGTCGTCGCCGAGCCGCCAGATGCCGAAACCCTCACCGAGGTCGGCGTTGAGGTCGATCGCCATCCCCCCATCATGGCGGCAGCGCTACCTCGGCGCGACGAACAACGTCTGAGTCGCCGCACCGACTTCGCCGCGCTCGTCGTACAGGGTGGTCCGGGTCAGGCCGCGGCCGGACGGGCCGATCGCGGTGGCCGCGTCCATGCAGGTCCACTCGCCGACCGGGGTGCGGAACAGCGAGATCGTCAGGTCGACGTTGACGAACAGGTGGGTGGCGAAGTCGACGGCCGGGCTCACGCCGTTGCCGCTGTCGGCGAACGCGGCCAGCCGCTCGAACGGGGTGATCTCCTCGCCCTCCACCAGTGGCACGGTCAGCCTGCCCCACACCGTGGCCGGGCCGGTCAGCATCGGGCCGCCGGCGGCGAACCGCCAGTCGAACGCCCTGCCGTAGCCGAAGCCCGACACCAGGTAGGACTCCGCGTGCTCGGGCGAGGGCGGCGGCACGGGCGCGGGCGGCTGCGCGGCCGGGGTGGCGGGCGTGTCCGTCTCGCGGATGCGCCACGCGGTGGCCCTGGCGTACTCCCGTCCGCCGGACAGCACGGCCGCCGACAGGCACTGCACCCGCTTGCCGTCGCGGACGACGTCGGTGACGACCTCCAGCTCGGCGACGGGGACCGGGGCGAACACGTCGACCGCCAGCCTGGACAGCGCCAGGCCGGGCCGCGGCGCGGTGCGGTCGAGCTCGTGCGCGATCAGCGCGGCCACCGGGCCCATGTGCTGGGTGCCCGGGTCCCACGGCCCCTGGGTGTGCTCGGAGGCCAGATATCGCCCATGGGCCAGCCTGCGGTACATCGACATGGGGACGAACTCTAGATCTCGTCGGGGATGTCGGCGATGTCGTCGAGCGCCGCGGCCAGCTCGTCGGGGTCGCCGCCGATGCGCTCGGCGATCTCGATCAGCACGTGGAGCACGTCGTGGCGGTCGTGGCCGAGGTCGAGCAGGCGCTGGGCGGCCTCCCACAGCTGCGGCGGGTCGCCGTCCCACAGGCGGGTCGCGATCTCCTCGTGCCAGGCCAGGTGCTCCTGGTCGATCACGCCGTCGTGGTCGATCTCGAGTAACGTGCGCCGGTCGGCCTCGTCGGCCGGGTTGAGCCGGTCGAGGTCGATCCCGTTGTGCCGGCCCTGCAGATACGGGAACGCGAACACCCGCCTGGCCAGCGCCGACAGGTCGCCGTCGGGCAGCAGCCGCTCCAGCAGCGGCCGGTCGAGCCCGAACGACGTCGGGTCGCGGTAGGCCTCGGGGAACTTGCCCGTGGCCTCCCACACCGCGTCGAGCGTGGCCTTGAGCCCCTGCTCGGGCAGCCCGGTGCGGCGCGCGGCGAAGCGCACCCACGCCGACAGCACGTGCGGCATCGCCTCCTGCTCGGCCACGCTCAGCATCACCTTGCGCGGCAGCCAGTCGAGCAGGAACGTCTCGCACTTGGTCGGGCTGACCCGCAGCGGCCGGTTGAAGTCGCGCTCGCAGCCGTAGTCGATGATGTGGTCGGCGCAGCGCGAGGCCGCCGACGGGTCCGACAGGTGCTCGGCCGCGTCGGAGGCGAGGAACTCGGCGGCCAGCATGGCCCGCCGCTCGCGGCTGTAGGGCGCCTCGATGTGCAGCGGCGCCGGACGCTTGCGGCCCGGCGGCAGCGCCTTGAGCCGGGCCCGGGCGAAGGCGTGGTAGGCGCTGTAGCTCTCGCTCACCGGCGGCGGCGTCTTAGGCTCCCTGGTGGCCTTCATGGCCGACTCCAGCAGCGCCCTGGCCTGCTCGGGCTGGATCTCCTCGAACAGCAGCATCGGGTTGCCCGCCGCCTCGGCCCTGGCCTGCTCCAGCAGGTTGTCGACGTGCGAGGACACCCACGCGTCGCGGGCCATCCCGTTCATGTTGTGGTCGACGACCACGACCAGCGCGTGGCGGTCGCTGGGCACCGATGCCTCGTTCCAGCGGTAGGCGAACGTGCAGATCACCGTGTCCTGGTCGCCGTAGGCGTCGCGGGAGACGTAGCAGCCGGTGGGTTTGACCGCGCCGACCTTGTCGGCCCATCCGGGCCTGGCCACGCCCGACTCCATCATCGCCAGCGCCGCGCCCTCGGCCTTGGCGCCCTGGCGGGCGGTGCCCAGGTAGGCCAGGCACACCAGCAGCGTCAGGGAGGCCGGGGTGCCGGCCTTGGCCGCGTAGTCGACCAGGCCCTCACCGAGGACCTGCTCCACGTCACCGCCCCTGACCCGCCTGCCCCACCAGGCCCCGATCATGTCTGAGACCATCAGCTCCGCGTCGAGAGGGCTGCGCACCGCGAGCAGCTCGCGGGCCGCCTGCACCATCTCCTGGAACACGTCGTCGGGCGGGCTGCTCTCCCGGGGATCTCGTCGGTGTCGGCGCACGCCCTCACTCTCTCGTATTCCAGGCGCAAACGGCGAAGAGAACTCGGCCTGGTGACCCCGATGTTATCGGTGGAACCGCGATCAGCGGGGACTTCGGGGCGGCGGGGCGGAGTTCACGATGGCGAGCAGGTGCTCGCGGGCGATGCGTTCCACGACCTCGGGCGTGGCCGGGACGCCGAGATGCTCGGCGCACGCGCACACGTCGGCCACGCACCGGTCGATGGTGTCCACGGGTACGGTCAGGAACTCTTCGGCCAGCCGGAGACTGACCGGCTCCTTGAGGAAGCGTGTGGCCAGAGCGAGCATAGATGTGAGATTCCTCTGGAGACCCGGGAGCAAACCCCCAGGAACGTATGCAGGGTGACTTGCGATCCCATTTCATCTTTTCTCGGCCTTGTGTCAAGGCTCTGCGGCGCCTGTGTTCGCTTCTCGTGCAAAGCTGTTTCCATGCGCATCCAGCTCGCCCAGCGGGACGAGGCAGACGAGCTCCTCGGCCGCAGCCCGCTCGCCCTGCTCGTCGGCATGCTGCTCGACCAGCAGATTCCCATGGAGTGGGCGTTCACTGGGCCGTACACCATCTCGGAGCGGCTGGGGCACGACCTGACCGCCGAGGAGATCGCCGCCTGCGATCCCGAGGCGTTCGCCGCGCTCCTCGCGCAGAAGCCGGCCGTGCACCGCTACCCCAAGTCGATGGCCGCCCGCGTCCAGCAGCTAGCGGCCTACCTCGTCGAACACTACGACGGGCGGCCCGAGGGCATCTGGAGCGACGCGGCCGACGGGAAAGACTTGTTGAAACGACTGCAGGCCCTTCCGGGATACGGCAAGCAGAAGGCCCAGATCTTTTTGGCATTGCTGGGCAAGCAGCTGGGGGTCCAGCCGTCAGGCTGGCGTGAGGCGGCCGGACTCTACGGCGAGGAGGGGTCATACCGATCGGTCGCCGACGTGGTCGACACCGACAGCCTGGGCCGGGTGCGCGCCGCCAAGCAGGAGGCCAAGCGCGCGGCCAAGGGCGAGTAACCTGATCTTGCTGCGCAATGTGGAGCGACTTTGACAGGATGCGTTGACCCTTATGGCGACCGGGCGGCGGCGGGGGCTTCCGTCAGCGCATGCCCATCGCCGATGATGTACTGCAGAATCCGGTCGCCCGGAGCTGCGCTACGCCGATACACAGTTATGGAGATGTGCCGCGTGGGAGACCCTGGCACGCGACGGAGGTGCCGACCATGAGCGCCGAGACCTCCGTTCCCCGTCCCCGGGAGTCGGATGTGGACATCTCAGACTCCGCCCTGTTCAAGGGCATGCTGTCGGAGGCCGAGTTCGCCTTCGCGTTCTTCGACGGCGATGGCCGCGTCCAGCGGGTCAACGACGTGTTCAGCGACGTCGTCAGCGTGCCCGCAGAGCGCCTGGTGGGCCGTGCGCCGATCGAGGTGCTGGCGGCCGACCTGAGCCAGATCATCACCCACGCCGTCCAGGCCGTCATCGAGAGCGACGCGCCGGTCACCGAGGGCCGCGTGCGGGTGCGCTCCGCCGAGGGCGACACCCGCCACTGGTCGTTGTCGTTCTCGCCGGTCCACGACGAGGCGGGCGAGCTGCGCGCCATCGCGCTGGTGGGCCTCGACGTGACCGAGAGCAGGCAGACCGAGGAGGCGCTGCGCCGCAGCGAGGAGCGCTACCGCTCGCTGGTCGAGGCGCAGTCCCAGCTCGTCTGGATCACCTCGCCCACGGGCGCCGTCGTCGAGGACGCGCCCCAGTGGCGCGCGATCACCGGCCAGGGGCTGGAGGAGTACCTCGCCAACGGCTGGCTGGAGGTCGTCCACCCCGAGGAGCGCCAGCAGACCGAGGAGGCCTGGCGCGAGGCGCTGCGCGGCCGCACGATGTTCGAGTGGAACTACCGGGTCCGCACCCGGGCCAGCGGCTACCGCCACTTCGAGGTGCGCGCGGTGCCGATCATCAGGCACGGCAGGGTCGTGGAGTGGGTCGGCGCCAACACCGACGTCACCCCGCAGCGCGAGGCCGAGGAGATGCGCGGCAGGCTGACCGACCAGCTCGGCGCCGCCGCCCTGCGCACCGCCCGGCTCCAGGGCGCCACGGCCCAGCTGGCCGAGGCCCTCACGGTCGAGCAGGTCGTCCAGGTCATCATCGACGTCGGCCGCACCGCCCTGGCCGCCGACCGCTCGGCCGTGGCGCTGCTCGACACCGACCGCGCCGCGCTCAAGCTGGTCAACGGCGAGGGCATCCCCGAGGTCCAGGGCTCGGGCGACGAGATCCCGTTGTCGCACTCCAACGTCATGACGATGGCCGTCAACAGCCGCCGTCCGGTCTTCGCCGAGTCGCCCGAGTCGCTGAAGGCCCAGTTGCTGGAGGCGGGCGACGACGAGGAGGCTCTGGCCGGCTTCATCAGCCAGGGCGACGAGCGGGCCTGGGTGGGCCTGCCGCTGCTGGCCGCCGGCCGGGCGCTCGGCGCGCTGCGCTTCTCGTTCACGCGCCCGCAGAAGATCTCCCAGGAGGACGGCGTCTTCCTGGAGGCGCTGGCCGGGCAGTGTGCCCTGGCCGTCGAGCGGGCCACGCTCTTCGAGCGCGAGCACCGCACCGCCGAGACGCTGCAGCGCAGCCTGCTGCCCGACCGCCTGCCCGTGGTCAAGGGCCTGGTGCTGGCCCAGCGCTTCCGTTCGGGCAGCCGCCACGTCCAGGTCGGCGGCGACTGGTACGACGCGTTCGTCCTGCAGGACGGCCGGGTCGCGGCCGTCGTCGGCGACGTCATGGGCAAGGGCGTCAAGGCCGCTGCGGGCATGGGCCGCATCCGCAACGCCATGCGGGCGCTGGCGCTCACCAACCCGCCGCCCGCGGCCGTGCTCACCGGCCTCGACCGGGTCTTCGAGGCCACGGAAGAGGAGGAGCAGGTCACGACGCTGGCCTACATGGTGGTCGAGCCGGTCACCGGCGAGGGCACGCTGGCCATGGCCGGCCACCCGCCGCCCGTCCTCGTCTCGCCCCAGGGCACGGCGATCCTGTGCGACGCCGAGCCCGGCACGCCGCTGGGCTGGCCCACCAGCCGCCGGCAGTTCCGGTTCGTGGTGCCCCCGGGACACACCGCAGTGCTCTACTCAGACGGTCTCGTGGAGAACAGGAAGCGAGGGCTTGACGCCGGTCTCGCAGAGATTTGCAGTGTTGTGACCGAAGCGCCGCCTGAGGTGGTGAGTAGTCCTCACATGTTGCTGGACTTCCTGGTTGACCGGATGTTGTCGGGATATGAACAGGATGATGACGTTACCGCGCTCGCAATTCACGTTCCGCCGGCCACGAAGAGTGACTGAATGAAACAGTCATAACGGTTGCTTTCGGGTATCAGTGCCCCGCTTACGTACGCACTACTGTCTTGGTCGGCCTAGGGTGGAGGACAACCGCCGGGAGGTGGCCGTATGGAGTGCGGGGTCGTGCCACAATGCTGTGTCGGGTCCGTCGCGCTTCGCACGGCCTCACCGATCTCCGAGAGAGGCAACAGCCCCCAGCGGGCATCTGGGTCCATTGTCGCCACGCGTTCGTTCGAGAGGTGTTCGTGTCGCCTGCAAGTTCGACTCGCTCGAAGCCACAAGAGCTGAACGAGCCCGTCATTCAGCGACTGCTCGAGCGTGGGCGCTCGCAGGGTTTCCTCGAGTCTGAGGATGTCCGTCAGGCCTTCGAGGAGGCGGACATCCCCATGTCGCACGCCGCCGCGTTCTTGCGGAACCTCAGCAAAGAGGGCGTGACCGTGGTGGTGACCGCCGCGGATTCGGCTGCGCCGAAGAAGTCTCGTGGTCCAGCAAAGCGCCGCACCGCTGCCCCCGTCAAGACCAAGACGGCAGCGGCCGCCAAAGAGCAGCAGCCCGAGACCGTGACCGCGGTCGTGGGCGCCGCTGAGGCCGAGCCGGCCAAGAAGCCGGCCCCGGCCAAGAAGGCCGCTCCCGCTCCGAAGAAGGCGGCTCCGGCCGCCGCCAAGAAGGCCAAGCCAGAAGTCAGCGCTGGGCCTGCCGAGACCAAGCCGAAGGCACCCGAGGGCGTCAAGGCGACCGACGCGGACGACGACGATCTCGAGCTCGACGGCGACGTGGAGCTGGAGGATCTCGAGGACATCGAGGTCGACGACATCGTGGCCGAGGACGACTCCGACTCCGAGGGTGACTCCGACTCCGACGACGACTCCGACGACGAGCCCAAGGCCGCCGACGTCGCCGCCGCCACCGCGGACAAGACCGAGGACGAGGTCCTCATCCTGTCCGACGACGACGACGACGCCCCGGTCGCCCAGGTGGCCGCCGCCGGCGCCACCGCCGACCCGGTGAAGGACTACCTCAAGCAGATCGGCAAGGTCCCTCTGCTCAACGCCGAGCAGGAGGTCGAGCTGGCCAAGCGCATCGAGGCGGGCCTGTTCGCCGAGGAGCAGCTCGGCGGCGGCGAGACCGAGAGCCTGCCGGTCGACGTCCGGGCCGAGCTCGAATGGATCGCCGAAGACGGCCGCCGGGCCAAGAACCACCTGCTGGAGGCCAACCTCCGGCTCGTGGTCTCGCTGGCCAAGCGCTACACCGGGCGCGGCATGCTGTTCCTCGACCTGATCCAGGAGGGCAACCTCGGCCTGATCAGGGCCGTGGAGAAGTTCGACTACACCAAGGGCTACAAGTTCTCCACCTACGCCACGTGGTGGATCCGGCAGGCGATCACGCGTGCCATGGCCGACCAGGCGCGGACCATCCGCATCCCGGTCCACATGGTCGAAGTGATCAACAAGCTGGCCCGCGTCCAGCGGCAGATGCTGCAGGACCTCGGCCGCGAGCCCACGCCGGAAGAGCTGGCCCGCGAGCTGGACATGACGCCCGAGAAGGTCGTCGAGGTCCAGAAGTACGGCCGCGAGCCCATCTCCCTCCACACCCCGCTGGGTGAGGAGGGCGACAGCGAGTTCGGTGACCTCATCGAGGACTCCGAGGCCATCGTGCCGGCCGACGCCGTCAGCTTCACGCTGCTGCAGGAGCAGCTGCACTCCGTTCTCGACACGTTGTCGGAGCGGGAGGCGGGCGTCGTGTCCATGCGGTTCGGCCTCACCGACGGGCAGCCGAAGACGCTCGACGAGATCGGCAAGGTTTACGGGGTCACCCGTGAGCGCATCCGCCAGATCGAGTCGAAGACCATGTCCAAGCTGCGTCACCCGTCCCGGTCCCAGGTCCTGCGCGACTACCTGGACTAGGAGCCACCTCGTCGATCGCCCCGTCCGGAACCTTCCGGGCGGGGCGATCGCCGTTCGCGGCGTCCGTCAGGCCGGGTCGGTGACGTGCACGTCGAGGAGCCAGGGGCGGTTCGCCCGCGCGGGCTCGGTGAGGTCGACCGTCCAGCCCAGGTTGCCGAGGGTCTTGGCCAGCTCCTCGGGGGTGCCGGGGGCCTCCTCCTGCTGGAGCAGGACGCGGGCGATCTCACCCCGGGTGGCCTTGGCCATGTGGCTGACGACCTTGCCGTCACGGAAGACGCGTACCGACACCGACCGGTCGCCGGGCTGCCACGCCCCCGCGTACGTGGATGAGCGCAGGTCCACCACCAGCCCCGGTATGCGGTCCAGCTCCTTGGCCAGGTGGGTGCGCCAGTAGGCGGCCAGACCGCCCAGCGGCGGCAGGCTGACGCCCATCGACAGGCGGTATGGGGGCACCTGGTCGGTGACGCGCAGCACGCCCCACAGGCCGGAGAAGATCAGCACGGACTCCTCCGCCCTGGCCCTGGCGGCGTCGTCCAGGGTGTTCAGGCCGAGGTTGTCGTACAGGACGCCGGTGTAGAGGTCGGCGGCGGGCAGGGTGGGGGCGGTCCGCAACGCCGTGTTCTTGGCCGCCTCGCCCGCCAGGCCGGGCGTCAGCCCGAGCACCTGCGCGGCGTCGCGGCGCTTGGAGGCCCGGATGAGCGCGGAGACGACCCGCTTGCGGGCACGGTCGAGCTTGGGGAAGGACAGCTCCCCGAGCGGCGGCCCGCTCCCCTCGGAGGCCTTTCCTTCGGACGGCGGCAGCAGAATCAGCACAACCCCACACCCTAACGGGCCGGTCAGAGGGTGTTCGCGCTGGTCGGCTAGGCTGCGCGGATGAATGTCGACCTGCTGGTGCACCAGGCGTGGCCGGCCTACGAACAGCGTTCGCATGACGGCTGGGTGCTGCGTAGCGCGGGAGGCGTGACCAAACGGGCGAACTCGGTGCTGGCCCTGCACGCCCCCGCCGACCTCGACGCCGCGATCGGCGCCGCCGAGGCGTTCTACGGCGAGCGGGGACAGAGCTGCGCCTTCTCCATCGGCCCCGGCACCTGGCCCGGCCTGGACGCCGAGCTGGCCCGCAGAGGCTACGAGCTGGTCGACCCGACGCTCATCATGGCCGGATCGCCGCCGGCCGAGCCGCACGGCCCGGTCCGGATCGAGGACCACCCGTGGCCGGAATGGCTGGAGACCTGGTGGTCCGTCGACGGCCGGTACGGCGCCGGCCTGGAGGAGGCCACCCGCATCTGCACCGGCGTGCCCGCCTGGTACGCGGCCGTCGAGGAGGACGGCGTCCCGGTCGCGGTCGGGCGGGTCGTGCCGCAGGGCGACACGGCGGGGATCTTCTGCATGGCGACGTTGCCGAGCGCCCGGCGGCGCGGCCTCGCGCGTACGGTGCTGCGTGCTCTGACCGGGCATGCCGGGGCGAAGAGCGCGTATCTGGTCACCACCGAGCCCAACCGGGCGGCCCAGGCTTTGTACCGCGGCGAGGGATTCCAGACCGTCGGCCGGTACCACTACCGCGTGCGCAACGGCTGAACGCAGAACGGCGACCCCGGCGTGGTGCGCCGGGATCGCCGAGCTGGACGTGCAATATGAGGTTATGTGATCACAACGAACGCGTCAGCGATCGTCGTTGGGGTTCATTGAAGGGGTTTCGCTGAGGCGAGCCGACTCGTCCAGGATGTCGGCGCCCTTTTCGCGCAGCGCTGCGACGTGCTGACGCCCATGGTGGGCGCAGAACAGCAGCTCCCCACCAACAGGCAGGGTCGCGCGAATGTAGGCCTGGGCGCCGCAGCGGTCGCAGCGGTCGAGGGCCGTCAGCGGCTTAACGGGGGCGAGAGCTCCAGTCACGTATCGCCTTTCGGGTCACCCCCGCCGAAGCGAGGATCTGGCGTCAGTCACTTGAGACAACATCTAACCGGACGTGGACGTTCCCAATCTCCGCCTCGCTACGCCCAGAGCAGAATGTGTCCGAAAGTAATGGCGATCAGCCGGTTGGTAACGGCAAACGTGTCGCCATGGCAAGCTTGTACGCGTGCCTAAGGGAAGAACGGTAGGCTACGCACACGTGTTCGATGCTTAGACCAGGGGAGCAAGAGTGACGGTAGTGGAGGCGGGTTACACGGCTCGTCACCTGTCGGTGCTTGAGGGCCTCGAGGCCGTACGCAAGCGGCCGGGCATGTACATCGGGTCCACCGACAGCCGCGGGCTCATGCACTGCCTCTGGGAGATCGTGGACAACGGCGTCGACGAGGCGCTGGCCGGCCACTGCGACCGCATCGAGGTCGAGCTCTACGCCGACGGCTCCATCGAGGTGCGGGACAACGGCCGTGGCATCCCCGTTGACATCCATCCCAAGACCGGCCTGGCCGGTGTCGAGCTCGTCTACACCAAGCTGCACGCCGGCGGGAAGTTCGGCAGCGGCTCCTACGGCGCCTCCGGCGGCCTCCACGGCGTGGGCGCCTCCGTGGTCAACGCCCTGTCCTCCCGGCTCGACGTCGAGGTCGACCTCGACGGGCGGGTCCACGAGATCAGCTTCAGGCGCGGCGTGCCCGGCGTCTTCGACGGCGACGGGCCCACGGCCAAGTTCAAGAAGAAGTCCGGGCTGCGGATCGGCGGCAGCCTGCCCAAGAACGTCACGGGCACCCGCGTGCGCTTCTGGGCCGACAAGCAGATCTTCCTGCCCGACGCCGAGGTCTCGCTCGACGAGATCCACGTGCGCCTGCGGCAGACCGCGTTCCTGGTGCCCGGCCTGACGCTGGCGGTCTTCGACAGCAGAGGCGAGGAGCGCACCGGCGAGGAGTTCCGCTTCGACGGCGGCATCTCCGAGTTCACCGAGTTCCTGGCCCGCGACGAGCCCGTCTGCGACGTGCTGCGCCTGCAGGGCGTGGGCCACTTCCACGAGACCGTGCCGGTCCTCGACGACCAGGGCCACATGACGCCCACCGAGGTGCAGCGCGAGCTCACCGTCGACGTGGCGGTCCGGTGGGGCAAGGGCTACGAGTCGACCATCCGCTCGTTCGTCAACGTGATCGCCACGCCCAAGGGCGGCACCCACCTGACCGGTTTCGAGCGCGGCCTGGTCCGTACGATCAACGAGCTGCTGCGCGAGACCCGGCTGCTGAAGAGCGGCGACGACCCGGTCAACAAGGAGGACATCTCCGAGGGGCTGACCGGCGTGGTCACCGTCCGGGTGCCCGAGCCGCAGTTCGAGGGGCAGACCAAGGAGGTCCTCGGCACCTCGGCGGCCACCCGCATCGTCTCGCACGTCGTCTCGCGCGAGCTCAAGGAGCTGTTCGCCAACCCGCCGCGCGGGTTCAAGCAGCCGCTGCGGGCCGTGCTGGAGAAGATCGTCGCCGCCGCCAAGGCCCGCATCGCGGCCCGTGAGCACCGCGACAACCAGCGGCGCAAGAGCGCCCTGGAGAACTCGGCGCTGCCGGCCAAGCTGGTCGACTGCCGCAGCGACGCCGTCGACCGCAGCGAGCTGTTCATCGTCGAGGGCGACTCCGCGCTCGGCACGGCCAAGCTGGCCCGCGACTCCGAGTTCCAGGCGCTGCTGCCGATCCGCGGCAAGATCCTCAACGTGCAGAAGGCGTCCGTGAGCGACATGCTCAAGAACGCCGAGTGCGCCGCGATCATCCAGGTGGTGGGGGCCGGGTCGGGGCGTTCGTTCGACATCGAGGCGGCCCGCTACGGCAAGGTCATCCTCATGGCCGACGCCGACGTCGACGGCGCGCACATCCGCTGCCTGCTGCTCACCCTGTTCCACCGCTACATGCGGCCGATGGTGGAGGCCGGGCGGGTGTTCGCGGCCGTGCCGCCGCTGCACCGCATCGAGCTCACCAACCCGGGGCGCGGCAAGGAGAAGTACATCTACTGCTACTCCGACGCCGAGCTGCACAAGGTTCTGCGCGACCTGGAGCGGCGGGGCAAGCGCTGGAAGGACCCGGTGCAGCGGTACAAGGGCCTGGGGGAGATGGACGCCGACCAGCTCGCCGAGACCACGATGGACCCGCGGCACCGGGTGCTGCGCCGGGTGCGCATCGAGGACGCCGAAGGGGCCGAGTCCATCTTCAGCCTGCTGATGGGGAGCGACGTGGCGCCGCGGCGGGAGTTCATCGTCAGCAGCGCGGCCGAGGTCGACCGCGACCACATCGACGCCTGATCCGGGACGGGCACCTTCTGAGGCCGGTTGCCCCGGCCTCAGGGTGCCCCCGGTGGCTCCAGAGGGGCTCCAGCCTTGAGAGGGCCGTGGGCCGCAGAGGGAATCTGAGGCTCCAAACGGCCCCGGCGCGGGGCCCGGTTCTCGGAGGACATCCCGGTCCCACGGAATGCCTGAGCGTCAGAGGGTTCCTGGCTCCAGAGGGATCGCGGGCCTCACCGTGATGCGCTTGGTGTCAGCGGGCGTCAAGCCGAGCTGGCCTTGAGGTGTGTCGTGCCCGTTGTCGCCGTGTGAGGCGGCCGGGTGGGGCTCTCGGGGGTGTGGGTATGCCGCCTCCGGTGGCGTCGAGGCCTGAGGGTGCCCCTTCGGCTGCTCAGGGGGCCTGGGGGCGACGCCTCGGCGCTACGGCCACTCGTAGAGCTACGGAGGTCCGGGCGGAGGTCGAGGCGCTCCAGGGGCGTTCTGGGGCCGTGGGGGCCCTTCCGGGGGCGAGGCTGCAGGCCCGTCGCGGGCGGCACGAATGACTGCTCTCGGTAACGGTTGGTTGCTTAGTGTTATCGCGGGTCGAGTGGGTACGGGGCGGGATGCCGCCGTTTCGCGGGCAATCGGTCAGGGACGAGTTCATGTGGCTCGCCGGCCCCCGATCACGCGCTCGGGGCGTGGTCGCGGGGGAGGGGCGTTCGATGGGGCTGGCTGCGGGGGCGGCGGTGGATCTCGGGGCGGCGCGGATGCAGATGGCGTTGTCGCTCGGCTGGCACATCGTCATCGCCTGTCTCGGCGTCGGGATGCCGGCCATCACGTTGCTGGCCGAGTGGCGGGGGCATCGCACCGGGGACAACAACTACCGGCTGCTGGCGCGGCGGTGGGCCAGGGCGCTCGGGGTGCTGTTCGCGGTCGGGGCGGTGTCCGGGACGATCCTGTCGTTCGAGATGGGGCTCCTGTGGCCGGGCATGATGGGCGTGTACGGCGAGGTCATCGGCCTGCCGTTCTCGCTGGAGGGCATCGCGTTCTTCGTCGAGGCCATCTTCCTCGGCATCTACCTGTACGCCTGGGACCGGCTGCGTCCCGTCCCGCACCTGCTGTCGGGAATCCCGATCGTGCTGGCGGGGGTGGCCAGCGCGTTCTTCGTGGTGGCCGCCAACGCCTGGATGCAGCAGCCCACGGGGTACCGGGTGGAGGGCGGCCGGATCGTCGCCGTCGATCCGTGGGCGGCGATGTTCAACCGGGCCACGCCGCCGCAGACCGTGCACATGATCCTGGCGGCGTTCATGGTGGCCGGGTTCCTGATGGCCGGCGTGTACGCGGTCGCCATGCTGCGCGGCCGCCGGGACCGCTACCACCGCCTCGGCCTGCTGCTGCCGCTCACGGTCGCGGCGGCCGTCACCCCCGTGCAGATCGGCGTCGGCGACTGGGCCGCGCACTTCGTGGCCGAGTACCAGCCGGTCAAGCTGGCCGCCATGGAAGGCGTGTTCCGGACGAGCCGCGACGTGCCGCTGCACCTGGGCGGGATCGCGGTCGACGGCGAGCTGAAGTACGCCCTGGAGATCCCCTACGGCCTGTCCCTGCTGGCCCACTGGAACCCGCACGCCGAGATCGCCGGCCTGACCGAGGTGCCGCCCGCCGACTGGCCGCCGGTCAACATCGTGCACTGGGGGTTCCAGGTCATGGTGCTGCTGGGCTTCGCGCTGCTGCTGCTCGCGGCCTGTCTCGCGCTGTCCTGGAAGCGGCGGCGTGATCTGCCGCGAACGCCGTGGTTCCTGCGTGGTGTCGCGCTGTCGGGCGTGGCCGCCGTGCTGGCGCTGGAGAGCGGCTGGGTGGTCACGGAGGTCGGACGCCAGCCGTGGATCGTGTTCCGGGTGATGCGCACGTCGGAGGCGGTCAACCCCGCGCCCGGCTTGGTGTACGGGTTCGCGCTGGTCACCGCAGTGTACGTGGCCCTGACCGTCGCCACCGTGTACGTGATGCGCCGCCTGTCCCGGGACGTGCCCGTGCCGCTGGCGCCGCAGGAGCCCGACGTCACCGGCTACAAGGTCGTGTGACCATGCCGCTGCCGCAGATCATGCTGGCCGTCATGTGGGTCGGGCTGACGGCGTACGTGCTGTTCGGGGGCGCGGACTTCGGCGGCGGCGTCTGGGACCTGCTGGCCGGCGGCGCCGAGCGCGGCCGGCGGCGGCGGGACCTGGTGGAGCACTCCATCGGCCCGATCTGGGAGGCCAACCACGTGTGGCTGATCTTCGTGATCGTGCTGGCGTGGACCGGAGTGCCGTCGGTGTTCGCCTCGGTCGCCTCCACCCTCTACATCCCGCTCACGCTGGTGGCCCTCGGCGTGATCGGGCGCGGCGCGGCGTTCGCCTTCCGCAAGGTCTCCGCGCGGCTCTGGCAGCGGCGGCTGTTCGGCGCCACCTTCGCCTTCTCCTCGGTGGTGACCCCGTTCTTCCTCGGCGCCGCGGCGGGCGGCATCGCCTCCGGACGGGTGCCGCCCGGCATCGCCAAGGGCGACCTGGTCCGAAGCTGGCTCAACCCCACGTCGATGGCGGTCGGCGCGCTGGGCGTCGCCACGGCCGCGTACCTGGCCGCCGTCTACCTGACCCGCGACGCCCGGCGCGGCGGCGAGGAGGATCTGGCCGAGGAGTTCCGGCGGCGGGCGCTGGGGTGCGGGGCGGTCGTCGGCGTGCTGGCGGTGGTGAGCCTGCTCGTGCTGCGCGCCGACGCGCCCGCCCTGTTCACCGAGCTGACCTCGGGCCGGGCCCTGCCGCTGCTGGTGCTGTCGGTGGTGGCCGGGCTGGCCTCGCTGGTGCTGCTGTGGCGGCGGGCCTACCTCGCGGTACGCGTCACCGCCGCGCTGGCCGTGACGGGGCTGCTGTGGGGGTGGGGCGTGGGGCAGTACCCCGTGCTGCTCCCCGGCCTGACCCTCGACCGCGCCGCGGCCACCGACGCGGTGCTGGGCGCCAGCCTCGGGTCGCTGGCCGTCGGCGCGGTGCTGCTGGTCCCGTCGCTGTGGTGGCTGTACGCCACCTTCCAGCGTGATCGGGGCGAGGCTGTCAGTCGGCGACCGGCATGAGCCGGCCCGTGCGGACGTCGTAGATCGCGCCCGTCACCGGCATGTCGGCGGGCAGGAACGGCGTCGTGCGGATGCGGGTGAGGTCGTGCCGGAGCGCCACGCCCTGGTCGGGGACGGTGTGGAACTCCAGGCTGCGGGTGTCCACCCCGCGGGCGCTGGTCAGCTCGTGCACGTCGCCGTCCGTCACCTTGGTCATCCCGCAGTCGGTGTGCGGCATGACCAGGACCCGCTCGACGCCGAGCAGGTACACGGCCAGGACCAGCGTGCGCAGCACGTCGTCGGTGACGCGGGCGCCGGCGTTGCGCAGGATCTTGGCGTCGCCGGGCTGCAGGCCCAGCAGGCCCAGCGGGTCGATGCGGGAGTCCATGCAGGTCACCACGGCCAGCCCGCGGGCTGCGCGGCCGGTGAGCCCGGAGTCGCCGAAGTCCTTGGCGTACTTCGCGTTGGCGGCATAGAGGTCGTCGAACGCAGTCATGCCTCAGATCTTCCCTTACGTCCCAAAGATGATGCTTTCCGGGGTGGCGACTGGCGCGAGTTCCCGAAGGTCCCACCAAATACACTCACCTTGAGTGATGATGTCGTCACCATCTGTACGTCGTCGAAGAGGTCAGTCGTGAGTAGGTCCGAATCGCTCGCCGCGTATCTCCGCGCTCAGGCCCGGCGTCGCCTCGACCGCGTGGAGTCCAACGACGACGGGCGCAACGCCAGATGCGCGCTGGCCCTGCTCGACACCGCCGCGTACGCCGCCGGCCTGCCCGAGGACGACCCGATCATCCTCATGCTCGACCAGGCGGGCTGCTACGGCCCGCTCGGCTGCGAGGAGTTCGACCCGGGCGAGGCCGGGGTCCGGCTGATCCGATCGTGGACCGGTGGTGAGCCGCACGAACTGCTGCTCGCGTTGCCCGCCGCCATCGAGGCCGCCGCCTCCGCCTGACACGGTCAGGCCGTGGGCTCGTTCCCCGGCCGCCACTTGATGCCGCAGCCGATCGAGGCGCGCTGGTCGGCCGGGACGGGGTCGCCCGCGAGCAGCGCGTCGACCGCCGCCCGGAGCGAGGAACCCGTCACGGGGACCGGGTTGCCGGGGCGCGACCCGTCGAACTCACCTCGGTATACGAGCCGCAGCTCGCCGTCGTAGAGGAAGAAGTCGGGCGTGCAGGCCGCGCGGTAGGCCTTGGCGACGTCCTGGGTGTCGTCCAGCAGGTACGGGAACGGGAACCCCGCACGCCGGGCCTGTTCGGCCAGGTGTGTGGGATCATCGTCCGGGTAGTTCACGCTGTCGTTGCTGCAGATGCCCACCACCGACAGCCTGGAGCCGTAGCCGGCGGCCAGCGCTCCGAGGCCCGTCTCGATGTGCCGTACGTAGGGGCAGTGGTTGGACAGGAAGACCACCAGCGTGGCGGGGGAGCCCTTGAGGTCCGCGAGCGAGACGCTGCCGCCGTCGATGGCGGTGAGGTCGAAGGACGGCGCGGGCGCGCCCAGGGGAACCATGTACGAGTTGGCAGCCATGACCTTCATTCTCGTCGGCGGGGACGCCGGCGAAACAAGTCCAGGAGGTGAATGATGGACGGCATCGCGGAGTTCCGCACGACGGTCCTCGACTGCCCGGAGCCGCGGGCGCTCGCCGAGTTCTACTCTCGGTTGCTCGGCTGGCCCGTCACGTACGAGGACGAGGACTGGGTGGTCGTCGAGGACGGCGGCTCGCCCAAGCGCCTGGCCTTCCAGCGCGTCCCCGGCCACCGGCCGCCGACGTGGCCGGACGGCGAGCGGCCGCAGCAGCTCCACATCGACGTCACGGTCACCGACCTGGACAAGGCCGAGCGGCAGGTGCTGGAGATCGGCGCGACCAAGCACGAGCGGCAGCCGAGCGAGGACGACAGCTTCCGGGTCTTCCTCGACCCCGCCGGCCACCCGTTCTGCCTCTGCAAGGACTGAGCGGGCGCCTGTCCCGTCCCGGAGCAAGGCGTGAGCACGCGCCCGCCCCGCACCGAAGCGGGGCGGGCGCGCGGTCAGCGGGCCGCCTGGGCCAGCAGGTCCACGGCCTTGCGCGGGCGGCCGGAGGCCAGTTCGTGGTCGGCCGCCGCCTGAAGGTCGAAGCGCCTGCCCGTGGCCTGGGCGACGTCCCTGGCCAACGAGACCACGGCGTCGTCCACGGCCGCCGAGTCGGTGCGGGAGCGTTCGAGCAGCGAGGCCGACGTCCCCACGGCGGCCAGCACGGCGCGCGCGTCGCGGACCGAGCCGTCGGCGTGCCACGCCCGCTCGCCCAGCGCGAGGGTCAGCGCCGCCGCCGCGGCCCTGGACGGTCCGTCGCCACCGGCGAGCGTGTCACGGGCGGCCCTGAGCCGGTCCCGCGCCCGATCGGTCCGCAGGCCCCACCCGTACGGCCACAGCGGGTCGTAGGCGGCGTCGCCCACGTTGACGGGCACCTGCGCGGCCGTCCGGAACCAGGTGAACGGCAGCCGCCCGGTGTACGGCACGGCCCCGAACAGCGGGTCGGCCACCCCTGAGCCCTCGGTGCCCGGCAGCCAGGCCGCCACCACCGCCTCGACGCCCGTCAGGTCGCCCAGCGCCAGCGGACGCCCCGACACGACCAGCACGACGCATCTCATCGCCGCGCACACCCGGTCCACCGCGGCCCGGTCGGCCGCCGACAGCTCCAGCGTGCGCCCGGCGCGGCCCACGTCGCCCACACCTTCCGCGTACGGCTTCTCGCCCACCACCACGACCCCCACGTCGTGCCCGGCGAGCGGCGCGGAGGCGTCGGCCGAGTAGGTGACCGACGCGGCGCGGGCCCGGACGGCCCGCAGGATCGTCGTGCCCGGGGTGATCGGGCCGGAGGAGCCCTGCCAGGTGATCGTCCAGCCGCCCGCCTGGGCGCCGAGGTCGTCGGCGTTCGAGCCGGCCACGTACAGCCTGGCGGTGGGGCTCAGCGGCAGCAGGGCGCCGTCGTTCTTCAGCAACACCTGCGACCTGGCCGCCGCCGTACGGGCCACCGCCCGGTGCGCCGCCGAGCCGACGTCGCCGATGCCGGACCGGTCGGCGTACGGGCGCTCGAACAGGCCCAGCCGGAACTTCTGCGTCAGGATCCTGGAGACCGCGTCGTCGATCCGCGACAACGGCACCCGCCCGGCCTCCGCCTCGGCCTTCAACGCGGCGAAGAACGCCGGGTACGCGTACGGCACCATGATCATGTCCAGACCGGCGTTGACCGAGGTGCGCACGTCGCTCGCGTAGTCGCCGGGGAGCTGGTCGATGGCCTGCCAGTCGCTGACCACGAACCCCTTGAAGCCGAGCCGGCCCTTGAGCACGTCGGTGATCAGCTCCTTGTGCGCGTGCATCTTCAGCGGGCCGTCGCCGAAGTCCACGCTGGAGAAGGACGGCATGACGCTGCCGACGCCGCGCCTGACCGCCTCGGCGAACGGCGCCAGGTGGAGCGCCTCCAGCTCCGTCCTGGTGGTCCTGGTGACGCCCTGGTCGATCGTGTAGTCGCCGGTGGTCGAGGAGCCGTACGCGGTGCCGCCGTCGCCGGCGTAGTGCTTGGCGGTGGCCAGCACGCCGTTGTCCTGGAGGCCGTCCACGATCGTGGCCAGCCTGGAGACCAGGGCCGGGTCCTCGCTGAAGGACTCGTACGCGCGGCCCCATCGGTCGTCGCGCGAGACGCACAGGCACGGCGCGAAGTCCCACGGGACGCCGGTGGCCCTGACCTCGCGGGCGGTGATCTTCCCCTCCTGCCTGACCAGCTCGGGGTCGCGGGTGGCGCCCATGCCCACGTTGTGCGGGAAGATCGTCGCGCCGACGACGTTGTTGTGGCCGTGCACGGCGTCCACGCCGTAGATCAGCGGGATCTGCAGGCGGGTCTGCAACGCGCGGGCCTGGAAGGCGTCGATCATGTCGGCCCAGGCCGCCGGGGTGTTGACGGCCGGGGTCGAGCCGCCGCCCGACAGCAGCGAGCCGAGCACGTACGTGGCGATGTCGCTCTGCTTGGCCAGCGCGCCGCGTTCGGCCTGCGTCATCTGGCCGACCTTCTCTTCCAGGGTCATCCGGGCCAGCAGGTCGGCCACGCGTTGCCGGACCGGGCGGCGCGTGTCCAAGTAGGGCAGGCCGTGCGCGTTGATCACGATGACCGGCTGCTCGGCCGGGGGCCTGGCGCCGGAGCCCGAGAGGGTGAGGGGGATGGTCTCGGCGACCTCGTTCTCGCCGTCGGCGAGCGTCTTGACGGTGAACGTCCTGGACGAGCCGGAGGCCGTGCCCGCCGGGAAGGTCAGCGTGCCGCGCGCCGGGGTGTAGTCCGCGCCCGGGGTGGCCGTGCCGGTGCCGGTGGCGTAGTCGACGGTCAGGGCGGCGGGCAGGGGAGCGCCGTCGGCCGTGGTGAGCGTGACGCCGACCTGGGCGACGCCCTTCTCGTCCACCGTGTAGACGGGCCTGGTGGTGGACAGGCGGGCCGGGCGGGGCGGGGCGGTGCCGTAGACCTGGACGTCGTCCCAGATCAGGGTGCCCGAGGCGGCCGGCAGGCGCATCGAGTAGCCCCACATGGCGACCAGGTCGAGCTCGCCGTCCGTGGGCGCGCCGCCCGGCTGGTAGTCGGCGCGGCGGACGAAGTCGGCGAAGGGCGTCCTGATCTGCCGCCAGCCGGTGGTGTCGTCGGTGAAGGAGGACTCGAACAGCTCGGACGCGCCCGCGCCGGCGCCGCCGTCCTTGATCTCGAAGAAGACCTTCTGGCCGGAGCCGGTGCCGTTCACCCAGAACGAGAAGCCCTCGTACGGGGACCAGTCCTGGGTGGCGGACAGGTCGTGGGACCAGCCGCCCCACTGGCTCACGTCGTAGACCGCCTTGAGCGCCCGGTTCGCCGCGGTGGCGTCCGGGCGGTCCTGGGCGGGCTGCACGGTGAGCGTGGGGGTGGAGGGGGCGTCGTTGCCCCAGGCGGACACGCCTTGGGGGACGCCGTCGGACTCGAAGTCGGTGACCGTACGCGGTTCGGCCGCCGCCTGGGCGGCGGGCGGGACGACGGCCAGCGAGGCGACCAGGGCGAGGGCCGTCCATAACGATGGTCTGGCTCGGAACACGTTACCTCCCAGCAGAGAGAGCGCTCTCACGAAGGGATCGTGCCGCGAGCCGGTTTCATAACAGCCTGACGGGAAACCGCTCTCGCCCGCGTCCGGCGGAGGGGGCCGGGCCCGCCTCCGCCGGACGGCGGTCACTCCTCGTCGGCCGCCTGAGACGTCGGCGCGTCCGTCTCGGGGCCCGCGGCCAGGGCGCCGCCGACGGCGCCGATGGTGTGCGTCAGGCGCACGCCCGAGCCGTCGCGGCGGCCCACCTCCTCCGGCAGCGGCACCGGCTTGCCCACCGCCGACACCGCCTTGGCGGGCGCGGGGCCGGCCCAGGCGAGCAGCAGCTCGTCCTCGCCCTTCAGGAAGCGCTGGGCCCGCACGCCGCCCGTGGCCCGCCCCTTCGGCGGGAACTCGGCGTAGTCGGAGACCTTGCCGCCGCCGACCTGCGTGCCCGGCAGCGCCGTCGAGGACCCGGCCACGGTGACCACCTGCGACGGACGCGAGGGGTCGACCACGCCGAACCAGATCACCCGGGCGCCGTCGTCGAGCCGGATGCCGGCCATGCCGCCCGCCGGACGCCCCTGGGGACGCACCAGCGAGGCCGGGTAGCGCAGGAGCTGGGCGTCGGAGGAGATGAAGACCAGGTCGTGGTCCTCGGAGTCGAGCTCGGCGGCGCCCACCACGGTGTCGCCGTCCTTGAGGGCGATCACCTCGAAGTCGTCGCGGTTGGCCGGGTAGTCGGGCACCACCCGCTTGACCACGCCCTGGGCCGTGCCCAGCGCGAGCCCGGGGCTGTCGGGATCGAGCGAGCCGAGGCCCACGACCTTCTCGTCCGGCTGCAGCGAGACGAACTCGGAGACCGGATGGCCGCCCGACAGCGTCGGCGGGTTGGCCGAGGGCGGCAACGTCGGCAGATCGACCACCTGAACCCGGATCAGCCGCCCGAGCGAGGTCACCACGCCCACCTCACCGCGTACGGACGTGCGCGCCACCGACACCAGCACGTCGTGCGCGGACCGATCGCCGTCACCCGCCAGCGGAGCGGCGTCGGACGTGCGGGCCAGCAGCCCGGTCGAGGACAGCAGCGCCCAGCACGGGTCGTCGGCCACCTGCAGCGACACCACCGGCGTGCGGGCCACGCCCGGCGCCTCCAGCAGCACGGTACGGCGCGGCGTGGCGTACTTCTTGGCCACCTCGGCCAGCTCGCCCGAGACCACCTGCCGCAGCTTCGTCTCCGAGGACAGGATCTCGGTGAGCGCCGCGATCTCCTGGCTCAGCGTCTCCTTCTCGCTGTCGAGCTCCAGCTTGTCGAACCTGGTCAGCCGGCGCAGCGGCGTGTCGAGGATGTAGGCGGCCTGGATCTCGGTCAGGTCGAAGACCTCCATCAACCGGGCGCGGGCCTGCGCCGAGTCGTCGGAGGAACGGATGACCTGGATGACCTCGTCGATGTTGAGCAGCGCGATGATCAGGCCGTCGACCAGGTGCAGGCGCTCCTCGCGCTTGCGCCGGCGGTACTCGGACCTGCGCCGCACGACCTCCAGCCGGTGGTCGACGTAGACCTGCAGCAGCTCGCGCAGGCCGAGCGTGCGCGGCTCGCCGTCGACCAGGGCGACGTTGTTGATGCCGAAGGTCTCCTCCATCGGCGTGAGCCGGTAGAGCTCCTCCAGGACGGCCTCGGGGATGAAGCCGTTCTTGATCTCGATGACCAGGCGCAGGCCCTTGTGCCGGTCGGTGAGGTCCTTCAGGTCGGCGATGCCCTGGAGCTTCTTGTTGGTCACCAGCTCCTTGATCTTGGTGACCACGCGCTCGGGGCCGACGTTGTAGGGCAGCTCGGTGACGATGATGCCCTTGCGCCGCGGCGTGATCTGCTCGACCGCGCACCTGGCCCGCATGCGGAACGTGCCGCGGCCGGTCTCGTAGGCGTCGCGCACGCCCTGCAGCCCGATGATCGAGCCGCCGGTCGGCAGGTCGGGGCCGGGCACGAACTTCATCAGCTCGTCGAGCGTGGCGTCGGGCTTCTTGATCAGGTGACGGGCGGCGGCCACGACCTCGGCGAGGTTGTGCGGCGCCATGTTGGTCGCCATGCCGACCGCGATGCCGGTGGTGCCGTTGACCAGCAGGTTGGGGAACGCCGACGGCATGACCGTGGGCTCGGTCTCCTGGCCGTCGTAGTTGGGCTTGAAGTTGACGGTGTCCTCGTCGAGCGACTCCACCATGAGCATCGCCGCCGGGGCCAGCCTGGCCTCGGTGTACCGCATGGCGGCCGGCATGTCGTCGGGGGAGCCGAAGTTGCCGTGGCCGTCGACCAGCGGCAGGCGCATGGAGAACGGTTGCGCCAGGCGCACGAGGGCGTCGTAGATGGCGCTGTCGCCATGGGGGTGGAGCTTGCCCATGACGTCGCCGACGACGCGCGAGGACTTGACGTGGCCGCGGTCGGGACGCAGGCCCATCTCGCTCATGGAGTAGAGGATGCGCCGCTGCACCGGTTTGAGGCCGTCGCGAGCGTCGGGCAGAGCCCGCTGGTAGATCACCGAGTACGCGTACTCGAGATAGCTCTTGCGCATCTCGGAGGAGACGTCGATGTCGACGATCCGCTCCTCGAAGTCCTCAGGCGGGGGTGCAGTCGTACGTCGGGCCATGTCGAACATTGTGCCGAAGAGACTCGGGTGCCCGCGACTCGTCGGCGCGTCTCCTGGCCTTGACCAAGCAATTGCTTGGGTCTTACCGTCGGAGACGAGGACCCCGTCCCCCCGCCTCCGGAGGCTTCGCCATGATCGAGTTCCATCCCGTGACCAAGCACATCGGCGCCGAGGTCACCGGGGTCGATCTGCGCAAACCCCTCTCCCCGGAAGACGTCGCGACCCTGCGCGAGGGGTGGCTGAGGCATCTGGTGCTCTTCTTCCGCGACCAGCACATCGACGACGAGCAGCACCTTCAGTTCGCCCTCAACTTCGGCACACTCAACCATCCGGCGTTCAAGAAGGACTCCGGCAGCCCGATCCACGTCCTCGACCAGACCTCCCCGAAGGGCGAGGGCGGCGACGAATGGCACAGCGACAACACCTTCGAGCCCACGCCGCCGATGGGCTCGCTGCTGCGCTGCATGCAGCTGCCGAGCGTGGGCGGCGACACCTGCTGGGCCAACACCTACCTGGCCTACGAGACGCTGTCGCCGTCGATCCAGCGGCTGTGCGACGAACTGACGGCCGTGCACGACATCACGATGTCGATGAAGAAGGCGATCTCCAAGGGGCACCCGTTCGACCTGGCCGAGATCCAGGCCAAATGGCCGCCGATCGAGCGCCCGGTCGTCCGCGTGCACGCCGAGACCGGCCGCAAGGCCCTGTTCGTCAACCGCGCCTCCACCACCCGCCTGGTGGGGCTGAGCGACCGCGAGAACGAGGCCCTGCTGCCGATGCTCATCGACCACATCCGCTCGCCCGAGTACCAGTGCAGGCTGAACTGGCGCCCCGGCACGCTCGCCTTCTGGGACAACCGCCCCACCCAGCACTACGCGGTCGCCGACTACACCGAACGCCGCCGCATGCACCGCGTCACGATCAACGCGTTCCCCGAGCACGCGGACGGGCAGGGCCTCACGGCTTGAGGCCCGCCCAGCTCGACAGGGCGAGGAACAGGAGCAGCAGGGCCTCCACGCCGTAGACGATGTTGCGTCCCGTCGGGCCGATGAGCACGTACGCCACGGCGGCCAGCGTGCACCCCACCACCAGGATCACGTCGACGACCCCCAGGACGATGGCCAGCGCCAGGCGTACCAGGAACCACAGGAAGCCCAGGCCGAACCAGCTCGACATCGTGGAGTCGTCGTAGGCCCACCTGGACAGCGCCATGGGGGAGTAGAAGGAGGCGTCCCAAAACTCCTGCCAGCGGTCCCCGATGCCCGCGGAGCGCTCCTTGACGGCGGTCTCGGCGTTCCTGAACTCGATGGTCCGCACGGTGCCGTTCGTGACGTCAACGATCACCTGCCGGCGGACGACCTGGATCACGGCCGTCCCGTTGACCACGGCCGTGAACTCGCCGGAGCCGCTGTTCACCTTGTAGATGTGGTCGAAGCCCGCGACGTCCGGGTTGTCCGGGCTCTTGCGGGCGTCGCGGACGACGACGTAGAAGGCGTCGTCGTCCGCCTCGGGCAGGTTGTACGCGGCGCCGATCGAGAAGACGCCGACCGGCGTGACCAGCGAGGTCTCCCCCGAGACCTGGACCATCCCGTCGGACCCCCACTCCAGCTTCACCGGGAGGAAGGCGGGGTGGTAGGAGGCTTTCACGCCGGTTCCGGCGCAGCCCGCCGTGGTGAGGATCATGACTGCCAGGACCACCCTGGCCACCATCTCGAAGTGGTCTTCCATGCTTCTGCGGCGGCGCGTCGTCGCCGCCGGTGCCGCCGAGGTGCAGGCAAGCCCCGTCATCAGCCCTCCTGGGGGCGAAAGCCGCTTGACGACTGCTCAACGTTCCTCCCCCGCCCAACGTTCCTCCCACCTCCGGCTCCCGCCCCCCGGGCTCCCGGCCCCGGAGGCCCTTCCGAAGGGACAGGACCGTGACGGCCCTCCGCGTCCTTCCCCCTTCCGAAGGGACAGGGCCGTGACGGCCCTCCGCGTCCTTCCCCCTGCCGGAGGAACAGGGCCGTGGCGGGCCTGTTCCGCGCGCTTTCCCCCTCCCCTCCGGAGGGACAGGGGTCGTGGTGGGCCTGTTCCGTCGGTGGGAGCTGGTAATAAGGGGGGCATGATTGAAGCCCCCGACGCGGCGATGCTGCGCGAAGAGGCCGAGGAGCGCCTACGGGCCCTGGCCGGCGACCACGCCCGGCTGCGAGACGACCAGTGGTCCGCCATCGAGGCGCTCGTGCTCGACCGGCGCAGGGTCCTCGTCGTGCAGCGCACAGGCTGGGGCAAGTCCGCCGTCTACTTCGTGGCCACCGCCTTGCTGCGCGAGCTCGGCGAGGGCCCCACGGTCATCGTCTCGCCGCTGCTCGCCCTCATGCGCAACCAGATCGCCGCCGCCGAGCGCGCCGGCATCAGGGCCGTCACGATCAACTCCGCCAACCCCGAGGCGTGGGAGGAGATCTACGGCCAGGTCGCCGAGGGCATGGTCGACGTGCTGCTGGTCAGCCCCGAGCGGCTCAACAACCCCGACTTCCGCGACAACGTGCTGCCCGAGCTGGCCGAGAGCGCCGGCCTGGTCGTCGTCGACGAGGCCCACTGCATCTCCGACTGGGGCCACGACTTCCGGCCCGACTACCGCAGGCTCGCCACGCTGTTCGACGAGCTGCCGCCCGGCATCCCCGTGCTGGCCACCACCGCCACGGCCAACGCCCGCGTCACCCGCGACGTCGCCGAGCAGATGGGCGAGGGCACGTTCGTGCTGCGCGGCGCGCTGGAGCGCGAGAGCCTGCACCTGAGCGTCGTCAAGCTGCCCTCGGCCGAGCAGCGCCTGGCCTGGCTGGCCCAGACCCTGCGCGAGCTGCCGGGCTCGGGCATCGTCTACACGCTCACCGTCGCCGCCGCCCACGAGATCGCCGGCTACCTGCGCGAGCAGGGCCACGAGGTGGCCGCCTACTCCGGACAGACCGACCCGGCCGAGCGGCTGGCCGCCGAGGAGGCGCTGCTCAACAACAAGATCAAGGCGCTGGTCGCCACCAGCGCGCTCGGCATGGGGTTCGACAAGCCCGATCTGGGGTTCGTCGTGCACGTCGGCGCGCCGCAGTCGCCCGTCGCCTACTACCAGCAGGTCGGCCGTGCCGGGCGCGGCGTCGAGCGCGCCGAGGTCATCCTGCTGCCCGGCGCCGAAGACCGCGAGATCTGGGCCTACTTCACCTCCCTGGCCTTCCCGCCCGAGCCCGTCGTGCGCGCCACCCTCCAGGCGCTCGAACAGGGCGGCGTGATGTCCACCCCGGCCCTGGAGACCGCGGTCGACCTGAGCCG
Source organism: Nonomuraea sp. NPDC047529 (assembly GCF_040642995.1). NCBI lineage: Bacteria > Bacillati > Actinomycetota > Actinomycetes > Streptosporangiales > Streptosporangiaceae > Nonomuraea > Nonomuraea sp. NPDC047529. The sequence goes on along the minus strand of NZ_JBEYTJ010000009.1, from coordinate 108,056 downwards.
CAGCCGCCTGGAGATGATGCTCAAGGTCCTCGACGTCGACGGCGCCGTACGCCGGGTCAAGGGCGGCTGGGAGTCGACCGGCGAGCCCTGGGTGTACGACACCGAGCGCTACGCCCGCATCGCCGCCGAGCGCAAGGCCGAGCAGGACGCCATGCTGCGCTACCTGACCACCGAGGAGTGCCGCGAGCAGTACCTGCGCCGCCACCTCGACGACGACACCGCCACGCCCTGCGGCCGCTGCGACAACTGCACCGGCCGCCACCGTTCACCGGAGATCGCCGCCCAGGCCGTCGAGACCGCCCGCGAACGCCTGAGCAGGCCCGGTGTCGAGATCGAGGCGCGCAGGCAGTGGCCGAGCGGCCTCGCCGACCTGTCCGGCAGGATCAAGCCCGAGCTCGGCGCAGAGCCGGGCCGCGCGCTCGGCCGGCTGACCGACATCGGCTGGGGCAACCGGCTGCGCGAGCTGCTCGCCGGAGCCGACGGGCCGATGGCCGACGACATGTTCAAGGCCGTGATCCAGGTGTTGTCGGCGTGGGGCTGGCAGGAGCGGCCGGTGGCCGTGGTCAACGTGCCGTCCGCGACGCGCCCGCAGCTCGTGCGCGGCTTCGCCGAGCGGCTGGCGCAGGTGGGCCGGCTGACCTACCTGGGCGAGCTGGGCTACCGGGCGGGGTCGCCGGGCCGGCAGTTCAACAGCGCCAAGCGCGTCCAGGCGATCAGAGGCACCCTGGCGATGCCCAAGGAGCTCGGAGCCGCGATCGCCGACTGCGGCGGCCCGGTGCTGCTGGTGGACGACCGCGTGGACACCGGCTGGACGATGACCCTGGCGGCGGCCCTGATCCGCCACGCGGGCGCACCGGCCGTGCTCCCGCTCGCGCTGGCCACCACCTCGTAGCGGCGCCAGGGAGAACCCCGGCTGGGACGGCGACGCCCCGGCCGGGGAGGGGACGGGTCAGAACGGGGGACGTGCACCCAGGTGCATGATCGCCTTGGCCGCGAGCCGGCAACCGGCGGCCAGCGACTCGGCCGGCGGCTTGCCGGCCAGCCACGGCGGCAGGAACCCGGCCGAGAACGCGTCGCCCGCGCCCGTGCCGTCAACGATCTTGTCGACCGGCTCGGCGGCCACCCGGACCGGGTCGGGACGGCCGTTGCTGAACCACAGCGCGCCCTCGGCGTTCATCTTGATGATGACCTGCGGGAACCACGCGGTGAGCACCTTGGCGGCGGCCTCGGCCTCGTCGCGGCCGGTCAGCACCTTGGCCTGGTCGATGTTGGCGAACAGCAGCTTCGCGCCGTTGGTCCATTCGAGGAAGGGCTCGGCGCCCGTACGCTCCAGCGGAGCCGACGAGGCGCAGTCGACCGAGATCGACATGCCGGAGCGCCGCGCCATGTCGAGCGCCGCGAGACCGGCGTCGCGCGAGCCCTCGTTGATCAGCGTGTAGCCCGACAGGTGCAGGTGGGCGCCCGAGGTGAACAGGTCGCGCGGCAGGTCCTCCGGCGACAGGGCGGCGTTGGCGCCCGGGTCGGAGAGCATCGTGCGCTCGCCCTTGTGCGTGACGAGCACCACGCAGGTGCCGGTGGGCCGCTCGGGGTCCATGACGAGCCGGGCGTCGACGCCGTAGCCCATCAGTTCCATGTCGCGGTTGCGGCCGGTGATGTCGGCGCCCCTGCGGCCGATGAAGGCCACCTCCGCGCCCTCGACGGCGAGCCACGAGGCGATGTTGGCGCCGGAGCCACCGCCGTGCATCGTCACGATCGCGGGCGTGTCGCTCGCGCGGGCGAGCGCGTAACGGGCGCGCGCGACCGCGTCGGTCATGAGATCGCCCACCACGACGACCCGCGTCATGATGCCACCACCTTGCTGCCTTCAGAACGACCCTGGCCACGGCAAAACTAACAGCTTCCGGGCTGTTCGTGGGGCTGACCCCGGACACCGGGCAGCAGTCGATGCACAAGCGTTGCCCAAAGAGGCCCACCGGTCTTGGCATGTGGGATGCGGGTTTACGCTCGTGGCGTGGAGGCACAGTATCCGGCTCACTGGGAGGCCGACGTCGTTCTGGCCGACGGGGGCACCGCGCACGTACGCCCGATCAGGCCCGCCGACGCCGACCGTCTCCGTGCTTTCTACTCCCGTCTGTCCGCCGAGTCGATCTATTTCCGGTTCTTCGGCCCCCGTCCCCGGTTGTCCGACCGCGACGTCGAACGTTTCACCAACGTCGACTACGACAACCGTGTGGCCCTCATCGCCACCATCGGCGCCGAGATGGTCGCGGTGATCCGCTACGACCGCACCGAGCCGGGCGAGGCCGAGGTCGCCTTCCTGGTCGAGGACGCCCACCAGGGCAGGGGAGTGGCCTCCGTCCTGCTGGAGCACCTGGCGGCCACGGCCCGCGAGCGCGGCATCGAGCGGTTCGTCGCCGACGTGCTGCCCGCCAACATGAAGATGATGGGTGTCCTGCGGCAGGCCGGCTACACCGCGGAGAGCCGGTTCGCCGACGGCGTCGTCCGCATGACCCTCGACCTGACCCCGACCGAGACCTCGGCGGAGGTGACGGCCTCGCGCGAGCATCGGGCCGAGTCCCGGTCGATCGCGCGCCTGCTGGCGCCCGGGTCGGTCGCGGTCATCGGCGCCTCGCGCGAGCCCGGGGGCGTCGGCCAGACCGTCCTGCGCAACCTGCTGGCCGCCGACTTCACCGGCCCCGTCTACCCCGTCCACCGCCAGGTGCGGGCCGTCGCGGGCGTGCGGGCCTACCCGAGCGTGACGGCGATCGACGGCGAGGTCGACCTGGCGGTCGTGGCCGTGCCCGCGGAGGGCGTGCTCGACGTGGTCAAGGAGTGCGCCGAGAAGGGCGTCCACGGGCTGGTCGTGGTCTCCTCCGGCTTCGGCGAGACCGGCGCGTCCGGCCGCGCCAGGCAGGACGAGCTGGCCCGCATCGCCCGCTCCTACGGCCTGCGCGTGGTCGGCCCCAACTGCCTCGGCATCGCCAACACCGCCCCGGCCGTCAAGCTCAACGCCACGCTGGCCGCCACCGTGCCGGGCCGCGGCCGGGTGGGCTTCTTCAGCCAGTCGGGCGCGCTCGGCACCGCGCTGCTCCAGCGGGTGGCCCAGCGCGGCATGGGCATCTCGTCGTTCGTCTCGGCCGGCAACCGCGCCGACGTGTCCGGCAACGACCTCCTCCAGTACTGGGAGGAGGACGACGCGACCGAGGTCATCCTGCTCTACCTGGAGTCGCTGGGAAACCCGCGCAAGTTCACCCGCCTGGCCAGGCGCATCGCGCGCAGCAAGCCGATCGTGGTGGTCAAGAGCGGCGGCACCCCGGCCGGCCACTCGGCCGAGGAGCTGGGGCTGCCCGACTCCGCGATCAGCTCCCTGTTCGCCCAGGCGGGCCTGATCAGGGTCGACGACCTCATCCAGCTCTTCGACGTGGGCCAGCTCCTGGCCTACCAGCCGCTGCCCGCCGGGCCCAGGGTCGCGCTGGTGACCAACTCCGACGCCCTCGGCCTGCTGGCCGCCGACGCCTGCCTGGCGGCCGGCCTCGAACCGCGCCCACCGGTCAACCTGGGTGCCGCGGCCGGGCCGGCCGAGTTCGGCGCGGCGCTCGCCGGCGAGCTGGCCGCCGAGGAGGTCGACGCCGCCGTCGTGATCTACATGCCGCCGATCCCCGGCGAGTCGGACGAGGTGGCGGCCGAGCTGCTGCGCGTCTCGCAGGGGTCGGCCAAACCGGTGCTGGCCACGTTCCGCGGGCATCTCGGCATGCATCCGTCGTTGCGGGTGCCCGGCGACTCCGGCGGTGTGCCCGCGCGGGGCTCCATCCCGTCGTACGCGGCGCCGGAGGAGGCCGTCAGGGCCCTGGCCCACGTGGTGCGGTACGCCACCTGGCGGGCGCATCCGGCCGTGCCGCCGCCCGAGCTCGACGGTCTCGACACCGCCCGCGCCCGCGCGCTGGTCCTGGCCGCGCTGTCCGGCGCCCCGGCCCCGGCGGGGGAGGAGCCGGGCGGGTTCGCCGAGCCCGGTCCGCCGGTCGAGATCGACGCCGCCGAGCTGCTGTCGTGCTACGGGCTGACCGTCTGGCCCGCCGAGGTCGTCCGCTCGCCGGAGGAGGCCGTGGCCGCCGCCGAACGGCTCGGCTGGCCGGTGGTGCTCAAGGTGGCCGACCCGGGGGCCTCGCGCCGCGCCGGGACCGTACGCCTGGGGCTGACCGGGCCCGAGATGGTGCGCAACGCCTACGCCGAGTTCGCCGACCAGCTCGGCGAGCGGGTCGAGCTGGCCGTCCAGCGCATGGCGCCGCAGCCGGCCGTGCCCACGGTCGTGGGGGTCGTCGAGGATCGCGCGTTCGGGCCGGTGGTGTCGTTCGGGCTCGGTGAGGTGACCGCCCGCCTGCTGCTCGACCAGGGCTTCCGGCTCGCCCCGCTGACCGGCGAGGACGCCGCGGCCCTGGTGCGTTCCGTCCGCGCGGCCCCGCTGCTCTTCGGCCAGTACGGCTACCCGCCCGTCGCCGTCCCCGCCCTGGAGGAGCTGCTCGTACGTGTGGGCCGCCTGGCCAACGACCTGCCGGAGGTGGCCCGGCTCGACCTCGACCAGGTGTTGGTGGGGGAGTCGGAGGTGCTGGTCCTGGGCGCCCGCGCCACCCTGCGCACCCCGGCCGGACCACGCCTGGACGGCGGCCCGCGACGGCTCTCCTGACCACGCCCACCATGTCGTTCATGTCTAGACAAAGACGTTCATAGAGCGTTATGTCTGGCGGGTGAGTGCACTGCGCGGCCCTGGCAGGATGGAGGCATGAGGGAAACCCGAGTCTCAGCCGCGGGCCTGCGTGAAGCGATCGAGCGCAGCGGCTACTACCCCGACCTCGTCACCGATGCGGTCGAATCCGCGCTGGGCAAGGAGGCCGTGACCGCGTTCGTGGTCCACCACGAGGCCACCTTCGATCCCGCGATGGAGGTTCGCAGGCACGTCACCGTCCTGGTGCTGTCGACGACGAGGCTGCTGGTCTGCCACACCGACGAGCACCCGGCGGTGGAGGGCGTCTCGGCCTCCCACGCGTCCACGACGACCGAGGCGGTCCGCCTGAGCCGCGTCCAGTCGGTGGCCGTCACCCGCGTGGTGCCCGACCCGGCCTCCTACGTGCCGGGCGTGCCGCCCACCGAGGTCACCCTGACGATCGGCTGGGGCGCGATCTCCCACGTCGACCTTGAGCCGGCCACCTGCGGCGACGAGAACTGCGACGCCGACCACGGCTACACCGGCGCCATCACGGCCGACGACCTGTCGCTGCGGGTCAGCGAGGCGGCCGACGGTCCCGAGGCGGTCACCCACGTGCTGGCCTTCGCCAAGGCGCTCTCCGAGGCCACCGCCCGAGCCGCCGCCTGACCACACCCGGCCACCCCCACAGCAGCCGTCAGAGCCACCGTCAGGACCACTGCCACAGCCATCCGCCGGGCCGCCGCCGGGCCACGGCCGGCCACTAGGATGTGGGGATGCTGCCGGACTACGGCGCCGGGTCGCTGGCGGACCTCCCCGGTTCGCTGCTGGCCGCCCTCGGCCTGACCGAGCCCAACCCGCTGGCCCTCGACCCCGCGGCGCGCGTCTGCCTGCTCCTGGTCGACGGCCTGGGGGCCGAGCTGCTCCGCGCCCACCCCGAGACCGCCCCCTTCCTGTCCGCCCTCCCCGCCCGCACCCTCACCGCCGGTTTCCCCGCCACCACCGTCACCAGCCTGTGCTCGCTCGGCACCGGCCTGACCCCCGGCGAGCACGGCATGGTCGGCCTGATGCTGGCCGTCCCCGGCACCGGCCACCTGTTCAACTGCCTGCGCTGGACGCTCCCCGGCGGCCAGACGATGGACCCCGACGAGTGGCAGCCCGCGCCCACCGTCTACCAGCGCGCCGCCGCCCAGGGTGTCGACGCCGTCTACGTCGCCCCCGCCGAGTTCGAGGGCTCCGGCCTGACCAGGGCCGTCTACCGCGGCGTGCGCTACGTGGCCGCCGACGGCGTCGACGCCACCGTCGCCCGCGTCGCCGAGGCCCTGCGTGCCACGCCCCGCGCCCACGTCACCGCCTACTACGGCAACCTCGACGCCGTCGGCCACATGGCCGGGTGGGGTGGCGAGGAGTGGCTGAGCGAGCTGGCCGTCGTCGACGACCTGGCCCGGCGGCTGGCCGAGTCGCTGCCGCCCGGCTCGGCTCTCTACGTCACCGCCGACCACGGCATGGTCAACGCCACCGAGAAGATCGACGCCGAGAGCGTGCCCGCGCTGACCGAAGGGGTGGCGCTGCTCGGCGGAGAGGCCCGGGCCAGGCACGTCTACGCCCGGCCCGGAGCCGCCGGCCACGTCCTGGAGGCGTGGCGCGCGACCCTCGGCGACCGCGCCTGGGTAGTGTCCAGGCAGGAGGCGGTCGAGTCCGGCTGGTTCGGGCCCCGGGTGCGCGAGGCGTGGCTGGGCCGCATCGGCGACGTCGTGGTCGTGCCCCGCGCCGGCCTGGCCCTCACCGCCCCCACCCGTCATCCGATCGAGGCGCTGTTCACGGGCTACCACGGCTCGCTGACCGCCGCCGAGCTCAACGTCCCGCTGCTGGAGGTAACCACCCGATGAGTGCGCTGATCACGCCCGCCGAGCTGGCCGCGCTGCCCGACGTGTCCGTGCTCGACGTGCGCTGGCGGCTGAACGGCCCGCCCGGGATCGAGCTCTACCGCGAGGGGCACCTCGCGGGCGCCGTCTTCTGCGACGTCGACGCCGACCTCGCCGCGCCGCCCGGCGCCGCCGGCCGCCACCCGCTGCCCGGCGCCGGCGAGTTCCAGCGGGCCATGCGGGCGCTCGGCGTGTCCGACGGGCGTCCGGTCGTGGTCTACGACGACGCCGGCTCCACGACCGCCGCCCGCGCCTGGTGGGCGCTGCGCTACTTCGGCCATCGATCCGTACGCGTGCTCGACGGCGGCCTGACGGCCTGGGCCGAGGCCGGCCTGCCGCTCACGAAGGACGAGCCCGAGGTCGTGCCCGGAGACTTCACCGCCAGGCCCGGCGGCATGCCGACCCTGACGGCCGACGAGGCCGCCGCGGTGGCCGCCGAGGGCGTGCTGCTCGACGCCCGCGCCGCCGAACGCTACCGGGGCGAGGTCGAGCCCGTCGATCCGGTGGCCGGTCACGTGCCCGGCGCGGTGAACGCGCCCACGACCGGCAACGTGGGCCCGGGCGGCAGGTTCCTCGCCCCCGCCGACCTGCGTGACCGCTTCGCCGCGCTGGGCGTGCGCGAGGGTGTCCCGGTCGGCGCGTACTGCGGGTCGGGCGTCACCGCCGCCCACGAGGTGCTGGCCCTGGAGCTGGCCGGCCTGCCCGCCGCCCTCTACGTCGGCTCCTGGTCCAACTGGGTCGCCGACCCCACCCGCCCGGTGGCCACCGGCTGAGGCCGGCACCTGGTCAGCCGGCCGGGTAGAGGGGCCGGTCGCCCGCGCCGAAGCAGACGAACCCCAGCAGCCCGGTCTTGGCCGACGCGCAGGCCAGGGCCGCGTCAGGTGCCTGCCCGGAGGCGAGCAGCTCGTGGAAGGCACCCATCATGGCCATCGCGGCCTCGTCGCCGATGGGCACCATCCCCGCCACCACGCACGAGCTCCCGTGCGCCAGGAACGTGCCCGGAAGGCCCAGCGGCGCCCCCTCCGCCGGCGTGCGGGCCATGCCCGAGTTGCACGCCGACAACACGACCAGCTCCGGCGCGCGGCTCAGGCCCAGCAGGTCGTAGGCCATGAGCTGCCCGTCGCCGAGGGTGATGCCGGACAGCAGCGGGCTGCGGGCGTTGAAGGCGCCGTGCGCGGCCAGGTGGAGGACGTCGGCCGCGCCGAGCGCCGTCAGCACGTCGGCCCTGCGGCCGGGCACCTCCCGCCCACCCGGATGGCAGGCCAGCACGCGGGCCACCTCCTCCTCGGCATGGACCAGCGCCGGCCCGGCCGCCGCCAGCACCACCGGGGCGGCCTCCCGTACGCGGGCCCGCCGCCGCGCCCCCGCCCAGGCCGCCGCGCTCGCCGCCACGCTCACGGGACGTTCGCGCAGCCCCGGCAGCGCGCCCCACGGCAGGGTGTGCAGCGGCCCCACGGGCACCACCACCAGCGGCCGGTCGCCCAGCTCGGCCTTGAGCGGCCCCAGCAGCAGCCGCTCCAGCTCCGCACCGGCGCCGGTCAGCTCCGTGAGCGCCCGCGCGGGACCGGCCACGTCGAGCCCGGCACCCCACTGACGCAGGGCGTGGCGCAGCCGCATGATCGCCTCACGCGCCTGCCGCACGTCGCCCAGCCGCCGCAGGATCAGCCGTTCACCGGTGACGAGCACCGCCAGCAGCGTCTCCTCGTCGGCCACGAACTCCACCAGTGCCGCGCCGTCGAGCGCCGCCCGCACCTGGTCGATCTCGGCCAGGCCGCACGCGTGCTCCGGCGCCGCGACCGCACGCCACCGCTCGGCCCACTCGAACACCTCGCCCACGCACCCGTCGCGCACCGCCAGCCCCAGCCCGAAGGCGGCCAGCCGCTCCCCGGACCGGGCGGCATGGGCGCGCAACGCCGGATCCTCGAACGTCTCCACCTGCCCGCTCACCTCGGCCAGCCCGTCACGGACCGCCCGCAGCGCCCCCGCGACGTCCTCCCGCAGCGCCGCCTCCAGGGCCAGGGCGTGCTGGCGTACGGTCACCGGGATCTGCGCGAGCTGCGTGGGCTGCGGCTCGGGGGCCAGCGAGGTCAGGCGGGTGCCGGCGGGCATCCAGCGCTCGGCGCGCTCGGCGTGCCGGGTGAGCCTGCGGAGCTGCGCCGAGGCCACCGGATGGTCGTCGACGGCCAATGCCGCCTCGGCCGCGGCCAGCCGCAGCGCCGCGGCGGCGGCCACGTGCGAGGAGACGTCCTCCAACTCGTCGGCGCACCGGATCAGATCGGTGACCAGCGCGGACGTGACCGGCCCGAGCACCAGCCGGGCCCGCAGGACGACCTCCTCGGCCAGCGGCAGCCACGACAGCCGCTCCTGCTCGGCCAGCTCGCGCGCCGCCTGCTCGGCCACCTGCCGCGCCCGGTGGGGGTCGCCGGTGAGCAGCTCGACCTGGGCCAGCTTCAGCCGCGCCTCGGCCAGCGCCACCTGCGCGCCGGAGGACTCCAGATCGGGCACGGCCAGGCTCAGCATGGCCCTGGCCTCGCCGGGCAGGTGGGCCGCCAGCAGCGCGCCGGCGAAGTCGGCCCGCATCGTGGCCAGCCGCTCGGGGAAGCCGAACAAGGTGTCCTCCGCCTCCCGGTAATGCTCGAACGCGCCCGCGATGTCCCCCCGCCGCACCGCGAGGAACGGCAGGTTGGCGGCCGACAGCCGGGCCAGGTGGCGCAGGCCGGCGTTCCGGGCGAGCTGCAGGCAGGCCGCGATGTCGCGCATGGCGGACTCCCAGTCGCCCCGGTAGGCGTGGATGAGCCCCCGGTTGAGCAGGCCGCCGGCCAGGAAACGCCGGTCGTCGACCGTGCCCGGTGCGGCCACGAGGGCCCGCAGCGCCCGGTCGCAGGCGGCGATGGCCTCCTGGTGACGGCCCAGGTGGGCCAGGGCGACCGCCCGCTGCGTGTCGAGCTTGGCGCGGTCGAGCGGGGACAGATACGCCCATGCCAGGGCGGCCACGCGCAGCGCCTGAAGCGGGTGCCCCCGCTCGGTGCGTACGGTGACCAGCGACAGCCGCGCCTGGGCCCGGCGCTCGGCCGGGGCGTCCGGGATGGCGATGGCCTGCCGCAGGCAGTGTTCGGCACTGAGAAGGTCGCCCAGCTCGCGGGCGGCCAGCGCCATGGCGCGCAGCGCGATCGCCTCGGCCTCCGGCGCTCCGGCACGGCGGGCGGCGGCGAGGACGGTGCGGCCGGCGTAAAGGGCCTGTTCGGGATCGACGTGCGCGCGCAGCACGGCGGCCTCGGCCGTCTCGACGAGCGGACCGTGGTCGGCTGCTGATCCTGGTGGGGGTGACGTGACGCTCATGGGGGACTGACCGGCGGGGAGGAGGGGGCGGGGGTGTACGGCGCGGACGTGTGCCTCGGCGGAGGCGTCACGGCCGGATGCGCACCCACCTGGTCTGGACGGGCGCGTGACCGGGACGGTGGCACACCACGCTCAGCCACCCCGGCGGCAGCCCGGTGACCGCGAACCGGCCGTTGTGGGCGATCTGCCGGGTGAGGGTCAGATGCGGGGTGCGCACGTCGACGACGGAGTCTTCCCCGGGGTCGGGGAAGATCTGACCGGCGACGTCGATCAGCCCGTCGCCCACGGTCACCTCCAGGTCGAAGGTGAGACCGTCGGTGACGAACCGCACCAGCTGGGCCCCGTCGTCGAGGTCGGCGGCGACGGACCGCGACGCGCGGCCCTCGGCGGGGTCGGCCGGGTCGGCGGTCACCGCGTGCGGAACGCGCAGCCCGTAGATCTCACGCGCGGAGGCCGACACGTGCCCGGGCATCGGATCCATTCCGGCGGCGAGCCGGAGGGCCGCCAGGAAGTACTCGTCGTTGATCATTGCGCTGTCTCCTGTAGTGAGAGCAGAGTGCGCAGTTTCTCCAGGCAGCGGGCCCTGGTCGGCCCCACGCTGCCCACGGGCAACCCGAGCCGCATCGCCATCTGCTGGTTGCCCAGATCGGTCGCGACCAGCTGCAGCAGAGTACGGCAGGGTTCCTGCAGGGCGGAGACCGACTTCCACAGCAGGCGCCTGCCGTCGGCCTCCAGCACGGCGGACGCGGGATCCGGCTCCTCGACGGCCCCGAAGGTGGGCCTTCCCTCCGGATCGCTGACCAGCAGGCCCGACGACTCCTTCCGCAGCAGGAGGAGCGCCTCACGGCGGGTGGTCGTCATCAGCCAGCCGCCCACCCGCGAGGGGTCGCGGATGTCGTGCATGTGCTGGAGCAGCCGCAGCCAGGCGCCCTGGACCGCGTCGGCGGCATCGGCCTCGCCCAGCCCGCACGAGCGGGCCAGCGCCCACATGCGCGGGCCGAACCGGGACTCCAGCTCGTCCCAGGCGGATCGGTCGCCGTCGGCCGCGTCGAGGAGCAGCTTCGCCGGATCGCGCAAGTCGCTCATGCGGCCTCCTTTCGTCCCACACGGGGAGGTCATCCTGTCTCCTCGTGATTGACTGAGGACTGAGCGTAAACTCTACAGACTCGTGGGTACGAGAACTCCCAGATCGGGAATTTGCCGGGACCGCCGGGAGTCGAGCAGTCGCTCCACGGCCTCCTTGGCCGGTTCGCTCCGGGCGGCGTCGGCCACGGCCCCCGACACCAGGGCGGCGGCGAACGACGTGCCGCTCCAGGCGGCGTAGCCGCCGAACTCGCCCGTGTCCAGGAAACTGCTGGTCAGCCAGTCGCCGCGGGCGCAGGCGTCGACCCAGGTGCCGTACCCGGAGAAGGGCGCGCGGCGCTCCTGCGCGGCGTCGAGGGCCGCCACGCCCACCGCGCACGGCAGGGCGGCGGGCCAGAACGGCCGGTCGGAGGCGGTGTTGCCGGCGCAGGCCACCGTCACCGTGTCCTTCAGCGCGCCGATGGCGTCGGACAGCAGGGGCGGCGGCCGGTCGTCGAAGGAGTGGCAGCCGAAGGAGAGGTTGAGCACCTGGGGCGGGTCCTCGCGCATGCGGTGGAGGGTGCGCACCACGGTCGCCTCGTCGCCCAGGCCGTCGCCGTCGAGCACCCGGCGCACCCGGAGCCTGGCCCCGGGCGCCTGGCGGGTCAGCAGGCCGGCGACGAACGTGCCGTGCCCGGCCTGCGTCCCCTGGACGGCGTCGGCGCCCTCGGGGCCGAGCCGGGTGTACCAGTCGCTGCCCGACCACCACGGATGTTTCGCCACGCCGGTGTCGAGCACGGCCACGACCACGTCGGAACGCGACCTGCCCGCCCGGTACGACACCGGCGGCACGGGGAAGGGCCGGGAGGCCGGGCCGCCGAAGAACAGCGGCTGGCCGGTGACCACGTGGTTGGGCGAGGCACGGAAGCCCCGGTCGCGCAACTCGGCGGTGATCTCGCACGGGTCCACCCCGGCCGACAGATGCAGGACGGTCACTCCGTCGGCCTCGGAGACCGCCTGCGTCCAGCGGGCGGCGACCGACACCGCGCCACGGTCGGCCAGCACCTGACCTGGCCTGATGTACGCCTCGCCGACAGATTGCATGTCCATGAGGCGGTATGTTTCCCCGCCTGCCACAACTGTCACGTGACACGCCCGCACCAACTTGGTATGGCCCCCCTCTGGTGTCCGATGGCGACCGACGGTAGTCTCTCCCTAGTCACTTGTGATCATCCCGGGGCGAGGCCGTTGGGGAAGGCGCACCTCGTACCGAAACGGGAGGTCCGGTGTCTGCTCGTGGCGTGCTTTACGTCCACTCGGCTCAGCCCGCGCTGTGCCCTCACATCGAATGGGCAGTCGCGGGTGTCCTTGGCGTGCCCGTTGATCTGACGTGGACACCGCAACCAGCCGCGCCGAACGTCGTGCGCGCGCAGGCGGAGTGGGAGGGCCGCGCCGGTATCGCGGCGGCCATCGCCTCTTCCCTCATGGGCTGGCAGCGCCTGAGATTCGAGATCACCGAGGATCCCTCGCCCGGCGTCGACGGCTCCAGACACGCCTACACGCCGACGCTCGGCGCCTTCACGGCGGTCATCGGCGCGGCCGGGGACATCATGATCTCCGAAGACCGCCTGCGTGCCGCCATGATGACGGCCGCCCAGGGCCGGTCCGTGCTGGAGGACGAGCTCGACAAGCTGCTCGGCCGGCCGTGGGACGAAGAGCTGGAGCCCTTCCGGTACGCCGGCGACGGCGCTCCCGTCCGCTGGCTGCACGCCGCCGTCTGACCCGTCCCGCCTCCCGCTGAGCGCCCGCCGAGGGCGGCCGGCATCGGGCCGCCGTCCCGCGCCTTGTGATTCAGGCCATCACCAAGGCGTCAAGCAGCGGAAAGGCCCCGCACCGGGCATCGGTGCGGGGCCTTTCGCGGACGGGTCTACAGCGGGATGTTGCCGTGGGCGCCCCTGGCCGGGGTGGCCTGGGCGAGCACCTTGGCGATGGCGCCGCGCGTCTCGGCCGGCTCGATCACCTCGTCGACGACGCCCAGCTCCTGGGCGCGGGCCAGGCCGCCGGCGAGCTTCTCGTGCTCCTCGGCGAGCCGCTGTTCCAGCGCCGGCCGCTCCTCGTCGGAGGCCGCCGCGAGCTCGCGGCGCTTGAGCACGCGCACCGCCGCCACGGCCCCCATGACCGCCACCTCGGTGGTCGGCCAGGCGAACACCTTGGTCGCGCCCAGCGCCCGCGAGTTCATCGCGACGTACGCCCCGCCGTACGCCTTGCGCGTGACCAGGGTGATCCTGGGAACCGAGGCCTCGGCGAAGGCGTGCAGCAGCTTGGCGCCGCGCCGGACCACGCCGTCGTGCTCCTGGCCCACACCCGGCAGGTAACCGGGGACGTCCACGAGGACAACCAATGGCACCCCGAAGGCGTCACACATACGTACGAAGCGGGCGGCTTTCTCGGCGGACGTGGCGTCGAGGCAGCCGGCCAGCCGCAACGGGTTGTTGGCGACGACGCCGACCGTCCGGCCGCCGAGGCGGCCCAGCGACGTGACGACGTTGGGCGCCCATTTGGCGTGCAGTTCGACGCCGTCCTCGTCGAGCAGGCCGTTGACCAGCGGCTTGACGTCGTAGGCGCGCCGCGCGGACTCGGGCAGCAAGGAGGAGAAGTCGACCTCCTCCACCTCGCCGGGACGCACCCTGCCCTGGTGGCCGAGCAGCGTGGCGAGCCGGCGCGCCTGGAGGTAGGCGTCGGCCTCGGTCTTGGTGACGACGTGCACCACGCCGCTGCGCCTGCTGTGGGGCTCGGGGCCGCCCAGCGCCTCGGCGTCGACGTTCTCGCCGGTGACGCTGCGCACGACGTCGGGGCCGGTCACGAAGATGCGGCCGGTGTCGGCCAGGATCACCAGGTCGGTGAGCGCGGGGCCGTAGGCGGCGCCGCCGGCGGCCGGGCCGACGACCACCGAGATCTGCGGCACGACGCCCGACGCCTTGGTCATGGCCGCGAACACCCGGCCGACGGCGTGCAGCGACTCGACGCCCTCGGCGAGCCGGGCGCCGCCGGAATGCCAGATGCCGATGACCGGCACCCGCTCGCGGACGGCCACGTCGTAGGCGTGCACGATGTGCTCGCAGCCCTCGCTGCCCATCGCGCCGCCCTGGAAGCGGGCGTCGCTGCAGAAGGCGGCGACGGGCACGCCCTCGATCCGGCCCATGGCGGCCAGGACGCCGCTTTTGTCCTCTGGGGTGATGAGCCGCAGCGAGCCCTCGTCGAGCAGCGCTGTCAGGCGGACGACTGGATCACGGGGATCGGCGGGCTCCTGGCCGGAGCCCTCACCCACCACCCGGCTGTCCAGTACGGTCATCAAGCCCCCTTGAAGACGACGGTGACGTTGTGCCCGCCGAACCCGAAGGAGTTGTTGACGGCGGCGAGGTCGCCCTGCGGCAGCGGACGGTTCGCGCCGTGGACGATGTCGACCTCGATGCCGTCGTCGAGGTTGTCGAGGTTGATGGTGGCCGGGACGATCCGCTCCTGCAGCGCCTTGATCGTGAAGACGGACTCGATGCCGCCCGCGCCGCCGAGCAGGTGACCGGTCATGGACTTGGTCGAGGTGACCAGCGGGTGGGTGCCGATGGCCTTGGCCACGGCCTGCACCTCGCCGACGTCGCCCGCCGGGGTGGACGTGGAGTGGGCGTTGACGTGCTTGACGTCGAGGCCGGTGATCTCGGCGTCGGTCAGCGCCTGCGTCATCGCCATGATGATGCCGCGGCCCTCGGGCTCGGGCTGCGTGATGTGGTGGGCGTCGGCCGAGTAGCCGACACCGGCGGCGTAGGCGTAGATGCGCGCGCCGCGCGCCTTGGCGTGCTCCTCGGACTCCAGCACCACGATGCCGGCGCCCTCGCCGAGCACGAACCCGTCGCGGTCGCGGTCCCACGGCCGGGAGGCGCCCTGCGGGTCGTCGTTGCGGGTGGACATCGCCCGCGCGGCGGCGAAGGCCGCGATGTTGAGGCCGTGGATGGCGGCCTCGGTGCCGCCCGCGACCACCACGTCGGCGCGGCCGAGCCGGATCATGTCCATGGCGTAGCCGATCGCCTCGGCGCCGGAGGCGCAGGCGGAGACGGTGGCGTGCACGCCCGCCTGGGCGCCCAGGTCGATGCCGATCCAGGCGGCCGGGCCGTTGGGCATGAGCATCGGCACGGTGAAGGGCGACAGCCGGTTCCAGCCGCGCTCCTTCCACGTGTCGTAGGCGGTCAGCGTGGTGGTGATGCCGCCGATGCCGCTGGAGACCACGACGCCCAGCCGCTCGGGGGCCACCTCGGGGGCGCCGGCGTCCTGCCAGGCCTCCCGGGCGGCGACCAGGGCGAACTGCTCGCTGCGGTCGAGACGGCGGGCCTCGGGGCGGGGCAGCACCTCGGTGGGGTCGACCGCCGCCGTCCCCGCGAACCGCACGGGGACGGAGTCGATCCACTCCGTGGTGAGGGTCTCCACACCCGACTGACCGGCGAGGAGCGCCGTCCAGGTCGAGGTGACGTCTCCACCGACGGGCGTCGTCGCGCCAAGCCCGGTGACGACGACACGTACCCGGTTCGCACTCACGTTTTCGCGCTCCTTACTGGTCAGAACTGTTTTGTCAGGCCTGGATGAAGTTGAGGACGTCCTTGACCGTCTTCAGGTTCTTCAGCTGGTCGTCGGGGATCTCGACGCCGAACTCGTCCTGAGCGGCCACGGCGATCTCGACCATGGACAGGGAGTCGATGTCGAGGTCGTCGACGAAGCTCTTCTCCGGGGTCACCTCGCCGGCCGGAATGCCGGTGATCTCGTTGATGATCTTGCCGAGGCCCGCGAGGATCTCCTGCTCGGTGGCAGCCATGTCGCTACTTCTCCTTTATTTTCTGGTTTCTGTACGGCTCTCGCCGTACGAGCTCTGAACAAGTACGGCGGGCGCCGTACCGGATCCTACGGAATCTCGATCACTTGGCCCGCATAGGTCAGACCGGCGCCGAAGCCGAGGATGAGCGCGAGGTCGCCTGAGCGGACCTCGCCGCGCTCCAGCATCCGCGAGAGCGCGAGCGGAATGGAGGCCGCCGACGTGTTGCCCGCGGTGACGATGTCACGGCCGATGACGGCCTTGTCGGCACCGAGCTTGCGTGCGATGGCCTCGATGATGCGCAGGTTGGCCTGGTGGGGCACGAACGCCGCCAGCTCCGAGGGGTCGACCCCGGCGCGGGCGCACGCCTCCAGGGCCACCGGGTGCAGCGCGGTGGCCCAGCGGAAGACCGTCTGGCCCTCCTGGGCGAGGAACTTCGTGCGGTCGGCGATGGAGATGGCCTCGGACTTGTCACCGGAGCTGCCCCACACCACCGGGCCGATGCCGGGCGTGTCGGACGGGCCGACCACGGCGGCGCCGGCGCCGTCGGCGAAGATCACGGCCGTGGACCGGTCGGTCCAGTCGACCCACTGCGACAGCTTCTCCGAGCCGATGACCAGCACGTTCCTGGCCGCGCCGCCGCGGACCGCGGCGCTGGCGGTGGCCAGCGCGTAGCAGAAGCCGGCGCAGGCGGCGTTGACGTCGAACGCGCCCGGGGACTTGATGCCCAGCCGGTGGGCCACGACGGCCGCGGCGTTGGGGATCTGGGTCTCCAGCGTGCAGGTGGCCACGATCACCAGGTCGATCTCGTCGGGGGTCAGGCCGCTGGCGGCCAGCGCCTTGCCGCCGGCCTGGGCCGCCATGTCCTCCACGGACTCGTTGGCGGAGGCGACCCGGCGCTCCTTGATCCCGACGCGGGACTGGATCCACTCGTCGTTGGTCTCCATGGTCTTGGCCAGGTCGTCGTTGGTGACGACGTTGTCCGGCTGGTAATGGCCGAAGGCCAGAATCCGGGCGCCTGGGGCGATGTCGGGGATCCTCATTTGATCAGCTCCCTGGCCGCGTCGAGGTCGTCGGGTGTCTTCAGCGCCACGGTCTCGACGCCCCGCAGGCCGCGCTTGGCGAGCCCGGTCAGCGTGCCGCCGGGCAGCAGCTCGATCATCTTGGTCACGCCCAGCTCGGCCATCGTCGCCATGCACAGGTCCCATCGGACGGGGCTGCTGATCTGCGAGATGAGCCGCTGGACGAACTCGGCGCCGGTGGCGGCGGGCCGGCCGTCGGCGTTGGACAGCAGCGTGACCCGCGGGTCGCCGGGCACGACGTTCCAGGCCGCCTCGCGCAGGGTGTCGACGGCCGGGGCCATGTGACCGGTGTGGAACGCGCCGGCCACCTTGAGCGGGATGAGCCTGGCACGGGCGGGCGCGTCGTCCTTGAAGGCGGCGAGCTGCTTCAGCGTGCCGCCCGCCACGATCTGGCCCGCGCCGTTGATGTTGGCCGGGGCCAGCCCGTGGCGCTCGATCGCGGCCAGCACGTCGGCCTCCACGCCGCCGAGCACGGCCGTCATGCCGGTCTCGGTCACGGCGGCGGCCTTGGCCATGGCCTGGGCGCGCTCGCGGACCAGGCTCAGCGCCTGCTCCGGGGTGAGCACCCCGGCCAGCGCGGCCGCGGCGAACTCGCCCACGCTGTGGCCGGCCAGCACGTCGGGGGAGGCCCCCAGCGCCTCGGCGGCGGCCAGCGCTGCGGCCACGAGCAGCGGCTGGGCGACGGCGGTGTCGCGGATCTCGTCGGCGTCGGCGGTGGTGCCGTAGGCGACCAGGTCGATCCCGGCGACCTCCGACCACGCGCCGAGTCTGTCGGCGAGGCCGGGCAGCTCGAGCCAGGGGGTCAGGAAGCCTGGGGTTTGGGCACCTTGGCCCGGAGCGACGAGTACAAGCACAAAAACCACCATGCCCTGTAGAACTTCGACACGCGGATGGAGATCCGTACGAACTTTGTCCGGGGTGTTTTGTAGGAACCCTACAGTGAAGATTTCGGGAATGTTACGTTAGGGCCCGCCATGCCGCAGCGCCCTCAGAAAGCCTGCCGAGGATGAGGCCGACCTGTAGCGTGAAGGCCGACCTGCCCTCGGTGGGCTGGTAGCCCGTGAGTTCGGTGATCTTCTTCAGACGGTAGCGGACCGTGTTCGGGTGCACGAACAGCAGCCGCGCCGTCGCCTCCAGGGAGGTGCCCTGTTCGAGGTATGTGGCAAGCGTATCGAGCAGGGGTGTGCCGGCCAACGGCAGGTAGACGTTCTCGATGAGCTGCTCCCTGGCGTCGGTGTCGCCGTCGAGCGCGCGTTCGGCCAGCAGGTCCTCGGCGTGCACCGGCCTGGGCGCGTCCGGCCAGCCCGCGGACGCCTTCAGCCCGGCCAGCGCGGCCCGTGCCGACCGCGCGGCGGCGTGCAGATCGGGCACCTCGGGGCCGATGACGATCGGGCCCACGCCGAAGCGCGCCACGACCTGCCGGGCCGCGTCCTGGACGCTGTCGGCGCCGCCCACGATCACGATCAGCCGGTCGGCCTGCACGCCGGCCAGCAGGTCCATGCCGATGCGGCGGCCCTTCTCGCGCAGGCCGTCGATGACCGCGCGGGGGTCGTCGTCGGGGGCGTGCCCGGCGATCACGACGACGGGGGAGGAGGTCCAGCCGAGGGCCGCGGCCCAGGAGTGGAGGCCGTCGTCGACCTCGCCCCGCACCAGCGCGTCGACGATCAGCGCCTCCAGCCGGGCGTCCCAGGAGCCGCGGGCCTCGGCCTCGCGGGCGTAGACGTGGGCGGCGGCGAAGGCCACGTCGCGGGTGTAGCGCAGCATGGCCTGCTGGAGCTGGTCCTCGCCGCCCGGCGCGGCCAGCTCGTCGGTCTGGGCCTCGACCACCTCGACCACGATCCTGACGATGTCGACGGTCTGCTGGAGCGAGATCGAGCGTTTGAGCTCGCGCGGGGCCGTGCCGAAGAACTCGATGCTGGGCGTGGGCCGGTTCTCGCCGGCGTGCTGGAACCACTCCACGAACGCGGCGATGCCGGCCTGGGCCACCAGGCCCACCCACGAGCGGTCCTCGGCGCTGAGCGCGCGGAACCAGGGGAGCTGGTCGTCCATGCGTGCCATCGCCGCCGTGCCGAGCGCGCCCATCGCGCGCTCGAGCCTGCGCGTCGTGTCCTCCCGGGTCCGGTCTGTCACGCCTCCTAGAGTGCCAGGTCGGTTCCGATGACCGGAACGGTGGTGTTTCAGATGACCGCAACCGCCGTGATCAGGCCGATCGCCACGTGGGTCACCGCGAGCAGGCGCGCGCCGGGCTGGAGCTCGGGCTCCTTCACCAGCTCACGTACGGAGATGCCCACGACCTTGTCGAACACCAGCATCGCCACGGTCTGCACCACGATGCCGACCAGGCCGAACACGGCCGTGCCCGCCAGCCCTTCGGCCAGTTGGCCGCCGGAGGCCCGGATGGAGGCGGCCACGATGAGCCCGATCGCGGCCAGCGCGGACATGGTGAGCAGCGTGGCGTTGGCGTTGCGCTCGGTACGGATGATCTCGCTCAGCTTGCCGGGCGTGGCCCAGTCGATCACGTAGAAGCCGATGATCAGCAGGACCACGCCGACGGCCGCGTAGGCGGCGATGGCGCCCGCGCCGCGGGCCAGGACTTCGAGAAGAGTCACGTCATTTCCAATCAAGGGGGGCTTCAGTCCGCTATGCGATGCGGAACGAAGGAGGAGGTGTCGTCGGTGATCAGGCCGGTGGTCTCCCTGATGCCGAGCCCGGCGGCCTCGTCGGCGACCATCCAGGCGCCGAGCACCGGCCGCTGGCCCTCGAACGCGGGCAGGGCCTCGAAACCCTGGAACACGTAGCCTTCCCGGCCGTAGCGGCCCGGGGTCTCCTGGGTGCCCTCGGGGGTGACGATGCGCATGGACGCGCCCTCCCTGCCGAGCAGCGGCTTGGCGATGTAGGAGGTCAGCTCGCGCGGGCCGTCGAGGTAGGCGGGCAGCAGGTTCGGATGGCCGGGGTAGAGCTCCCACAACACGGCCAGCAGCGCCTTGTTCGACAGCAGCGACTTCCACAGCGGCTCGATCCAGGTGGAGTGGCGCACCGCGTGCCGGCCGAAGTCGTCGGCCAGCATCCACTCCCAGGGGTAGAGCTTGAACGCCGAGCGGATCATCTCCTCGCCGGCGTCGACGAAACGGCGGTTGAGCTCGTCCCAGCCGATGTCCTCCATGGCCACGGCGACCGTCCGGCGGCCCGCCTGCTCGGCGGTCTCCTGCAGGTAGGCGACCGTCATGGCCTCCTCGCCCGTCTCGTCGGCGTTGGTGAAGGCGAAGTGCGTGGGGCCGGGCGGCAGCGGCAGCTCGCGCCACCGCTCGATCAGCCGCTCGTGGATGGAGTTCCACTGGTCGTCGCCGGGGTGGGTGTCCTGGAGCCAGAACCACTGGATCACCGACGACTCCAGCAGCGACGTCGGCGTGTCGGCGTTGTACTCCAGCAGCCGGGCCGGGCCCGTGCCGTCGTAGCGCAGGTCGAAGCGGCCGTAGAGGTGGGGGTCGCGGCGCTCCCAGGAGCGCGCCACGGCGTCCCCGGCCCACTCGGGGACGGCGAAGTCGGCGTAGCGGCCGGTCGAGACGACGTGCTCGACGGCCCGCAGGCACATGCCGTGCAGCTCCTCGACCTGCGCCTCCAGCGACTCCACCTCCTCCAGGGACAGGACATAGTGGACCGACTCGTCCCAGTAGGGCCTGTTCAGGCCCTCGGGGTGGGCCGCCCGGTGGTAGGCCAGGCCCTGGCTCTCGATCGTCTTCTCCCAGCCGGGACGGACGATGCCATGCTCGCGGCGCACGTCAGCTCCCGCCGCCCCAGCTGTTGCCGAAGCCGCCGCGCTGGATCGACTTGCCGCTGCGGCTGGAGATGTTGACGTCCGACGGCCGGTACGTGGTGCCGCCCTGCATGCGGTTGCCCACCCGGTGGCCGCCGTAGTACCACAGGTACGCGCCGCGCGAACCGCCGTAGAAGTGGGACCCGCTGCCGCCGCTGCCGCCGTCGTCGTCGCAGTAGTCGTCGTCGACGACCTCGTACGTGCCGTCGTCGAGCTGCACCACGCAGTCGGCGGTGACGTCGTCGTCGTCCTGGGTGGCGGCGCAGTAGCCGACCAGCATCACCGACAGGACCCCGAGAATGGTCAGCGGGACGGCCTTGGACGACTTGCGCGGGGGTGTGGGGGCCGGCTTGTGCGGCGGCGGATATGCCATCTAGCTCCTGCTTTCCTGGGCGATCAGCCTATCGGTGGGCCTTGTCCCCGTTCAACGCCGGTGACCGTCCGCTCGGGTATGAATGGACTCATGGAACCGGTTCAGGCCCTGCGCGAGATCGCCTTCCTGCTCGAACGCGCAGGTGAGCCCACCTACCGGGTCCGCGCGTTCCGCCGCGCGGCCGCGGTCGTGGACGACCTGCCGGAAGGGGAGCTCACACGGCTGGCCGCCGCCGGCGGGCTGGGCGACCTCCCCGGCATCGGCAAGGTCACCGCCCTCGTGATCAACGAAGCCCTCGACGGACAGGTTCCGACGTATTTGCGTAGGTTGCGGGCCACCGAGGGCGTCGAGCTCGACGCCGAGACCGCGGCCCTGCGCGAGGCGCTGAAGGGCGACCTGCACAGCCACTCCGACTGGTCCGACGGCGGCTCGCCGATCGAGGAGATGGCCGAGGCCGCCAGGGGGCTCGGCCACGAGTACTGGGCGCTGACCGACCACTCGCCGCGCCTGACCGTGGCCAAGGGGCTGTCGGCCGAGCGGCTGGAACGGCAGCTCGACGTGGTGGCCGGGCTCAACGAGCGGCTGGCGCCGTTCCGGATCCTGACCGGCATCGAGGTCGACGTCAACCTCGACGGCTCGCTCGACCAGGACCCGGCCCTGCTCGGACGGCTCGACGTGGTCGTGGCCAGCGTCCACTCCAAGCTGCGCATGGACCGCGAGGAGATGACCCGCCGCATGGTCACCGCCGTCGCCAACCCCCTGGTCGACGTGCTGGGGCACTGCACGGGGCGAGTCGTGCGGGCCGGCGGCGAGCGCGGGGTCAAGAGGCCGGAGTCGGAGTTCGACGCCGAGCTGGTCTTCGAGGCGTGCCGGCGGTTCGGGGTCGCCGTGGAGATCAACTCCAGGCCCGACCGGCTCGACCCGCCCAAGCGGCTCATGCGGCTGGCGTACGAGACGGGGTGCGTGTTCTCGATCGACTCCGACGCGCACGCGCCCGGTCAGCTCGACTGGCAGCGGTTCGGCTGCGAGCGGGCGGCCCGGTGCGGCATCGAGGCCGGCCGCATCGTCAACACCTGGCCCCTGGAACGGCTCCTGGAGTGGACGGCGGCGTGAGAGGTGGGTGTCCGGGCGGTTAGGGCGTTCTTGCGTGGCCCGTGCGGGGCCGGTGATTGTCGGTGGCGGCGCGTAGCGTTCCGGCTGTGAACCGTACCGACCGGCTCTATGCGCTCGTCGAGGACCTGCGCGCCATCGCGCCACGCTGCCGCTCCGCCCGCGAGCTCGCCGAGCGGTTCGAGGTCAGCGTGCGCACCATCGAGCGCGACATCACCGCGTTGCAGGGGTCCGGGGTGCCGATCTACGCCGAGCCCGGTCGCAGGGGCGGCTACGCCCTCGACAAGAAGATGTCGCTGCCCCCGCTCAACTTCACCCCGGCCGAGGCGGTGGCCATCGCGGTGGCGCTCAGCCAGGCCGGCGACCAGCCGTTCGGCCGCCAGGCCCGCAGCGCGTTACGCAAGGTGGTCTCGGCCATGCCGGGGCCCGAGGGCGACCTGGCCAGGGAGCTGGCGCGGCGGGTGCAACTCGTCAGCGAGCCGCCCGAGCCCGGCTCCCAGATCCGGCCGCTCGGCGCCGAGGGCATCTCCCGGGCGATCGAGGAGGCGCTGCTGCGGCGGCGCGTGCTCAGGCTCGACTACGCCGACGCCAAGGGTGCGCTCACCTCGCGCGACGTCGAACCGGGGGTGTTCCTGGGCGGGCGCGGCGGTTTCTGGTACCTCGTGGCGTGGTGCCGGTTGCGGGAGGACGTCCGCGTCTTCCGGCTCGACCGCATCGCCTCGGCCGTCGTCACCGTCGAGCGTTGTCCCGAGCGGCCGCTCGAAGGGTTCGCCCCCGACGTGCCGGAGATGGTCGTACGCGGAACCATGCTCGATTAAACATGCGAAAACACCGACATAGGGTTGTCGCCATAGCGATACATCGTTGTCTTGTTCGAAAGACGAGGAGATGACGATGGACAACACGGTGACCTGGTTCGAGGTCGCGACCGATGACCCCGAAGGCGCCGAGCGCTTCTACGGCGAGCTGTTCGGCTGGTCGTTCAGCCGCGACGACGACGGCCCGCTCGACTACCGCATGGTCAACTACCCGGGCGGCGAGCGTCCCGGCGGCGGGCTGTTCAACACCAAGGGCGACTTCCCCGCCCACGCGGTGTTCCACGTGCAGGTCGCCGACGTCGAGGCCGCGTGCGCCAAGAGCGAGTCGCTCGGCGGCAAGGTGGTCATGAAGGTGATCGACGACGGCGCCGGCACCGACTTCGCCTATCTGCGTGACGTCTCGGGCAGTCTGTTCGGAGTCTTTCACCGCAGGTGAGCCCGCCCGGCGGCGGACGCCGCCGGAGCGCGCGGGACCGTGCCCGCGATCGCGCCCCCGGGGAAGCACCTTCCCCGCCGAACCGGGGCCGCGCGACCGAGGCCGTCCCGTCTCGGAGCGGTTCACCCGCCCTGGACACGCCGCCGATCGCCGAGCGGCGGCGCGTCCAGGGCCCCTTCCCCCGGCAGGGGGCGTTCTCAGAAGGCGGCGGCCGCCAGCCAGCGGGTCAGCAGGTCGCGGTCGCCGAAGACGGCCGGCGACCGCGGGGGCCGCCGACCGTAGAGCAGCAGGAGCAGCTCGCTCGCCGGGCCGCGTACGGCGGCGTCGCCCTTGGTGTGGCCGCGCTCGCAGCTGACCGCCCCGGCGGCGCCCTGCGTCACGGTCCACTCGCCGTCGAGGTCGCTCGCGTGGAGGTGGATCGTGGCCCCCTCCGCGCCGAGCCCGGCCAGCGACCGGGTCACCCAGGTCGCGTACGGCAGGTTGTGCAGGAACTCCTCGATGCCGTCCACGGCGGTCGCCGCCGGGATCTCCGGGTCCAGGCCGAGTGCGAGCTCGGCGTCGGCCCGGTGGATCACCAGCTCGAAGAGCATCCTGGGCGCCCACCACCCGGCCCGCAGGTCCGGCCCCCACGTCCACACCGCGAGGTCCGGGTCGGTGGCGCGCAGCACGTCCAGCAGGTCGGCGGCCCCCGCCAGGAGCCAGGCGGCGTCGCCGCTCGCCCCCTCCGCGAGCCCGCTGGGCACCTGCCGCGACCAGACGCGCTCCCGCACCTGGTTGCGCAGCACGTACGCCGCCCAGCGATGAGTCTGGCCGACGTGCGTGACGAGCTCGGCGAACGTCCATCCCGGGCAGGTCGGCACCGGGACCGACAGGTCGGTCGCCAGCGCCGCCAACCGCGCGGCCTCGTCCTCGATCCGGGTGATGAAGGTGTCGTTGTCGGTCACCCGTCACACACTAGGCCGCCGGGCAGGTCGCGCCCCTGCTGGGCAGCTTGCCCTCCACCAGGTACGCGTCCACGAGCCCCTGCACGCACTTGCTGCCCGACAGGTACGCCCCGTGCCCCTCGCCCTCGTACGTGACCAGCCGTGCGGTCCTGAGCTGGGCCGTCAGCCGCGGCGCCCACTGGTACGGCGTGGCCGGGTCGCCCTTGCCGCCCACGACCAGGATCGGCGCCGAGCCGGTGGCGTTGACGTGCCGCGCCTGGTTGCTGCCTTGGGCCGGCCACACCCGGCACAGGCCGCCCGAGCCCTCGCTGCCGAACAGCGGCGAGATCTTCAGCGCCGCCTCCTCGGTGCGCCGCAGCTCGGCCTCGCTGGGCCGTTCGGCGGTGTCCACGCAGGTGATGGCCGGGAAGCTGGTCATCTGGGTGGAGTAGGTGCCGTCCTCCGAGCGTCCGGTGTAGGAGTCGGCCAGGTACATCAGCGCCTCGCCGTGGCCCTTCAGCGCGTCGCCGAGCGCCTTCTCCAGGAACGGCCAGGTCAGCTCCGAGTACAGGGCGGCGGCCACGCCGGTGGAGGCCAGGCCCTGGGTGAGCTGCCGGCCGTCCACCTGCAGCGGCTTGGTGGTGAGCTGGTTCATCAGGTTCTCGACGTTGGCGTTCGCGGCGGTCACGTCCTTGCCGACCTCGCAGCCGCCCTTGACGCAGCTGCGCAGGAAGCTCTCGTACGCCTGCTGGAAGCCGCGGGTCTGGGTCAGCGTGCGCTGCTCGAAGGTGACCGTCGGGTCGAGGGGCGCGTCGAGCAGCATGCGGCCCACGTTCTGGGGGAACTGGGTGGCGTAGACGGCGCCGAGCTGGGTGCCGTACGACATGCCGACGTAGTTGAGCTTGGGGTCGCCGACGGCGGCGCGGATGCGGTCCATGTCGCGGGCTGCGTTCACGGTGCCGACGTAGGGGAGGATCTTGCCGGAGTGCTCCTGGCAGAGCCGGGCGAACTCCTTGTTGGCGTCCAGGCTCTCCTGGTGCGTCTGCGCGTTGGTGGGCAGCGTGTTCAGCGAGACGAACCGGTCCATCTGCGCGCTGTCGCCGCAGCGTACGCCCGAGCTGCGCTCGACGCCGCGCGGGTCGAAGCTGACCAGGTCGTAGTGGGCGCGCAGGGAGGTGAGCGCCTTGGCCGCCTGGTCGAGGGTGTCCACGCCGGAGGCGCCCGGCCCGCCGAAGTTGAACACCATCGAGCCGAGCCGCTTCTTGGGATCGGTGGCCGACAGCTTGATGAGCGCCAGTTCCAGCTTCTCACCGTCGGGGCGGGAGTAGTCGAGGGGCACCGCCAGCTTGCCGCAGCGCACCGAGGCGTCCGTCTTGGCCGGTGGCTCGCCGTCCGGGCGCCTGATGTCGGTGCACGGCCCCCAGACGATCTTGTCGGTGTCGGCGCCGGGGCCGTCGGTGGCGGGCTCTGCGGGTGCACTCGCGCAGCCCGCGGCCGTCACGAGCAGGGCGGCGGCTAGGACGCGTCGCATACGAACATTCCCCTTCGTGTCTCCGGGGGAAGTAGTGCCCACCATACGGGACCCCGCGTCAAACCTGGGTGAGGCGGCACGCACCCCTCCTGGACGTGCCGCCTCATCCGGCTGACCGCGCGGAGGCCCGGACATGACGGCGCTCCCGCGAGAAGTTCTTCGCGGGAGCGCCCCTTCCGGATGACTCAGACGCCCATCGACTGGGTGTCGTTGCTCTCCGCGCCGCCGGCTTCGGTGACGCCGTTCTTCAGGTGGTAGCGGGCGATGGCCTCGCGCAGCACCTCGCCGTCGAGCTCGCCCCGCTTGACCAGCCGGGTGAGCACGGCCAGCGTGATCGAGGCGGCGTCCACGTGGAAGTGGCGGCGCAGCGCCGAGCGGGTGTCGGACAGGCCGAACCCGTCGGTGCCCAGCGAGGACCAGTCACCCGGCACCCACTGCGCGATCTGGTCCTGGACCGCCTTCATGTAGTCGCTGACGCCCACGAACGGCCCGTCGGCCTGCGAGAGCACCTGCGTCACGTACGGGACGCGCTGCTCGGCGTCGGGGTTGAGCAGGTTGTGCTCCTCGCACGCCAGCGCCTCGCGCCGCAGCTCGGTCCACGACGTCGCCGACCACACGTCGGCCGACACGCCCCACTCCTCGGCCAGCAGCCGCTGAGCCTCCATGGCCCAGGGACCGGCCACGCCGGAGACCAGGATGTTGGCCTTCGGACCCTGCGTCTGCGGCGCCTCGGCGAACTTGTACAGGCCCTTGAGCAGGCCCTCGACGTCGAGATCGGCCGGCTGCGCGGGCTGCAGGTAGGGCTCGTTGTAGACGGTCAGGTAGTAGAAGACGTCCTCGGGCTGCTCGCCGTACATGCGGCGCAGGCCGTCCTTGACGATGTGGGCGACCTCGAAGGCCCAGGACGGGTCGTAGGAGACCGCGGCCGGGTTCGTCGAGGCGATGAGCGGCGTGTGGCCGTCTTCGTGCTGCAGGCCCTCGCCGTTGAGCGTGGTGCGACCGGCGGTGGCGCCGAGCAGGAAGCCGCGGCCCATCTGGTCGCCCATCTGCCACATCTGGTCGCCGGTGCGCTGCCAGCCGAACATCGAGTAGAAGATGTAGACCGGGATCATGTGCTCGCCGTGCGTGGCGTAGGCGGTGCCGGCCGCGATGGTCGAGGCCATCGAGCCCGACTCGCTGATGCCCTCGTGCAGGATCTGCCCCTGCACGGCCTCCTTGTACGACAGCAGCAGCTCCCTGTCGACCGCCTCGTACGTCTGCCCGTGGGGCGAGTAGATCTTGGCGGTCGGGAACATCGCGTCGAGACCGAACGTGCGGGCCTCGTCGGGGATGATCGGCACGAACCGGTGGCCGATCTCCTTGTCGCGCATGAGGTCCTTCAGCAGGCGCACGAACGCCATGGTCGTGGCGACCTGCTGCTTGCCCGAGCCCTTGCGGAACTGGCTGTAGACGTCGTCGCCGGGCAGCTTGACCGGCTTGGCGCGCATGACCCGCTTGGGCAGCACGCCGCCGAGCGCCGCGCGCCGCTCCTTCATGTACTGGATCTCCGGGTCGTTCTCGCCCGGGTGGAAGTACGGAGGAAGCTCGCCCTCCAGGGCCGAGTCCGGGATCGGCAGGTAGAGCCGGTCGCGGAACTCCTTCAGCTCGGCCTTGGTGAGCTTCTTCATCTGGTGGGTGGCGTTGCGCGCCTCGAAGTCCTTGCCCAGCGTCCAGCCCTTGATGGTCTGGGCGAGGATCACCGTCGGCTGGCCGACGTGCTCGCGGGCCGCCTTGAAGGCCGCGTAGACCTTGCGGTAGTCGTGGCCGCCGCGCGACAGCTTGCGGATGTCGTCGTCGGACAGGTGCTCGACCATCTTGCGCAGGCGCGGGTCGCCGCCGAAGAAGT
Source organism: Nonomuraea sp. NPDC047529 (assembly GCF_040642995.1). Classification (NCBI taxonomy): domain Bacteria; kingdom Bacillati; phylum Actinomycetota; class Actinomycetes; order Streptosporangiales; family Streptosporangiaceae; genus Nonomuraea; species Nonomuraea sp. NPDC047529. The sequence goes on along the minus strand of NZ_JBEYTJ010000009.1, from coordinate 80,204 downwards.
GGTCGCGGATGTAGCCGCCGGTCTCGACCGAGTAGGTCTGGAACTGGCCGTCGGGCGTGGTGTTCATCTGGTTGACCAGCACGCCGTCGACGTCGGCCGCGAGCAGCGGGTCCCAGTCGCGGCCCCAGACGACCTTGATCACGTTCCAGCCGGCGCCGCGGAAGTACGACTCCAGCTCCTGGATGATCTTGCCGTTGCCGCGCACCGGGCCGTCGAGCCGCTGCAGGTTGCAGTTGATGACGAACGTGAGGTTGTCCAGCTCCTCGCGGGCGGCCAGGCCGATCGCGCCGAGCGACTCGGGCTCGTCCATCTCGCCGTCGCCCAGGAAGGCCCACACGTGGCTGCGCGAGGTGTCCTTGAGCTCGCGGTTGAGCAGGTAGCGGTTGAACCGCGCCTGGTAGATCGCACCGATCGGGCCGAGACCCATGGAGACCGTCGGGAACTCCCAGAAGTCGGGCATGAGCCGCGGGTGCGGGTAGGAGGGCAGGCCGTGGAAGCCGTGCGACAACTCCTGCCGGAACGCGTCGAGCTGCGCCTCGTTGAGACGGCCCTCCAGGAAGGCGCGGGCGTAGATGCCCGGCGCGGCGTGGCCCTGGAAGAACACCTGGTCGCCCGACTCGCCGTGGTCCTTGCCGCGGAAGAAGTGGTTGAAGCCCACCTCGTAGAGCGAGGCCGCCGAGGCGTAGGTGGCGATGTGGCCGCCCACGTTCGTGCGGGCGTTGGCCCGCGACACCATGACCGCCGCGTTCCACCGGATGTAGGCGCGGATGCGCCGCTCGACGTGCTCGTCGCCCGGGAACCAGGGCTCGCGCTCCGGCGGGATCGTGTTGATGTAGTCGGTGCTGCGCAAGCCCGGCACGCCGACCTGGTGCTCGCGGGCCCGTTCCAGCATGCGGAGCATGAGGTAGCGGGCTCTGGTGCGGCCTTCGGTCTTGACGACATTGTCGAGAGACTCGAGCCACTCGTTGGTCTCACTGGGGTCGACATCAGGCAGCTGGCTGGGTAGGCCGTCGCTGATGATCGAGAATCGCTGGCGTCCGGAAGCCACTGGGTCTCGCCTTCCGAGAATGACTGAAGTCTGGTCTGGGTCGCCTTCCATCCTGGTCGCTAGCCGTAGAAAACGCATCTCTACTGACGGGTAACCAGAGCGTCCCTGCTGGCAGGGCCATGTTGGTGGCCTAGACCACCGATGGTAGGACGAATAGCCACCAAAGGTTACATCGGTGGAGCAATTTAACAAGACTAGAAAACGGACGAAATTTCGCCCCAATCCTAGGGGGCTGTCCCGGTGGGTCGGCCGCCGCCCTCACCCCTCCCCCGAACCGGCCGCTTCTCACGCAGCCGCAGCCCCGGGCCCGGGCTGGGACGCGGGCCCGGGCTGGGGCGCGTCGGCGGGATGCGGGTCGGGTTGGGCGGGCGTGGGTCGGAGTGGGCGGCGTGGGCGGGGTGTCCGCCGGGCCTGCCCGGCGGGGGTGTTGATGATGAGCGGGCGTTGGCGGCATGGGTCGGGTGGCGCGCCGCGCGAGTCTAACCACCCACCTCGCGGTGCGACCCGGCGGGGCGCGCGTTCGCGAAGGGCGCAGACCAACACCACCTCGCCCCTTGGGTTGCTCCGGGTGGGTGCGCGGCCTGGCGGGGGACCTTGTGGGGGTTTGGCCCCGGCGGGGACCTTGAGGCGTGCCGCAGGGGTCAGGGCCCAAGGCGGCTTGGGAGCCTGTCCCGGCGCGCCGAAGGCGTGCGGTGTCTGGCCATGCCTCGCTCTTCGCCTCGTGATCGACCCACCGAGGCCTCAGGCGTGGAGCCCATACCTTTTACCCGCCTATTCAAGAGGTGTGGCCGCAGTCGTCGGCAGGCCCACGCCTGTGGGCTCCTCGCCACCTCCACCGGCCGGCGGGCGCGCGGACACTCAGCCGGACGCCGTCCCCTCACCCCTCCTCCTCCAGACGGACGCCACCCGATCCGGCCCCCTCAGACCTGTCGCTGCAGAAATGAGGCCATATCGGAATCATCAAGCGACAGGGCACCCCGAAGCTCCGCGATCATGCCCCTGACCAGCAGAGACGCCGAAGCGGCCAGGACCGCCGCCGAACCACCGTCCGGCCACGAAGCCCGGAACACCCGGCCCCCCTTGCGTAACGTTTCGGTCATTGTTTTCGGCCCGAATGAAGACCCGGCAAAAAATCGCCGTACGCGGCATCCGCTCTTTTCCTCGGCGGTCCGCCGTACCAATGTGGAAGGTATGAATGCGACGGCAGGAGACCGGCTCCTGATGCACGGCAACACCGTCGGCGAAAGGGAGCGGGGCGGCGTCATCATCGAGGTCCACGGCACGGACGGCGGGCCTCCCTACAGTGTGCGGTTCGACGACGGCCACACCGGGCTGGTCTTTCCCGGCCCTGATGCCGTCGTTGTGCCTCAGTAGGATTTCCCTGTGAGATCAGAAATCATCTCCGTGGCCACGGGTTCACGTGAGACCGTGCACGACATCACCGCTGAATGCGCAGATTTCGTGCGCGCGCAGGGAGAAGACGGCCTGTTGCATGTTTTCGTACCGCACGCGACCGCGGGCGTGGCCCTGCTGGAGCTAGGGTCGGGCAGCGACGACGATCTGCTCGCCGCACTGCGTGACCTGCTCCCGGCCGACGACCGCTGGCGTCATGCCCACGGTTCGCGCGGTCACGGCAGGTCACACGTCATGCCCGCGCTGATCCCGCCATATGCCACGATCCCCGTGCTGGGCGGGAGAATGGCGTTGGGCACCTGGCAGTCCGTCGCGCTGGTCGATCTCAATGTCGACAACACGCAACGTCAGGTTCGCCTGTCGTTTTTGTCGGGTTGATTCTGGCCGACTACGGCCGTACCCGTGGCGACCGTTGACGACTGAGGGTCACAGCGTGTGGACTGTGCCGAAGCGATAAACCGCATAGAGCGGGGCCACTCAAGCAGGAGGGATAAACGTGAGCGCGACCGCGGGTCAGGCGCAGGGCGAGCGCGGCCTGGCCGAACGACTTGGCCTCAAGCCGGGTCAGGTGGTGCAGGAGATCGGTTGGGACGAGGACGTCGACGACGAGCTTCGCGACTCCATCGAGGACCTGACCGGCAACGAGATGCTGGACGAGGAGAGTGACGACGTCGTCGACGTTGTGCTGCTGTGGTGGCGCGACGGCGACGGGGACCTCTTCGACGCCCTCAGCGACGCCATGCGAGCACTCGCCGAAGCCGGCCAGATCTGGCTGCTGACTCCCAAGGCCGGGCGCGATGGCCACGTGGAGCCGAGCGACATTGGGGAGGATGCCGCTACCGCGGGTCTCTCGCAGACCAGCAGCATCTCCGCCGCACCCGACTGGTCCGGGACCAGGCTCGTCGCCCCGAAGGGCCGACGTTAGGAAACTCCGAGGCCGGCCGATACGGCAGGATGGTCGCTGTGAACGCACATCCTGCCGAGGTCGGCGCCATGGCTCCGGATTTCGAGCTGCAGGACCAGCACGGCGCCCCGGTGAGACTGTCCATGTTCCGGGGCGAGAAGGTCGTGCTGGTCTTCTATCCGCTTGCCTTCAGCGGGATCTGCGAAGGCGAGCTCACCGCGCTGCGTGACCAGCCTCTCGACGCGCGGGTGCTCGCCGTGTCCGTCGACTCCGTGTTCGCCTTGCGTGCCTGGTCCGATCGGGAAGGTTACGGATTCGCCCTACTCTCCGATTTCTGGCCACACGGACAGGTCGCCCAGGCGTACGGTGTGTTCGATGAGGCGAAGGGGCTCGCGCGTCGGGGGACCTTCGTCATCGACGGCGAGGGCGTGATCCGGTGGTCGGTGATCAGTCCGATCTCCTCGGCACGCGACGTCGCCGACTACGTCAAGGCACTCGCCGACATTTCTTGACCTCGGAGGGAACGATGCCCTGCTACCGATGCGGGGCCCGGCAGACCGACCCGGTCCGTGGCGCCAGCCCGTGGCAGCGCGGGGTGCGCAACGAGTCCCAGGTGCTGATCTGCCCGGACTGTCAACGACTGCACGACCTCGACCTCGACTCCTGCGGCACGTGCGGGTCCACCGCGCTCATCTGCCGGTTGGGGGAGGTCGAGTGCCGCGGCTGCGGCGCCGTCCGGATGGCTCGGGCGTCGGAGGGGTTCGGGGAGCAGGGGGCGTACGTCGGGTCGGGGGCTCCGCCGGGGCTGTCGGCGGAGGTCGAGGCGGCGCTCAACCGGGTGCTGGGCAGGGCTTGACCGTCCGCGTCTCGCCCGCGCCTCCCCGCCGTCGGCCTGGGATGATCACCGGCTCGGGATCGTCCCGCCGTCGTCTCGATGCGCGGACTCCCGCTCCCCCCTGCCTGAGAGATTCTCAAGCGTCTTTTCGGACATTTGCTGACCTGCGCTATCGTCTCCTTTCGTGTCCGCTATGAGTTCGTTCGTCGTCGCTCTCGACGTCGGTGGCACGTCCATGAAGGGCGGCCTGGTCAGCGAGTCCGGCGAGGTGCTGCTGAGCGAGCGGCGCCACACCCCTCGCGCCGACGGTCCTGAGGCGGTCGTGTCCGCCATTTCGGACTTCATCGGCCACCTGGCCGCCTCCGGCGACGGCGACCCGGCAGGCGTCGGTCTGGCCGTCCCTGGGCTGGTGTCCGAAAGCGCGGCTCTCTACGCGGCGAACCTGGGCTGGCGGGACGTCCCCGCCTCGAACTTCACCACCCTGGACATCCCCGTGATGCTGGGCCACGACGTCCGGACGGGCGGCCTGGCCGAGAGCATCCTCGGCGCCGGAAAAGGTGTCTCCGACTTCCTCTTCCTCCCCATCGGCACCGGTATCGCCGGCGCGTCGATCATCAACGGCGACCCGTACGGCGGCTCCTCGGGCTGGGCCGGCGAGATCGGCCACACCCCCGTCTTCCCTGACGGCGAGCAGTGCGCGTGCGGTCAGTTCGGCTGCCTGGAGACGTACGCCTCGGCGGCCTCGGTCGGACGCCGCTACAGCCAGCGCGCGGGCGTCGAGGGCGTACGCGCCGAGCAGGTGGTCGCCTCCGACGACCCCATCGCCATCGAGGTGTGGGACGAGGCCGTGGAGGCCCTGTCGCTCGCCCTGGCCACGTACACGCTGCTGCTGGACCCTTCGGTGATCGTCCTCGGCGGCGGCCTGGCCGAAGCCGGTCCCGCTCTGTTCGACCCCGTACGCACGCGCCTGGTCAAGCGCCTGGCCTTCCGCGATGCACCCCCGCTGATCCCGGCCGCGCTGGGCGTCGACGCCGGCATGCTGGGCGCCGCCCTGCTGGGCTGGCGAGCCGCCGGCCGCCCCGAAGTGGGCCCCGGCTGGACGGTGAATGTGCGATCGGCCCCCCGGGTGTCGTAAGGTTAGTGCCGATCCGGGGGCGGTTAGCTCAGCGGTAGAGCACTCGCCTTACAAGCGAGGGGTCACTGGTTCGAACCCAGTACCGCCCACCAGCGTAAACGTACGATCTCTGATCTTGAAAACGGCGTCTGAGTGACTAAGTGAGGGACTAAGTCCCGAAGATCTTGTCCATCGCCGCAGCTCCCTGCATGATCACGGGCCGGATCTGATGCCGGTAGACGGTCTCGGTGACCACCGTGTTGGAGTGCCCGACGAGGCGTGGACGTCCTCGATGGGGACGCCGGAGTCTGACAGCACGGACCCGTCGTACGCCACGACGTGCGACCAGAGAAGTGCCCTCAGCTCTTCGGTGCGAGCGCCGATCAGCAGGGAGAGGACGATGTAAGCTCGCATGCGCTCGCCGCCCTGTTCCGCCTGTGTGGGGACGGCGAGAGCTTGGGCCAGTGTCAGAGCCTTGGAGGGACGTCCAGTACGTCCCTCGGGGATGTCGCAGAGATCCACGACGTTTCGCTTGACCTTGTCACGGCGCATCGCGCTCTTCACCGACCGGGTGCCCGGTTCGCCGGTCTTGCCAGCGAGCCACTTGTCGACGTCCTCCACTGAGAGATCGCGTAGCTTGCGCCACCGCACGCGGGCCGGCGGCCCCGACGATGAGCTTTCAAGATCCTGCCGCCCCGCTTCCGGTGCTCGTGCCTGGAGGCCCTGCGCTCCGGGTCGGGTTGCCATCGATTCACCCAGGTTGCTGCCTGTGGTGGTGCCCGGCGTGGAGCAGGGCCGTTCAGACCGACCCGCGAAGAGACCTCTGCTTCTTCCCTAGCCTGGTCTCCGCTTGCAGGTTCGCGGCCAGTTCATCCAACGTCGCCCCGCAACGGACGTTGGACTGCCCGCTTGTACAGGGAACAGACTGTTTCCGAATGGCCGCCCACCCTGCGGCCATGTCGTGAACCTGCCACTCCGGGTACTCGGCGATCAACTTCGCCAAGGTCATAGGCATGGTTGCACTCCGGCGACCGGCGTACAGAGTGGCCGAGACTCCCGCAGCCGGGTGTAGCGGAGAGCGATTCGGTACGCGGACCGAGTGGGCCCGGTGGAGGGGGGCCAGGCATAGATGACTCGCTGTCGTTTCGCGTCCCATGCTGGTCGCCACCAGTACCGCCCGTTGTGACACCTGACGACCGTTCCGACCCGCACGGACACCAGCGCAAGCGTGCCACTGCGCAGGATCTCCTTCACTGGGGGCTCGCTTCCGTGGATTCCGGGCGCAGACTGCGGATCGTCTCCGAGAGGGGGTGGCGTCGTTGAAGGTCCGCGTAGCGGAAGGCGACCCGGCGCGCGGCTCTCGACGGTTCGATGGCCGGATGGCGGGCGTACAGCACTCGTTTACGGCGGTCGTCCCAGCCTGCCCGCCACCAGTACCAATCGCCGTCGCACCAGACGACGAGCCCGACCCACACGGACACCAGGCTCAGGCCATAGCCGTCATGGACGTCTGCGGATACGCCATGAGCGGCGAGGGCGTCGGCCAGGGCATCGGCGGCGTGCTTCTCTGGCGTGGGGTGTCGGTTCGGCGGTTGCATGAGTGACCTCCCATCACGTACGGCAGTGACGTAGCGTGACGGTATGTGTCGGCCGAGCTGTGAGGCCGGAAGGAAATTCAGGGGTCCGTCGTAGGCATCCGATGAGGATGAGGTGCATGCGAGGAATGACCAGCAATCTGTCCATCGGCCAGCGCGTGGCCTGGTATCGGCGACGGCGTGGGATGTCTCAGGACGTATTGGCCGGGCTGGTGGGACGAACCACCGATTGGCTGAGCAAGGTGGAGAACGACCGCATCACCTTGGATCGTCTGTCCGTCATCAAGTCCCTGGCGAGCGTATTGGACGTGTCCCTCGGTGATCTACTGGCCGAGCCGCACCTGTTCGAGTGGACGGACGGAAGCGGCGACCAGACCATCCCAGCACTGCGCGCCGCGATCACGGACTATCGGCAGCTCTCGCCGATGGCCGGGCTCGTGGAGAACGCGGAACCCTCCGGGCAGGCCGACCTGCGACGTGCTCTTGCCGAGGTGTGGCGGGCGTACCAGGGAGCCCGGTACGGCTACGTGATCCGGACTCTGCCCGGACTCCTGGGGGAGGCGCATCATGCTGCGCGCGCAGCGAACGGTGACGCGCGCATGGCCGCATCGGGAGTGCTCGGGCAGGTCTACCACGCGGCTGCCAGCATCCTGGCCACGGTGGGTGAGGCTGATCTCGCGTGGATCGCCGCCGAGCGGGGACTGTCCTTCGCACGGCAATCCGATGATCAGCTTGTGACGGCCTCATTGCTTCGCTCCGTGACCCACGCGCTTCTGTCCAACGGTCGCTACGAGGCAGCCAAGCAGCTCACGATGGACGCCGCCGACCTGCTATCTCCCGACCTCCCGCACGCCACGGCTGAGCTGCTTTCGGTGTACGGCACGCTGTACCTCGCCGGGTCGATGGCGGCGGCGCGAGACGACGATCGCAGCATGACACGCGCGTTCCTCGCCGAGGCACAGGAAGCGGCGGTGCGGCTCGGCGGTGACGCCAACCATGTCTGGACCGCGTTCGGGCCGACGAACGTCCGTATCCATCAGGTGGCCACGGCAATCGAGCTGGGAGACATCCAGGTGGCTGTGGAACTGGGGCCGAAGCTGGATACCAGCGGGCTTCCGATCGAACGTCGCGCTCGTCATGGCCTGGCCGTGGCGCATGCCTTGAGCCTGTGGAACCGTACCGACGACGCGATGGCCGCGCTGTTGGAGGCCGAGACCATCGCTCCGGAGCAGGTGCGTCATCACTACCTCAGCCGCCAGCTCACGATGTCGTGGATCAGAAGGCAGAAGGGCAAACCCAGTTTCCAACTCGCAGCTCTCGCGCGGCGACTGCACATCGTGTGAAGGCAGTCCCTGTGGCGTAAGGTCGGGGCTGTGAACGATCAGGAGGCTCCGCCGTTCGCCCAGGCCCGTGCCGCCGCCGGTGCGCTGTTCTTCGATGACAGCGGTCGTGTGCTTCTCGTCCGTCCTACGTACAAGCCCTCCATGGACATCCCGGGCGGGTACGTCGAACCGGGGGAGACCCCGTACGAGGCGTGCGTTCGAGAGGTGCAGGAGGAGCTGGGCATTCAGCCGGCCATCGGTCGCCTCCTCGTGGTCGATTGGGCGCCTCTCCCTAAGGAGGGCGACAAGGTCCTGTTCGTGTTCGACGGAGGCACCTTGGACGGCGAGTTGCTCAAGCAGATCAGGTTCGTGGACAACGAGCTGAGCGCCTACGAGTTCCATCCCGTCCAGGAACTGGACGGGCTGTTGATCGAGCGGCTTGCTCGTCGCGTCAAGGCCGCCGCCACTGCACGCGAGCTTGGCAGGACCGTCTATCTGGAGCACGGCCAGGCCGCTCCCACTGAGTGACAACGGCCCAGGACGAGCGTGGACGGTCGAGGACCAGGGCGGAACGTTTGCCGAGGTGGGCCCCCGAATCACCCAAGGTCCCACCCTCTCGTGGCGAGCCTTACAAGCGAGGGGTCACTGGTTCGAACCCAGTGCCGCCCACCTCGTCGAACAGCCCCGTTTCCCATCGCGGAAGCGGGGCTTTGTGCCATCAGCCGGGCGTGAGGGGCCTTTTCACCCGGGCCGAGTGGCCGCGCGGCGAAGTTGCTGTGTCGGAGGATGCCGCCTCGCGCCCCGGTGAAGATCAGCGCGTCGGTTTCCGAAGCTGTGAACTCGTCCGGATGTTCGCGGAGCGCCGAGGTGATCGTTTTCGGGATGGCGATCGTACGGACACCCGCGCGGGACTTGGGTGGCCCGACGAGGAGTTCGTCCGTGTCGAGTTCTACGTGTTGTGCCGAACGCTGACGGTCCGGGCATTCAGGTCCAGGCCCATCCGCCGGCGCTGGCGTGGAGTTGCGGCGTGTGGAAGGAAAGCCGAAGGTGCGGATCGGAATCGGGTCGCAGGGACAGAGGGATCTAGGTGCAGGGCTGCTTCTCGCTCATGCCGCCGCCCCTGGCCGTCCGGGAGGCCGTGGAAGCCGCTCTGGCGGGGCGCGTGCATCTCGCGAGCCTTGATCGAGTACGCGAGGCGTGATGGCGATGCCGTTGAACTCGACCGGACGGGCTCGACCTCGCCGACGATGTAGCAGCCGTGCGGTGTGGTGACGTCCGTGTCACCAGTGCGATAGACAGTCACCCAATTCGAAGGCCCGAAATCTGTGGAGGATCCGGTGCGAATCCTGTGGGGCTGCGTCGCCCTGGCCGTGATTGCCCCACTGGTCGGACTGTTCGTGCTGATCATGATCCCGGTGTGGCGCGACAACGCACGCCTCGACGACCTTTACGAGCGCGTCCTCGCACACCCGCTCCCGCCGAACAGCCGAGATGTCTTCCTGATGGACCGCGATGTGACCTTTGGCAAGAATCTGGTCGGCGGCAGCGGATCCTATTGTGACTACCGGGTCCGGATCACGCTGCAAACAGCGCTCACTCCACAGGAGATCCGCCGCCACTATGACAATGCGGTCATCCCTGGAGCTGAGTCGAAAGTGATGATCTCCCTGTACTTCGGGGAAGATGGCGATGGTGGAGGTCGCAGGGTCATCGTCGAGGCGTACGACTCCCACAACTGGGACGGGGATTGGCGCTGCTACTAGCGGGCCTTCTGCTCCGCGCTTGCGCTGAGCTCTGCACCTGCCGAGTACGGCTGGAGCCTCCGCCGGCCTGTTGCACCCGTTCACCTGCTCTGCCAGGTAGGACGGCGTGTGGTGACGCGCGATGAACCGGTCTTCGCGACGACGGCTAACCAGTGACCCCAGGTTGGGCCGAGTCGGCCAAAATGGCCGCCAGTTTGAGGCCTTCGTCGGCGAAAAGTCGTCCTGCCTGTTCACCCTTGGCACGTGTTTCCAGAAGGACGAGCCGGGAGGAGCCGTCGCGTTGGGGTACGACGCGGATCTGCCGCACCTCGCTGAAGCCCATCTTTTGCAGTTCGGGGTGGATCGCCGTCGGTGACCAGCTCACCTTCCAGGCGCGGTCGAAATCGATGATCTCCAGTTGTCCGTCATAGGAATAGGGGACCGGTCCGTCGAGGGTGACGGCGAACGAGGCGTACGTGCAGGCGCGCCAGTGCGGCCTCCATGCCGAACAGCCGGCCGCACGCCTCCTGCGCGTCGATGGGCAGTTCGCTACGCGCGGCCGTCAGGGCGGCGTCGGTGACGTAGCCTGCCAGCGTCTGCCGACAGCGGGTGGCGGCTGCCTCCAAGGCGGCGTGTTCGGCCTCCGATAGGCGCAAGTTGGCCCGCTTGGCGCGCTGGCCTTGGCCGCGTTCGCGGGTGCGTCGGCCGCGGCTGGGGCGGGGTTGGCTGGCCTCGGTCATGGGGGCCTCCGAGCGCTTTGGGGAACCCAAACTACTATCTTGCTCTCCCGGCAAGGGCCTGGCGCGGGCCCCTGGTCGCGGGCATGAAAAAACCCCGGCCGACTGGCGGGGTTGCCCATGTGTAACGTCGCGGAGTGACGATACCTGATGACTCTCCAAGGGACATGAAGTCCCGGATTCAGCTCTCTTGATCGACGTCTGTACTCGACCGGGAGCCCGATTCCTTCACAGAGGCCGTACGCGGTAGGGGAGCTACCTGGCGGGTGGCGATCAACGGGGATCGAGTGAACGTCACGTACGCGCCATCCGGTAGGCCCTACCAACGGTTGGGCGGTGTGCAGGATGGGGCGGCTCCTGGATGATCTCTAGCGTCAAGGAACATGAGGAAAACCCGCAAGACGCTTGGGCTGCTCGCCCTGGCCTGCGCCGGACTCGTGCTGGCCACGGCCACCGCCCCCGCCGCCCTGGCCCTGTCCACCCCTCAGGTGGAGCAGGGCTCGCTCGTCTCGGCCAAAAAGATCAAGAGCCTGTCCGCCGCGGAGATCGCCGCGTACCTGCGCGAGTCGAAGTTCCCCGTCCCACCCAAGGCCCAGGGCGCCGACCTGTACGCCGTCGTCTACCGTACGGTCGGCGTGGACGGCAGCCCGACGACGGCCAGCGGCACCGTGGCCGTCCCCCACAAGTCCAGGAAAGACCTGTGGACGGTCAGTTACGAGCACGGCACGACGGCCACCAGGGCCTACGTCGGCTCGATGGACGAGGGCGACGGGCGGGCGGTGCCGATGATGTTCGCCGCGGCAGGGTTCATCGCCGTCGCCCCCGACTACCTCGGGCTGGGCACGGGCCCCGGCTTCCATCCGTACATGGACCACGCCAGCGAGGCCTCCGCCACGGTGGACCTGCTGCGCGCCGCCCGCTCGCTCGCCACCGGCCAAGGGCGGAGGCTGAGCGGGGACGTGCTGGTCACCGGCTTCTCCCAGGGCGGTACCGCGACGATGGCGGTGGGCCGGCAACTGCAGGCCGGCCCCGGGCTCGGGTTCCGGCTGCGCGGCCTCGCGCCGATCTCCGGGCCGTACGAAGTGCAGCACGTCCAGTTCCCCGAGCTGATCGCGGAACGGCTGGATCCGCGCACCTCGGCGTTCTACCTGGCGTACTGGACCGCCTCCATGAACCGGCTGCACCACTTCTACGACTCGCCCGCCGAGGCGTTCCAGGACCCGGCGGTCGAGGCTCTCTACGACGGGAATCACACGTTCGACGAGATCATCGCCGGGCTGCCCGCCTCACCGCTGGACGTGCTCACGCCGAAGTTCCAGCAGTGGTACCTGAACCCGTCAGGGGCGGTGTTGAAGGCGCTGGAGACGAACGACGACACGTGCTCGTCGTGGCGGCCCCGGGTGCCTGTACGGCTGTTCGCGGCCCGGGGCGACCGGGAGGTGGTGGCGCGCAACTCCCGCAACTGCCTGCGTGACCTGCGGCGACACGGCACGGACGCGACGCTGACCGACGTTGGGGACATCGGTCACATGGACTCGCCCCTCGCGGCGATGCCGACGGTGTTGCGGTGGTTCACCGATCTTCGGTGACCGGCTTTCTGATCGGCATGACCATCCTCGTGTGACGGGGCCCGGCACCGCTGGAGTCGCCGTCAGCAGGCGTCCGCACCGGGAGGCGTGGGCCCGCGACCGGCTCGGCACCACCGAGGACGGCACCCTCACGGCGTCTCCCGACCTCCGGGAACGACTCCGGGAGGAGCACGGTGCAGCCGGGCGCGCGGCGGCGATCCGCGCCTACCTCCGGTCCGGCCGGTCCAGCAGGACAGCCCGCTGCCTGGAGCTGCATGCCCACCTGAACGCCTGGATCGCCCGCACGACGCCGGACGACGACTTCCCCGAGGCGTTGAACCTGCTCGGCCAGGCCGTCGTCCTGCTGCTGGAGAACCAGATGGGCGCGGCGGCCGTCCCGATCGCCGAACGGGTGGCGCGTTCGACCCGGCTGCACGTGGGCGAAGACGACCATCCCGACGTCTGGCCCGCAGCAACCTGGCGGTCGTGCTGGACACGGGGGTCAGAGAGATTGGGAACGGAATCCGGCGTTAACGGGGTTCTCCCAGGTCAGTGACCCCCTGCCGCTGGGGTCTTCCGGACGTGGTTGACGCCGGATTCCGTTCCTCGAAGGCCCCCTCGTCATCGGCTTCGGCGGGGTCTGCCTGTGCGGACACGCCGCGGAGCATGATGTCCGCGAAGACCGCGACGGCGAGCAGGATGAGCGCGGCGATCCCGCCGGTCCATGCCAGCGCGGTCGTGAACGAGTCGGTTGCGGCCGTGGTCAGTGCCGCTCCGATCTTGCCTGGCAGCTCCTGGGCGTAGAGCAGTGCGGTGGCGAGGGTTTCTTTCGCGGCCTCGAGGACGCCTGCGGGCAGTCCTGCCGGGGCGGTGTCCGCAAGGCCGGTGCGGTAGAAACCGAGGAGGACCGAGCCGAGGATCGCGGTGCCGAAGGCGGTGCCGAGCTCGTAGGCGCTCTCGCTGATCGCGGCGGCCTGGCCTGACTGCTCGGGACGCACCGAGCTCATGATGAGGTCGTTGGTGAGCGTCATGCCCACGCCGGCGCCGAGGCCGACGAGGCACAGAGCGATCGCGATCCTCCACGGTTCGGTGTCGGGAGTGAGCGTCAGGAGGGTCGCGAATCCGCCAGCGGTGATGAGCACGCCCACGGAGACGATGATCGAGGTGGGGATCCGCTTGACGAGCGCGGCGGCGATGAACCCGGCGAAGGCGGAGACGGCGGCCTGGGGCAGCATCCACAGCGCCGACTGGATGACGCTGAGGCCGACGACGAGCTGCAGGAACTGGGTGAGGGCGAACAGCGCTCCGACCAGCGAGAAGATCGACAGCAGGTCGGTGAGCACCGCCCCGGTGAAGGCTCGCACCTTGAAGAGGCGCACATTGATCATCGGCACCGGCATGCGCAGCTGGCGGATCACGAACAGCGCGAGCAGGAGGAGCCCGGCGAAGAAGGTGACGAACCCGATCCCGGGCTCCTTGCCCTCGGCGAAGGTCTTCACGCCGTAGACGAACGAGATCATGCCCGCGAGCGAGAGCACGATGCTGGCGACGTCGATGTTTCCGGGGTTGGGGTTCTTGCTCTCCGGGACGAGGAACGGCGCGAGGAGGAGCAGCAGCACCATGACCGGGATGTTCATGAGGAAGGCGGCGTGCCAGCTGAACGTTTCGATGATCCAGCCGCCCACGATCGGGCCTGCGGCGGCGCCCAGCGCGCCCATCGCCGACCAGACCGCCATCGCGGTCCGTCGCTGGTTGCGGTCGAGGAACATGTTGCGGATGAGGGACAGTGTCCCCGGCATGATCGTCGCGCCCGCGACCCCGAGCAGGGCGCGCGAGCCGATCAGCATCCACGGTTCGGTCGAGAGAGCGCCCAGGGTGGAGGCGATCGCGAAGACGACCGCACCGATGAGCAGCACCTTGCGCCGGCCGAAACGGTCGCCCAGCGTCGACATGGTGATGAGCAGGCCGGCGAGCAGCAGCGAGTAGATGTCGAGCATCCAGAGCTGCTGCGTGCCTGTCGGCTTGAGGTCCTGGGTGATGTCGGCCAGTGCGAAGACCAGCACCATGCCGTCGATCGCGATGAGCAGCATCGGCAGCACGAGCACGGCCAGTCCGATCCAGGTGCGAGTTGTCGCTCGCGGTGTGTTCTCGGTCATCTTTCCCTCCAGACCAGTTACTTCACCAAACGGTATACTACACCAAGCGGTATACTAACCCTGTGGAGACGAGGAGGGGACATGGCACGACCGAATGCGCGACCGGCGATGATCGAGGCGGCCCTGCGCGTCGTTGAAGAACGCGGCATCACCGCGCTCACCCTGGACGCGGTCGCGGCCGAAGCCGGGGTGACCAAGCGCGGGCTGATCTACCACTTCCCGACGAAACACGCCCTGCTCACCGGTATTCACGAGTTCCTCGCCGACCGCGTCGAGCGGGGACTGCGCGAGGCGACCGGCAAAGAACCGGAGGAGGCGACGCTCGCCGAACGCACGAGGGGATACGTGCTGGCATGCACCGCAGCGTCCACACGTCTGGAGACGCGTCTGATCGCCGAGGCGGGCAACGAGCCCGACTGGATGGCTCCCTGGCAACGGGTCTACGACCGCTGGTTCCCCGGCGACGCGGGGCCGATCGATGAGCACGACGACGAGGCGATGCGGTGCCTCATGGCGCGCATGGCCGCCGACGGGTTCTGGGGATACGAGAACGCCCTGGGCGCCTCCTTGCCGACTGGGGCCAGGAAGCGACTCGTCGACGACATTCTTGCCCTCATCCCTGAGCCGCCGACGTCCTGAGCGGTTCGCCCGCCGCCTGGCTTGCCCGACGAGGGGGCCGGGCGACGCGATCTGCCCCAGTCGCCGCCGACCACCTGCTCGGCGGCGAGAACCGTCCGCCAAGCCCTCGCCGCCGATAGTTGATCTTGAGTAGTGATCGGGCGACGGCTGGGCGTTTGTGCCGGTGACCCCTGGACTGCATGAGCGTCCGGCTGACCGCATGGGGTGCACGATCAACAACTGCGAGGCTGCCGCGTAGCTCAGCTGCCGGCCGGTCAGGACCGGGCAGGAGTGACCGGCGGAGCTGCGGGCTCAGCTCTTGAAGTAGTGTCCCGCGTTCAGATCGGCGATGAGCCCGGGTCGGCCGGGACGCCAGTCCAGCAGCTTCTGGGTCAGGGCGGAGGAGGCCGGCATGTCCAGCGTGACGAAGGAGGCCAGCCAGCCGAAGTGCTCGCCCGCCTCCCGCGCGGTGATCGCGGTCACCGGCACGCCGAGCCGGCGCCCGATGACGCCGGCGACGTCACGTACCGGCACACCCTCCTCGGCGACGGCGTGCAGCCGCGCGCCCGCGGGAGCCTCCTCCAGGGCCAGCCGGTACAGGCGGGCGGCGTCCAGCCGGTGCACGCTCGGCCACCGGGGGGCGCCGTCGCTCACGTACGCGGAGACGCCCTTCGCGCGGGCGATGCCGATCGCGACCGCGACGAACCCCGGGTCACCCTCCCCATGCACCAGCGGCAGCCGCAATACCGAGACCCGCACCCCGCGCTCCGCGAACGACAGCGCCACCTGCTCGGCCGCCCCTCGGGGCGAATGCGTCCCCGGCTCGTCCTGCTCGGTGCCGACGCGGCCGGGCGGGAGCAGGCCGGTGCCCGAGGTGACCACGAGCGGCCGGCCGGACCCCGCCAGCGCCTCGCCGAGCGCCGCGATGGCTCGCCGGTCGGTCTGGTTGGCGGCCTCGAAGTTCGCGAAGTCGTGCACGAAGGCCAGGTGGATGACGCCGTCGGCGGCGGCGGCCCCGTCGCGCAGGCCGGCGAGGTCGTCGAGCGAGCCGGGGTGGGGCTGGGCTCCGGCGGCCCTCAACGCGGCGGCGGCCTCATCCGTACGGGCCAGACCGGCCACCTGGTGCCCGGCCTCGATGAGCTCACGTACGGCGGCGGACCCCACGAAACCCGTGGCGCCGGTGACGAAAACACGCATGATGATCTCCTTCTTCAGCGGTGTTCCCATCGTCGGAGCCGGTGCCGTGCGGCGTCCAAAGCCTGTCGCTCATCGGGCGATACGTTTCAGGCATCACCGCAGTAGGCTGCGGGCATGCCCCAGTCGCCCGATCTCGATCTGCGGCTCGTACGCTACTTCACGGCCGTCGCCGAGCACCGGCACTTCGGCCGCGCCGCCGAGGCCCTGCACATCACCCAGCCGTCGCTGAGCCGACAGATCCGCGCCCTTGAGCGGCAACTGGGCGCCCTCCTGCTCGACCGAACCCCGCAGGGCACGCGACTCACCGAGGCGGGCGAGGTCTTCCTGCCCCGCGCGAAGACGCTGCTGCACGCGGCCGCCCGAGCGGCGGCGCAGGCCCGCGCCGCCGCTCGGCCCAGCCGGATCACCATCGGGTACACAATGGGCCTCATCGTCACGCCGGCCGTGCGCGAGCTGCGCCGCCTGCATCCGGATGCCGACGTACGCACCTCACACGTGGCCTGGAACGAGCCGCGCCCCGCTCTGCTCGACTACCGTGTGGACGCGGTGGTGACCCGGCTGCCGTTGGCGACTGATGGGCTCGACGTGACGATCCTGTATGGCGAGCCGCGCGTGCTGCTGCTCTCGCGCGACCACCGCCTGGCGGGCAGGGGATCCGTGACGCTCGCCGACATCGCCGACGAGCCGTTGCCCCGGCTGGCCGACCCGGACCCGGCCTGGGAGGCGTACTGGCGCATCGATCCCAGGCCCGACGGCCGCCCGGCCCCCGACGGCCCCGTCATCGCCGACATCGAGGACAAGTTCGAGCTGATCGCCGCCGGGGAGGCGGTGGCCATCGCGGGCGGCCCGACCCTTGTCAACCTCCGCCCGGACATCACCTCGATCCCCTTGGAGGGCGTCGAGCCGAGTCACGTCGTGCTGGCGACCCGGGCCGGCGACCGCAACCGCCTGGTGTCGGCGTTCCGCAAATCCGCCAGGGCGCTGCTCACCGGTTCGCGGGCAACCCTGAGGTCGCCGGAGGCTGCGGGTGGTCCGGCGGGTGGATGACGTACGTCAGCGGCACCCCTGGTCGGCGTCCTCGACGAACTGGCCGAGCGCGGCCTCGTCGGCCGGGCACCGGACCCCGACGACCGCCGCCGCAATGTGATCACGATCACCGCTCAAGGCCGCCGGCACCTGCGCCGCCTGGACAAGGTTCTGGACGACCTCCACGACGAACTGCTCGCACACCCGGCAGGCGCCGCACCCCCCAATCTCCTGACACGAAACCAGCCACGCGCCTGTCGCCGCGACGCTCGCGCAGCAGGGTGGTGGCGGGCCTGCCGCAGCACCAGGTGCGAGATCATCATGCCTGCGGCCGCGGCCACGTCGGACGCGACCGCAGGCGAGGGCCGGACGACCTACCTGCCGGATTGCCTCACCTCGTACCCGGCGGCGGTGAGTACCTGGGTGGGGGCGCAGAGTCCGGCGGCCACGTCGACGCCGACCATGTGGACCAGCAGGGCGGCGCCATCGAACGCACTGCGCCCGAACTCCAGGCCAAGAGCCGCCACCAGCAACTCGCCAACATCCGCCGCATCTACGGCTCGGAGAAAGAGGCCCTCGGATCGGGCCCGCCGCTCCGGCGTCGTGGCCAGGGCGGGGGGCGCCGCCGCGACGTGAGGCCCTGGCCTGAAGACTCTCCTCAGCTGCCCGGATGGCGGCGGCTCACGACCCCTTGCGGCTGCGCTTATCCCCCTCCGGCCTCGTCGTAGGGCGCCCACCCCTTATCCAGAAGGTGGAACCCCGCATCGATGGCCGCCGCTGGATCGGGCTCACGGATGGCCATGAGCTGAATCTGCAGGGCAAACCGGACGTAGAAGCGGATCTCTTCGCTTGGCTCCTCCAGCCCGAATTCCTCGGTGATCACCGCGACCAAGGCATCCTCGTGGCGCAACCACATCTTCTCCGCGTAGTCGACCAGAGCCGGCGTCTCCTCCATGAGAGCGAGTATGTGACTCTGCGGCTCGGATTTGAGCGCGGCGATTTCGGAGAGGTAGTGGGCCTTCAGCGCGTCGGAGATCGAGGTCCCCGCCATGCGGCCACTCACCGCAGCAATCAGGCGTTCATGCCGCTCACCTTCGTCACTGAAGACAAGCGCCTCCTTGTGTGGGAAGTGTGTGAAGACCGTCTTGGGCGACACATCGGCCGCATCTGCGATCTCGCGCACAGTCACCGCATCGAAGCCGCGTGCAAGGAAAAGCGTCGTCGCCGCCTCCAGGATCGCCGCCCGCGTCGCCGCCTTCTTGCGCTCACGTCGGCCCGCCGTCGCTGCATCCACCATGGCGCATACTCTACACCCGGACACTAAGGATATTGACAGTAAAAGTAGTCTCGATGTAGTAATTGAGCGAGTTAAGTGAGAGGTTCTCGCTCATGGCGTACTCGTTGACGGGTTGCCGGGCTCCTGGCCAATGAGGTCTTAGCCCAGCCGCTCGGCCTCCCCGGCGCGCCCGAAAATCGCCGCCGCCGATCGGGAGTCGCAGGCACAAGCGAGCCGCGTCAATCTCCGGCGGGCCCTCCCGCCAACCCCGGCCATCAGAAAGGGACCGACCATGTCCGAAGCAATTGACTCACGGTCTAGAAGTCGCGAGATGCCTTCCCACGTGCGCTTGCCTCCGCAGCGCCGAGTGGCGGGAGCGTTGCTCGTCGCCGGGCCGGCGATCTTCCTGCTCGGGGAGTTTGTCGCCGCCGCAGCGTGGACCGACCCCGCCTACAGCTACACGCACCATTTCATCAGCAACCTCGGAGTCCACGGGCCCTCGACTCTGTTCGGGCAGTACATGTACTCGCCCCTAGCCTGGGTAATGAATGCCGGATTCCTCCTCTTCGGGATCACGATCCTGGCCGGAGTGGCCACGCTGCGCGATCTGTCGGACGGCCGCCGTTGGGCCATGCTGGCCCCCACGACGCTGCTGGCCGTCGGCGGCGTCCTGCTCGCGCTGTTTCCCGGATCTGGCGAGGCACTCAACAACGGCACCGGCGAGTACCACAGCATGGGAGCCTTCGCCGGCTTCGTCGGTGGGAACGCGCTGGCCATCGTGCTCGGAAGCAGGTGGCGGCGCATCGGCATCTCTCCGCGAATGGGGCGAGCACTGATCATGGTCGGCATGATCGGTCTGCTCTCGATGGTGCTCTACCTCGCGATGATCTTTACCACGGGCGACACCCCCATCGGCATCATCGGCCTCATCGAACGCGGCGCCGTTCACCCGTTCCTGATCGGCCTCATCTGCGCTGGAGCATCGATCTGGAAGCGGAAGACGTGAACGAACCCCTGCGTCCTCCGTCACCACGGAAATGGCAGCCTGACGCCGAACTCTTCGAGCACCCAGCACATGCAGGCAGAACTCCCGCTCGAACCGCGCCCGGCCCGCGCCCACGATCCACTCCACTCGCCCCGGCGGCTCGATCTTGGCCCCCGAGTAAGCCCGGTTCGCCGTACCGCTCCTGCTCGGGGGCCAAGGGGATCCTCCGACGACGTCGACCGGGCACCCACCGAGATCGCGGCCAGTGATGATCGGCTTTCCGAAGTTTCGGGAGTCCCCCATGCGCCCGCCCGCGGGTGCGTACCGTCAGGGCCGTGACCAGCCTGCCCGCACCCCCGCACGCCCCCGTCAACTCGCCGGTCGACCCGGTCGACCCGGGCGCTGTCGTCACCGACGCCAGCGCCCGCTTCGCCACACACCTGGAGCTGCTCGCCCACCAGCTCGGCGAGCACAGCCTGGACGACGCCGAGCGCGAGCGCCTGGCCGCCGCACTGGCCGGCGTGCAGTGGACAGTGGCCAAGGTCGGCGAGCTCATCATGACCTCCCCACCGCAAACAAGCAGCGCCTGAGCAAGCCGGCCCGCGTGCTGATCCCCAGGGGGATCGGTACAGATTTTTGGCGGCAGCGCTGAGGGCGGAGACGTTTCTCCAGCTCGCGGCCATCACTTCCGGGCTGGCACGACCGGACAGAATGACCACATTCGGTTCGGACAGGTCCAGCTGCGCCCGTAGTTGGCCTGTCGTTAACGGCGCTGTGACGAAGTACATTCGAAGGTCGTAAGCCCTGGTCAGCGCCGCTTTCTGAGGGTGAAGTCAGCGGGAGCGTCGGCGGGCCGCGGGGTCGTGTTCGGCGGTGATGCGGGCGGAGGTCTCCTCGCCCAGACGGACGTACCGGCCGAGGCTCCACTACCAACGCCTGTTCTTGGAGACCTTTTGGGAGAGCTGCTGGCGGCAGGGTTCGTGCTGGAGCAGCTGATCGAACCGCGCCCCACGGCCGACCTCCGGGAGATCGACGAAGCCGCCTACGACAGGCTCCACCAAGTGCCGTCCTTCCTTGCGGTGAAGCTGCGACGTCCTTGACCGCAAGCCACGGACCTCATCGCGTCCCGGAGACCGCTGAGGGCGCGGCACCGACCGAAGGTTCGGGCCATGCTGCGATCTTGAGAGCGGACGCAGCCGGTCGAGGCGGTGAGCACCGAGGCTCGGATGATCCAGTGTTCGGGGCTGGGTCGAGTTCTTGCCCAGGAAGATCGAGGTGGTGGCTTGCGGGCCGCATGTCAGGTGAACGCCGCCAGGATGGCCATGGCGCCGTCGTCCGAGTTGCTGATCGTCAGATAGACCTCTTGGCCATCCCACTCGGTGCTTACGCCGTCGAGTCCGTCGACACAACGGAGGCACCCGTCTTCTTCGGGATCATCGATTCGACTCCATCCCTTGGCGAGGAACTTCTCGAAAATCTGCTCGCTGGTCATCGTGGGTTGTGCGCTGAAGACAAGGGAACCGCCGCTTCCGGAGTCACAGTCGTCTTCTTCCATGACAGTCTCGGCGACGGTCACAGGGAGAAGTGCCAACACGATCTGCTTCAGTTGGTTGATCTCCTTCTTCGCCTGTGCCTCGCACATTGCTCCGCAGCCGGTCAATGCGGTGACGAAGACGGCACCTGCTGCGATGACTGCGCAGGTTCTCGTAAGGCGATTCATAAGTCTTCGACTCCAAGGACTCTCGGGCGCGGTGGCTGCGACAACGGATAGCCGCCCTGGCCGGGGACCGCCTGTGCGGTTGTCGTAGATACGGAAGGTGTCGAAAGGGAGCTGCCGAGGTTCGGGTGCCGAACTCGGTAATGGGCGGCGCAGTCGGTCGGCCATAGTCTGTCCCTCTCGAAAGGGCGCGTTTTTAGCAGATACGAAGGGGATGGGCAGTGTGTCGTCGATGGGGTATGGCTGGTTCGTTGAGGAGTGCCAGAAGGACAGTGATCTGGTCGGTGTGACGTTCGTGCGGGGCCTGTCGCCGGAGGAAGCGTTGCGTCGGATTGGAGCCGGTCCCGGGGACACCTCGCGCGAAGTGGGCATTGCCGCCTACGCGGCAGACGGAGGCGCGGTCCTGATTGATTATCATGGGCAGCCACTCCCGGAGACCCTCTCGCAAGGGACGGAGATGGCGAGGGTCATCACAGGCATCACCATGGACGAGTACTTCGTCTACGCCGTCGACGAGGTGGTGGTGACGGAATTCGAGCCGTTCTTCCCCGGCGGGCGGGACGGCACCGACCCTGACCACCTGCTGACCCATATGCGAGAGCTGAGCATGCCGCTGGACGGAGAGGCCGACACGGGGACCTCCACCGCTCTCGCCCTCGCGCTGGCTGCACGGGCCACCGGGGTCGCCCTGACGCCGACCCACTACGCGGCCGAGCCCGTCGTCGGGTCGATCGACTGAAGGTGAAGATCACGGATCTCATGGTGGCGGACGATCATTCCGCTGCAGGCAAGCCTGTACCGTTTCGTGGCTACTCGGTGTCCCGGTGGACGGGCGGTACGGGCTGGGGCGGCTATCGGGACGGTTTTTGAGGGTGGCAGGCCGGGGCGGACGGTGGGACTCTGGGGGGCGAGGCGACCTGCTGGAGGAGATCGTGAATCACCCCGAGTTGACCACGAACATGGTCCTCGCCGCCATCCGGGACCACGAGTTCGCAGCCTACGACGTCCTGGTCAAGGAGTACCGGTCAGAGGCCGTGATCGCAGCGTTCACGGACGCGGCCAGGTCGGGCTTCACCAGCTTCGGTGTAGCAGTACATCTGGCGTCATTGACGGACAAAGGACGTAAGCACCTCGCGGGCTGAACGGCGCGGTGGGTCTCACGAATGAGCCGTAGGCGGTTGTTCGCCTCGACCACGAGGCTGATTTCCAGCTTGCGGCTCCTGCCCTGGGCGGTGCGTCTCGGGGCAGGCCAGTGCCTTGGCGTAGGGTCGAAGTTGTGAACGATCAGGGCGTTCCGCCGTTCGCCCGGGCCCGTGCCGCGTCCGGGGCGCTGTTCTTGGACGACCGTGGTCGTGTGCTTCTCGTCCGTCCTACGTACAAGCCGTTCATGGACATTCCGGGTGGGTGTGTCGAGCCGGGGGAGACCCCGTACGAGGCCTGCATTCGGGAGGTGCAAGAGGAGCTGGGTATTCGGCCGGCCATCGGGCGCCTTCTCGTGGTCGATTGGTCGCCTTCCCCGAAGGCGGGCGACAGGGTCCTGTTCGTGTTCGACGGCGGCACGTTGGACGACGCACTGCTCAGGCAGATCAGGTTCGTGGACAAGGAACTGAGCGCCTATGAGTTTCACTCCGTCGAAGAACTGGACGGATTGTTGATCGAGCGGCTTGCCCGTCGCCTCAAAGCGGCCGTCACGGCGCGGGAGCTTGGCAGGATCATCTATTTGGAGCACGGCCAGGCCATTCCCGTCGAGTAACCCTCTGAGTGGCAACGGTCTTCTGTCCGGGCCACGACTGCCTTCATGGGCAACCATTCGCGGCGGACGGTTGGGGGCTTTCCGCATTGTGGATGCGCATGGAAGGCTTTCCGCCGTGGCGGAATCGGATGAACCCGTACGGGATGAGAAGTCGAGAGACGATCGCGGCGAGATCGAAATGGTCAGTGCGGTCGGTACCGCGCTTCTCGTTCTCGGTGGAGCGCTGTGTGTCGGGGCGCTCGTGTTCGGCGATGGTGAGCCGACGTGGCAGATGCTCGGCGTCTTCATGCTCGCAGTGGTCGCGGGGCTGGCTCTGCGTATCGAAGCGGCCATTCGTAGCCGGTGAGCGTTCTTCTTCTTGAGGTCTGAAGGGGCGTCGCGGCCTGACGGTCGGCCCCCAGGCCGGCTCGGCGACGGTTTCTCCGCCACCGCCGTGGACGAGATCTGCGCCAGGGTCGGTGTGACCCGTGGCGCGTTCTCGCCGCAGACCAGAAGGCTGGTCGAGGCGCCGGGGGCGCTCGGCTGGACCGCCATGCGGGACATCCAGGCGGGGTGCAAGGAGCAGATGCGCCGCGGGCTGGCCATCGCGATCGAGGCCGGGTGCATCCCGGACCGGCCGCTGGACCCCGTGACCTCACTGCTGTACGGGGGGATCTGCGAGAGCGCCCTGGACATCGCACGCGCCCCGGACCAGAGTGCCGCGCTGGAGGACTCGGTGGCGGAACTCGACCTGGTGCTCGCCGGTGTCGCCCACCGGTCAGGTCGCGGCTGCGCGCACACGAGATGAAGGCGCCGATCCGGTGCGGCCACGGTTCTCAGGCCGTACCATCCGCCTTGGGATCAGGGAGCCGGGCCCGGCTCTGATGGCGCTGTTGCCTTGCGAAAGGGGCTTCTGCTGTGTCATCCCTCGAAGAGGCGCTGGAGTCCAGGGATCATCTCGTCGCCGTCTGGAGCGCCTTGGTGCGGGATCGGGGCGGCCGGATCAGTACGGATGACGGCATCGTCCACATGTGGGCTGACAGCTCGTTCGGGTTCTGGAACACCGTGACCCTCGCCGGCGCGGACATCTCGGCGGACGCGCTCGGCGAACAGCTCGCACGGGCGGCGTCGTTCATGAGGGCCAGGTCCGAGAGCGGGTATCTGTGGGTCTTCGAGGATCTGCTGAGCTCCCAGGCGAAGGCGAGCCTGGCCCAGCGCGTCGCCGAGGCCGGTCTGGAGGTGGCGTTCTCGGGCCGGGGCATGGCGGGCGACCTGTCGGTGCCTGAGCCGTGCCATCCGGACCTGGAGTTCCGGCGGGTGGAGAGCGAGGAGCACCTCGCCGCGTACGGCGACGTCAACGCACGTGCCTACGGCATGACGCCGGAGGCGGGCAGGGCCGCCCTGGCGGGTTCGGAACTGTGGCGCGGCGACGTCCACGCCTATCTCGGATACCGCGACGGACGGCCGGTGACCTGCGCCGCCACCGTCGCCGGCCCGGGTTCGATCTTCCTGGCGCTCGTCGCCACCCTGCCCGAGGAGATGCGCAAGGGGTACGGCGAGGCCGTCACCCGTAAGGCGATCCACGAAGGCGCCAGGCGGAGCGGGCACCGGCGGCTGGTTCTCCACGCCACGCCGGCCGGACAGCCCGTGTACGAACGGATCGGCTGTCGCGCCAACACGGCCATCCACTTCCTCCAGCTCGCCGCCGCGGGCTGACAGGCCGGGTTGCCGTCCCCAGGGGCGACGCGCTCCTCAGGAAGGCTGACCAGGGACCGAGACCCTTTCGTCATGCCTACTTCGGATGATCACGGGTAGCGCTGTGCAACCACCCCAGCTACAGAAGTGGAAGCCGGCATGATCACTCTCATTCTGCTCATCCTCGCCCTGGCCTGCTTCGTCCTGTCCGCCTTCAACATCGGCGGAGCGCGCGTCAACCTGCTCGCACTCGGTCTGGCGCTCTGGGTCCTCAGCGAGATCATCCCGAAGCTCGGCGAGCTCTGACCCCCGGCGCCTGAGACCACCCCCGACGGGCAGGAACACTCACATGGACGCCCTCACCATCCTCGCCCTGCTGGCGCTCCTCGCCGGCATCCTGGTTGCCCTCACCCAGAAGGTGTGGCCCATCGCGTTGTTGTGCGGAGGTCTGTTCCTGTCCGTTCTCGCGGACGCCGGTCTCATCATCAGGTAGGCGAGCCCCCTCGCCTCCCCCCGGCGGGGAGAGGTGAGGGTTGCTCGTGCCTCAGCAGTAGGCGATGCCGGTGACGGTGAACGGGATGTTGTGGTACGGCGTGTACTCCGACCGCTGGCCAGGGGAGACGCAGGGGCCGCCCTCGGGCCAGGAGCCGACCTGCGGGTCGGGATGGGTGACCCGGATGACCACGGCGTAGTTGCCGGTGCCGCCGGTGCAGTACGCCCAGGCGGTCTTGCCGTCGCGGCCGGTGGTGCAGCCGGTCGGGGAGGCATGTGCGGGGGAGGCGGCGCCGGCTAACGCGACGGCGGTGAGGACGGTGGCGAGGGGCAGGGCCAAGTGCTTTCTCGCGCGCATGTGCTGACCTCCAGCGGGTCGTCAGGCAGTGCACTCTCAGGAAAGCTTCCTAAGAGAAACTAGTCGCGCCGTCCTCGGCGTCAAGCCCCTGCCCGGTGTCCGGACGAACGGTCAGCGGGGGCGGGGGCCCTTCTTCTTGCGGCCGGTCGGCGCGGCGCGGCGGCCCGAGCTTTTCTGGGCGGGCTTGGGGGACTGGCGTTGCGTCGGCTTCTGCGTTGGCTTCTGTGCCTGCTTCTGCGGAGGTGAGGCGGGGGCGCGGCCCCGGGAGCTGTTCGCCGTGCGGCCGCGCACGATGCCGATGAAGTCCTCCACCAGGTCGGTGGTCGCGTCCGTGGGCCAGGCCAGGGCGACCTGGGACTGGGGGGCGTCCGTCACCGGGCGGTAGGTGAGGTCTTTGCGGTGGTGGAGGCGGGCCAGTGACTGGGGGACGAGGAGCAGGCCGGCGCCGGAGGCCACCAGCTCGATCGCGTCGGCCGTCGTGGCGGGACGGGTGAAGGCCGGCTGTCCGGGCAGGGGCGTCCACTCGATGGTGTCGTCGAGGGGATGGAAGATCTCCTCGTCGGCCAGGTCGGCGAGGGTCACCTCGTCGGCGGCGGTCACGGCGTGGTCCTTGGGCGCCACGACCACCGTGGTCTCGACGTAGAGGGGGATCGCGCTCAGGCCCTCGCGGTCGATCGGCAGCCGGACGAACGCCGCGTCGGCGTCGCCCTCCCGCAGGAGGCCCAGCGCCTCCAGGTTGGGGACCGTGAGCAGGGTCAGCGGCACGTCGGGCAGCCTTTCGGCCCAGACGCCGGCCCACTTGGCGGGGGTCACGCCGGGCACGTACGCCAGCCGGAAGCCGCTGCCTGTCTCGTCAGTCACGTCCTCAGGGTATCGATGTCGGGGACGGTGTTCCGACTGGCTAGGCTTGGGGCCATGACCTCGTCCAAACCGAAGAGCATCCAGACGATGAAGCCCGAGACGGCGGCCAAGAAGCTGGGTGTCCTTCTCTCGGCCACGCCCGCGGAGTTCCAGGCGGGTGTCGTCTCCAGGGACGAGCTGAACGAGCTGCAGGCCAAGCCGCCCGCGTGGCTCGCCGACCTGCGTCGTAACGGGCCGCATCCCAAGCAGGTCGTCGCCGCGAAGCTCGGCGTCTCGATCTCGGGCCTGCTCAGGGGCGGGATCACCGAGCCGCTCACCACCGCCGAGATCGACGCCCTGAAGGCGGAGAACCCCGACTGGCTGGAGCGGGAGCGGACCGTCCAGGCGGACAACCGCAAGGAGGCGCTCCGACTCAAGGAGCGCTAGCGGCGCGGGCCGGACGCGGTTGCGGCCCGCCTGATGGAGGCAGGCCGCGGTTCGCGATCCGGTCAGGCGCGGGCGAGGTCGGGGATGCTCGACAGCCCGTGTTCGAGGTCCTCGTCGGTCGGCTCGTCGTCGGGGAGCAGCCCGGCCTGGTACTTCTCGTAGGCGGCCAGGTCGAAGTGGCCGTGCCCGGACAGGGCGATCAGGATCGCCTTCGAGCGGCCCTCCTCGCGGCAGCGCAGCGCCTCGTCGATGGCGGCGCGCACCGCGTGCGCGGACTCGGGGGCGGGCACGATGCCCTCCTCGCGGGCGAACAGCACGCCCGCCTCGAAGCAGTCGTTCTGCCGCATCGCGACCGCCTCCATCAGCCCGTTCTCGACGGCCCGGCTGATCAGCGGCGAGATGTCGTGGGCGCGCAGCCCACCGGCGTGCACGGGCGGCGGCACGAACCTGTGGCCCAGCGTGTGCATCCGCGACAGCGGGGTGAGGCGGGCGGCGTCGGAGTGGTCGTAGGCGATGCGGCCACGCGTCAGGGTGGGGCAGGCGACCGGTTCGGCGGCGATGAGCCGGATGTCGCGGCCGCGGCGGAGCTTGTCGCGCAGGAACGGGAAGCACATCCCGGCCAGCGTGCTGCCGCCGCCGCAGGGGCCGACCACGATGTCGGGATAGTCCTCGGCGAGCTCCATCTGGAGCATCGCCTCTTGGCCGATGACGGTCTGGTGCGCGCACACGTGGTTGAGCGAGCTGCCGCGCGTGTAGCCCAGCTCGGGGTTGGCGTAGGCGACCTCCAGCGCCTCGGACTTGGCGATCCCGAGGCTGCCGGGGTGGTCGGGGTCCTCGGCCAGCACGGCCCTGCCGGCCGCGGTCAGCGGGCTGGGGCTGGAGTTGCAGACCGCGCCGTACGCCTCCATCAGAGCCCTGCGGTACGGCTTCTGCCGGTAGCTGACGCCCACCATGAACACCTGCGCGCTCAGCCCGAACATCGCCGCGGCCGAGGCGATCGAGCTGCCCCACTGGCCCGCGCCGGTCTCGGTGACCAGCCCGGTCTTGCCGACCTGCTTGTTGTAGTACGCCTGCGGCACCGCGGAGTTGGGCTTGAGGCTGCCGACCGGCGAGACGCCCTCGTACTTGTAGTAGATGCGGGCGGGGGTGTCGAGGGCGCGTTCGAGGCGGCGGGCCCGGTAGAGCGGGGTCGGCCGCCACTGGCGGTAGATGTCGCGGACCGGGCCGGGGATCTCGAACTCCGGCTCGGTGCTGAGCTCCTGGTCCACCAGCGGTTCGGCGATCGTCCTGCACAGCTCGGCGCGGCTGATCGCCGCGCCGGTGGCCGGGTCGAGGATGGGGGCCGGCTCGCCGAAGTCCGCGGCGATGTTCAGCCACGTGTACGGGATGTCGTCCTCGTTCAGGGTGTATTTGACGCGCTCGTTCAACGGATACCTCTCAAGGGGACTTCGTCGATGGGTGTCAGACGCCCGCTTCCGCGGCCAGCGAGCCCTGCACGGTCTGGTCCCGGCCGCCCAGCAGCCCGGGGTGGGCGGTCCGGAACCCCTCCAGGACCAGCTCGTAGGGGAAGTCGTCGAACTCGCCGTGCCAGTGCAGGAACTCCATGTGGCGCCGGCCCGACTCGTCGTGCGGGTGGTAGACGCTGTCGGCGGCGCCGTCGAACTCCAGGGGCTTCAGGCGGTACAGCCGGCAGAGCAGCTTGTTGAACACGGGGGTGGCCTTCACCCAGCGGCCTTCGAGCTGGACGGAGACCAGGCCGTGGAAGCGGAACACGTCGCCGCCGACGAGCTCCTTGAGCCGCCCGGAGGCCAGGTGGTTGCGCACGTCGGCGAACACCAGCCGGGACGGGATGCCGAGGGAACGGGCGGCGGCGGCGTACACGACCGACTTGTGCAGGCAGAAGCCGCTGCCGCGGGCGATGATCGTGCTGGCCCGCAGGCCGTCACGGGACATGTCGATGTCGTAGACGTCGTACAGGATGTCGTCCCGCACCTTGTAGTACAGGCGCACGGCCTGCTCGGTGGGGGTGGTGGCGCCTTCGACGGCCCGTTCGGCGAACTCGCGCACCACGGGGTGGCCGGCGTCGAGGAACTTCGTGGGGGCCAGGTCAGCGGTCATGTGTGTGACTCCTTGAGGCCGAGCATCCGGGCGATGCGGATCCGTTGCATCTCCGAGGTGCCGGAGTAGATGGTGCCGCCGACCGCGTCCCGGAGGTCCTTCTCCAGCCCGGTCCCGGTCAGGTAGCCGCTGCCGCCGAAGATCTGGATCGCGGCCAGCGCCGACCTGACGTTCGCCTCGCTGGCCACCACCTTGGCGATCGCGACGTCGGTGGCGACGTCCCGGCCGGCCACGAAGCCGCGCGCGGCGTCGTACAGCCAGCGCCGCGCGGTCTCCACGTCGATCTTCATGTCCACGATCCGCCCGGCGACCAGCTGGAACGAACCGATCGGACGGCCGAACTGGCGGCGCCGGGAGGCGTGCTCGACGCAGCGGTCCAGCCGGTGCCGCATCGCGCCGACCTGGACGATGAAGGAGCACAGGATCTCCCACCGCATCACGTGCTCCAGCACGGTGAACCCCATGCCGGGCCGGCCCACCACGTTCCCGGCCGGGACGCGGCAGTCGCGGAAGGTCAGCTCCCCGAGCGGGGACGTGCGCAACCCCATCTTGGGCACGTCCGGGCCGGTCAGCAGGCCCGGGGTGTCCTTCTCGACCAGGAAGGCGGTCAGGCCGAAGGGGCCCAGGTCCCGGTCGGTCACCGCGTAGACCACGAACAGGTCGGCGACCGGGCCGTTCGTGACGAGCACCTTGTCGCCGTCGAGGATCCAGTCGTCGCCGTCCTGTTTGGCGGTCATGCCCATGCCCAGCACGTCGGACCCGCCCCCGGGGTCGGTGATCGCGTGCGCGGTGATCGTCGTCCCGTCGCAGATGCCGGGCAGGTGGCGGGCCTTCAGCTCGGGGCTGCCGAAGCGTTGCAGCGGGATCCCGGCGCTCACGATCTGCGTGCAGAGCGAGAAGCACAGCCCGCCGTCCCGGCAGCCCTCGCCGAGCCCCTCCAGGACGTACATGGTGCTGAGCAGGTCCAGGCCGCGGCCGCCCCACTCGGGGGCGAACGGCAGGCGCAGCAGGCCGGAGGCGCGCACCTGCTCCCACTTCTCCGCGGGCAGGCCCGCCGCCCGATCGGCTTCCAGGTGGCCTTCGCCCAGCACCTCGTACCAGTCCGCGAACTCGGCCCGGAGTTCGCGGTGTGTGTCGCTCCACTCGTCCATGGGTGACCAGATCCGTCAGTAGTGGGAGAACTGAGCCTCAGCCAGCCGGTGGCGCTCGTCGCCCTGCAGCGCGGGGGAGAAGACGCAGATCAGCCGCAGGTCCTCGCCGGGGTCGGCGATCAGGTGGTGCGGGTCGTTCTGGTCGAGGGCGTACATGGTGCCCGGCTCCAGGACGTGGTGGCGTCCGTCGGCGTCGATCACGGCGCCCCGCCCGCTGATGCAGTAGCACGCCTCCAGGTGCTTGCGGTACTGGAGGGGGGAGCTGGTGCCGGCCCAGACGATCGTGTCGGTGAGCGAGTAGCCCATGCCGTCGCGCTCGACCAGGAAGCGGTGGCTCAGGCCGTTCCCCCACTCGACCGGCGTCACGTCAGAAATCTTGCGGATGATCATTGCAGTGTCCGTTCTGCTGGTGCTGATAATGCGTTTCCGACGAATTCACGAATGGCCGCCACGGTCCGGAAGTTCTCCGGGGCGATGTCGAGCTCGTCGACCGGGACGTCGAACCTGTCCTTGATCCAGCCGATGAGCTTCAACAGGCCCAGACTGCTGATGACCCCGTTGCGGAAAAGGTCGTAGTCGGCCTCGAGTTCGTCGGGCGGAGTATCGGGGAGATACTCGGTCACCACGAATTCTTTAATCTGGCGTGTGATGTCCACGAAAGGCAGCATCACACGCGCGCGCACGCGGCGGCATCTCCGAGAATGCGCGTGCCCGCAATATGGCTTTGCGTGTCAGCCGATGCGCTTCCGGTCCACCTTTCCGGTCGAGGTACGCGGGAACGGCTGCTCGACCAGCCTGATGGCGGACGGGATCGCGGCCCGCGGCAGCCGCATCGCGCAGTGCGTACGCAGGCGCAGCCCCGACAGCCGCCCCGGCCCGGTCCCGCGGACGAACGCGGTCAGCCGGGTCTCGGCCCCGTCCACGGCCGGGACGACGGCGGCCTCCACGACGTCGTCGTGCTCCAGCAGCACCCGCTCGATCTGCTCCAGATTGACCCGGATGCCGCGCACCTTGAGCTGGAAGTCGTCCCGGCCGACGAGGAACAGCCGGCCGGCGGCGTCCCGGCGGACCAGGTCGCCGGTGCGGAACCAGCGGCGGCCGTCGGGCCCGGTCACGAACCGGCCGGTCGCCGCCGCCGGGTCCGGTGTCACGTACCCGGTGGTCTGGAACGGCGTCCAGACCAGCAGCTCGGTGCCGCCGTCGTCCGGCGGGACGGGCGCCAGGTCCGGGCCGAAGGCGGCGACGACGCCGGGCAGCGGCCGGCCGATCGGCAGGGGGCCGGGCCCGGCGGCCTCGGCGGCGTCGAACTCGTGCCAGAAGCTGTCGTTGGTCTCGGTGCAGCCGTAGACGTTGTGCAGCCGGGCGCGCGGGAACCTGCGCGGCAGGCCGGCGCGCAGGGGGACCGGCGCGTGGTCGCCGGTGACGACGACATGCCGCACCGCGGGGAAGACGCCCTCCTCCAGCAGCTGGTACAGCATGGGCACGCCCTGGACGACGGTGACCCGCGAGGCGGTGAAGAAGTCGGTGACGTAGCGCGGGTTGGCGGCCAGGGCCGGGTCGACCAGGGCGACGCATCCGCCGTGCCGCAGCGTGGCCCACACGTCCAGCAGGCACAGGTCGAAGTTGAGCGGCGCGTAGTTGAACACCACCTCGCCGGGGCCCAGGCCGAACGCCTCCCCGGCCCAGCCGGTGAACCGGGCCACCGCGCCCGCCGGCAGCGGCACGATCTTCGGCGCGCCGGTCGAGCCGGAGGTGGTCAGCATGAACGCGGTGTCCTGTTCGTCGACCGCGACCGGCTCCGGGACGGCGGGCCCGTCGCCGTGCCCGCCGATCACGGTGGTGACCACGTCCGGGTGCTCGGCGGCGTCCTCGGGGGTGGCGGCGAGCACCTCGACGCAGCCCGCCCGCGCGCACAGCTCGCCGAGCGCGACCGTGCCGAGGTCGATCGGCGGCAGCAGCAGCGGCCGGCCGGCCGCCAGGCAGCCGAGCACGAGCGCGACCGCCTGCGGCGATTTGCGGGCGAGCACCGCGACCGGGCCCGGCGGAAGGGCGTCCAGTTCCTTTTGGGCCCGTCCGGCCCGTGCGGCGAGTTCGGCGTAGCTGACGATTTCCGTCCGGGTGCGCAGCGCCGGCGCGGACGGTTCTCTCTTGGTGTGCGCGATGAAATCGCGGAGCAATTCTGTGGTCATCGGAGGTCACCCATCGATTTCTTGGTTGCCGGATACCAATGATTTTGTTCGATGTGCGACTTCGGTATCGGGAACGCGGGCTTCAGCTAATTGCCCGCGCCCGGCAGCTTCCTGTCAGCGAGAAAGGGTCAGGACCGTACTTCCAGTTCTTCCGCCCGCTCCGGCGGGGCCGCGGGGGCGGGCGTCTCCTCCTCGGCGCGGGTCGCCAGCACGCACCCGCCCAGGATCAGCACGAACGAGACGACGATCAGGGCGGTCAGCGGCTCGTCCAGGATCAGCACCCCGGCGACGATCGCCACCGCCGGGTTCATGTACGTCGACACCAGCGCCCGCGACGGCCCGGCCTCCTTGATGAGCTCCACGAACACCACGAACGCCAGCCCGGTGCAGACCACGCCCAGCCCGGCCAGCGCCGCCAGCACCTGCCCGCTGGGCATGGCGGACGGCCAGGTCCAGATCGCGGCGGGCGTGTAGACCAGCGCGGCCAGGGTGAGGCAGGCGGCGGTCAGCGGGAGGGTGGGCAGGTCGCGCAGGTACCGGTCGGCGATGAGCGGCGCGATCGAGTAGCAGAGCGCGGTCAGCAGCACCTCGCCCATCGACCAGGCGTCCCCGCCGCTCAGGTGCGGCCCGGCCAGCACGGCGACGCCGGCCAGCCCGACCACCAGCCCGGCCCAGCGGGCCCTGCCGAGCCGTTCGCCGCCGCCGCTCAGGCGGGCCAGCGCCACGCCGAGTATGGGGGCCGCGGCGATCAGCAGGCCGCTGGTGGAGCTGGTCAGCCGGCGTTCGGCGTCCGACAGCAGCCACCAGGGCGCCAGGATCTCCAGGAAGGCGAACGCGATGACCGGCCGCCAGTACCGCCGGACCATCGCGAGCTGCCCGCCGCGGATCGCCAGCGGCAGGAGCAGCGCGGCGCCGATCGCGGTGCGCGCGAAGACCAGCACGGGCACCGGCACGCCGCCGACCGCGACCTTGATGAGGAGGTAGGGGATGCCCCAGATCACGGACATCAGCGCGAACAGCACCCAGCCACGGCGGCTCACATGCGGCTCCTTGGGATCGGGATGGACGGCCTGCTCGGGACGAGGGGCACGCGAGCGGCCGGCGACGGAACAGGGAGGGCGGGGACGGGAGCGGCGCCGGGGATGCGGGCCGTCGGCCTGCGTGAGACCGACGGCGAATCCATGAAAATCCTCCAGCCTATTCGCTGCCGCGCGACAATTCCCGCACGAAAGCATTTCTCCCGAGAATTGCACGGCGCCCGTGTCGCGGCTTCTTCCAACGTGCTCTTTCAGTGGACAATCGGCTCGATCCCAGGGGATGCTGGACGCGCGACCGGAGTGCCGCCGATCGGTGTCCTCGCAGGTCAGTCGCGAATCACCGGCTCTCGCCGGACGGCATCGGGCCGCTGGTCCCGCCGCGCCAAGCCGTGCACTGTCACCCTGAAACGGAGGGAAACCACCAATGACTGATAAATCCCCCAATCCCGCGCTCCGGCAGCTGGACGTCCTCATCGGCACCTGGCGGGTCAGCAACGTCGAGGACGGCGTGCCGGCCGACGCCGGCACCGTGCGCTTCGAGTGGCTGGAGGGCGGCAACTTCCTGGTCCAGCACGTCGACCTGGCCGACACCAAGGCCGTGGAGTACATCGGCTACGACGAGGAGAGCAAGACCCTCAAGTCGCACCTCTTCGGCCAGGGCGCCGAGATCCTGAAGTACACCTGGGAGGTCAGCGGCGACACGCTGACCATCTGGTACGGCGACCAGGGCTCGCCCGCCCGCTTCGTCGGCAAGTTCAGCGAGGACGGCAACACCAACGCCGGCGCCTGGGAGTGGCCCGGCGGCGGCTACCAGTCGACCATGACGCGGGCCTAGCCTTCCCGGTTCTCCGCCCGGCGGCCGAGGTCGCCGGGCCGCCCGTGTTCGCTGGGCGATCTGGCAGGTTCTTGTCAAGGATGACCGAAACATCCGTAAGATACGTGGCCTATTGCTACGGATGTGACTTGGGGGCCTGACGTGACGCTGCTGTCCCGGCGAAACCTTCTCAAAGCGGGCGCGATCGCGGTACCGGCCGCGGTCCTCGCGCCCGGAACGGCCGCGCGGGCGGCGAGGCCGATGCCCGGGGTCGAGATGTCGGGGATCGCCCCCGCCTCGCTGGCCGGGTTCGACAACGTGGTGAAGAAGTTCGTGCTGGACCGGCGGATCACCGCCGCGCAGCTCGCCATCATGAAGAGCGGCAAGATCGTCCTGGCCCGGGGCTACCGCTACAACGACTTCTCCAGGGCCCTGCCGACGGTGTCGCCGACGTCGTTGTTCCGGATCGCCAGCCTGAGCAAGAACATCACCTCCGCCGCGATCATGCGCCTGGTGCAGGACGGCAAGCTCAGCCTGTCGGCCAAGGTCACCCAGCTCCTCGGGCTCACCCCGCTCGACACCCGCATGGGACAGGTCACCGTACTGCGCCTCATGCAGCACCTCGGCGGCTGGGACCGCGACGTCTCCAAGGACCAGCTCTGGCTGGACCACACCATCTCGGCCGCGCTCGACGTGCCGCTGCCGATCAGCCACGCCGACATCATCAAGTACGCCACCGCCCGGCGGCTCGACTTCGACCCCGGCGCCAAGATGGTCTACAGCAACTACGGCTACCTGCTGCTGGGACGCGTCATCGAGAAGGTCTCCGGCATGTCGTACGAGTCGTACGTCAAGACCAAGCTGCTCAAGCCGCTCGGCATCACCCGCATGCGGCTCGGCCTCAGCCTCAGGAACGAGGCCGCGCCCGGCGAGGTCGCCTACGAGTCGCAGTACACGAACAAGTCCGTGGTGGACACCTCCGGCACCGTCGTCCCCTACCAGTACGGCGGCTTCAACATGCCCAACCAGGACGCCAACGGCGGCTGGCTCGCCTCCGCCGTCGACCTGGTCCGCTGGACGCTCGCCTTCGACAAGCCCGGCACGGTGCTGACCTCGGCCTCGATCGCCAAGCTGTTCGCCAAGCCGGAGATCGGCGTCAACCAGTACGGCTCCTGGTACGGCGGCGGCTGGTGGGTGCGCCAGGTCACCGGCCACCTCAACACCTGGCACGACGGCTCGATGCCCGGCACGTTCTCCTACCTGGCCCGGCTGCAGAACGGCTTCAGCTACGCGGTCGTGTTCAACCGCAGGGAGGAGACCGGGTCGCTCGACTTCGACACGATCGACGACGACATGAACAAGGTCAGCGTCTCCTCCTGGCCCACGACGGACCTGACGTCCCGCTACTTCTGAGGACGCCGGAAGGCGCGGGGCTCACTTCGCCGACCGGAGCTCCTTCAGGTACTCCTTCAGCGGCTTGAGCCCCGCCGCCGCGCGCCGTTCGTCCACCCGCGCCTCGTCCTCGATCGGGGTGCGGGGGCGCCAGCGGCCCTCGGGGGTGGTCTCCCACTGCGTCCCGTACACCTGGGGTCTGTGCTCGGCCACCCGTACCCGGTCCACCAGGTAGGCCAGGTCGGACGGGTCGGCGTCGCCGTCGTCCACCGCCCGCCGCATCATCTCCAGGCCCCGGCGCTGCAGGGGCAGGTCGCGGTCGGCGTGCTGGACGAGCGCCCACGCCGCCCGCGCGCCGTCCTTGCCGACCAGCTCGAACCCCGGCCAGCCGTACGCGTCGAGGATCTGCCGGATGCGCTCGGTGTTGGCCTTCTCGACCCGGTCCCAGTCCTCCTGGCCGGCCTCCAGGGTGCGCTGCTCCTGGTCCGCCTTGAGCATCGTCAGCAGCTCGGCCCGCAGCGCCGGGTTCTTGGGGGCGTCGTCCTTCTTCGGGGCGTCGCCGCACGCCGAGACCACGACCAGCGCCGCGAACAGCCACAGGAATAAGGCCCGCATGGCCCGATCATCACCCGGTCCGTCCGGAGATGCGAGGGGTGTCCGCGGCCCTTCCGGCGGCCGGCGTGGGTCACATCCGGGTCCGCGCGTACGCCTGGAGCGCGTCGCGGACGAACCGCGCGCCGTCGGCGTCGTCGTACATGGTGGCGAAGCGGGGATCGTCGACGTACATGTCGCCCAGGCAGGTCACCATCTCGATCGAGCGCTCCCGGTCGCCGTCGGCCGTGGGTGTGCCGGGGATCCGGCTCAGCCACCGGACGTGCCGGGCGGCCATCGCCTGGGCGGGTTCCGAGGTCGGCGAGATCCCCGACCGCGCCGCGGCGACCCAGGCGGCGACCAGGTCCTCGGCGGCCTGCTTCCAGGCCCGCTGCTGGTCGAGGGTCTTGCCGTGCCACCAGTCGTTGCTCACCCGGAACACGCGCTCGCCCCAGCGCGAGATCACCTCGTCCTTGTAGGGGTCGTTGAACCCGGCCAGCATGACGTCCTGCTGCGGTTCCGTCCCCGCGCGCAGGGCGTCGAGCGTGTCGCGCGCGGAGCGGATCTGCCGTTCGACGCGGTCCCGTTCCTCCTCCAGCGCGGTGATGTGGGCACGGAGCCCGTCGCACACGTCGACCTCGTCGGCCAGGACCTCGGCGATGGCCGGCAGACCCATGCCGAGCCGGCGCATCAGCAGGATCCGCTGCAACCGGACGACCGAGGTGGAGTCGTAGTAGCGGTACCCGTTCGCGCCGACCCGGGACGGGGCCAGGAGCCCGAAGCTGTCATAGTGCCGCAGGGTGCGGCTGGTGACGCCGGCCCTGACCGCGAGTTCCTGGATCGTCCATTCCATCCCTCCAGTGTCACCCGCGGCCGAGCGTGGCCGCGATGACCTCCGAGCTGTCGGCGTGCAGGGCCTGCACCGCGCTCCGCCCGGTCGCCGCCAGGTAGGCGTCGACCAGGCGGTTGCCCGCGGCGTACCCGGCGCCCATCGGCAGGCCCACCGGGGTGAGTCCGAAGCGCTCGGCGCTGGGGTCGCCGTGCACCCAGGCGGTGAAGTTCTGCATGCCCGTCACGTCGAGCCCGGTGAGCACCTTGTCGAAGACGGCGTCGTCCTTCAGGTGCGGCACGCCGAGGCGGGCGTGGCCGAGCTCGTCGCCGTAGAGGCTGCGGGCGAAGGCGTCGGCCAGGCCCTCGGAGACGATGTGCTCGCCGACGGTGACGGTCATCGGGTCCCACACCACGCCGCCGGGGCTGAACCTCAGGTTGTGGTGGAGCTCGTGCACGACGGTGGCCTCCAGCCGCTCCACGTTCTCGGGGAAGGGCCACAACGTGATGGCGATGTTGCCCGAGATGCCGCCGAACCCGGTCACTCCCAGGCAGGGACCCATGAAGTGCTGGTCGGCCGGATCGCCGAGGACGAACAGCACGGTGATGTCCGGGGCCTCGAACCCCGGCATCGCCTCCAGCAGCACGGCGAGAGCGTCGTCGAGCGCCCGCCGCATCCGCTCCCAGGCTCCGGCCGCCGCCAGGGTCTCCAGCGCGTCGAGGCAGCGCTCCTCGTCCCGGTCGATGGGGAACCCGGACGTCTCGCGGTGAATGGCCACCAGGTCGATCTCGCCGGGCTGGTAGCGGTACATGCCGCTGTTGGGCTCCAGCATCGAACGCAGCAGACCGGCGCGCTCCGCGACGGGGGCCAGCAGAATCCGCCGCATGGCGGAGTAGGTGTCAAGAAGGTTGATGGACATGGCCCGGATGCTAGAAGTTGACGCAGCGTCAAGGTCAAGCCGGTGGGTTCCGGCCCGGTGGCGGGTCAGAATCCGATGGGCTGGCGGAGCAGCAGGACGGTGCCGCGTCCGGGCTGGTACTCGGCGTGGAGGATGAGCAGGCGGTTGACGGCGCTGGGCGACCCGTAGACCGCCAGGGCACGGGCGTTCTCCAGCGGCAGGCAGTGCTCTTCGACGCGGCGCAGCGCGGTGCTCAGGTCGGGCACCACCTTCTGCGCCCCGACGACCCAGATCGCGCGGGCGGCGCCGCCGGCGTAGCCGGGCAACTGGCTGCCGCTGCCCGAGGCGATCACGATGGAACCGGTCTCGGTGACCGCGTGGACGCTGCCCACGGCGACGTCGGGGCTGGCGCGCAGCCGCCGGATCTCGTCCGCCTGGGTGCTGCGGTCCATGGCCAGGGTGCGCGGCTTGACGGCCTCGTACCGGGTGCCGGTGTTGAGGTCCTCCTCGATGCCGGACAGGCGGAGGGTCTCGCTGGCCCCGGTGAACACGCCGGCTCCGGCGGGGATCAGCTCCCTGACCCGGGCACGCGCGGCGGCGGCGTCGTCGAGGATCTCGACGGTGAAGCCGTGCGCGGTCAGCGCGGCGGCCGCCCGCTCCAGGCGCTCCGAGGACGCCGCGTCGGCGAAGGGGGTTTCCGTGATGGAGATGGTCATGATGTCCCTGTGCTTCCTGTTCGCTGGATGATGGGTGGGTTCTCAGCGGTTCGACAACGCAGCCCTGAGAAATGTGAGGACGATACGTCGCCTCACATTTCGGTGCGCCGTCTTGTCGAACGGGTGAGTACAACCACGACACAGGGAGCGAAGGCGCCATGACCACCCGATCCGAGCCGGAGCCGAGCCTGGACGCGATCATGAGCGAGCGGCGTCACCTGACCAACCTCGCCTACCGGCTGCTGGGCTCGCTGGCCGAGGCCGAGGACGCCGTCCAGGAGACCTACACCCGCTGGTACGCCATGTCCCGGGAGGAACAGGACGCCATCAGGTCGCCCGGCGCCTGGCTGACGACGGTCGCCAGTCGCGTCTGCCTCAACGTGCTCGGCTCGGCACGAGCCCGGCGGGAGACCTACGTGGGTGAGTGGATCCCCGAGCCGCTCCCCGACGGCGCCGTCACCGACCCCGCCGACCGGGTCACCCTGGACGAGTCGGTCAGCCTGGCCTTCATGGTCGTGCTGGAGTCGATGACCCCGGCCGAACGGGTCGCGTTCGTCCTGCACGACGTCTTCTGCCACTCCTTCGCCGAAGTGGCCGAGATCGTCGGCCGTTCCCCGGCGGCGTGCCGCCAGCTGGCCTCCTCGGCCCGTCGCCGCGTCCGGGCCTCGCGGCCTTCCCTGACGACCCCGGCCGCCCGGTCCGCCGGCGTCGTCAGGGACTTCAAGCAGGCATGGGAGGCCAAGGACATCGACGCGCTGATCGGTCTGCTCGACCCCGACGCCAAGGCGATCGCCGACGGCGGCGGCCTGGCCGTCACCTTCCCGCATCCCATCGAAGGCGGCGAGCAGATCGCCCGCGCCTGGGTCGAGATCGCCCGCCTGCGGCCCGACGACATGACGTTCCTCGAATGCGCGGTCAACGGCCAGCCCGGCCTGGTGGCCCGGCAGGACGGCGTCGTCGTGACGGTGTTCGCGTTCGAGGTCGCGGACGACCGGATCAAGAACATCTGGGTGGTCCGCAACCCCGACAAACTCCGTCGCTGGACGACGACCGGCATCGCCTGAGGGAGGCGTGCCGAGCGGTCGGCGCGGCCCCGGGTGGCGAGCCCTGCCGCCGGCGGGCTCAGCTCGTCGTGATCTCGCTGACGGGCGAGCCGGGAGGCAGGGCGCGTACCTGCTCGTGGATCTGGCCGGCGATGTTGAGCCCGACCACGAAGTCGATCACTCCCAGGTTGTCCACGTCCACCTCGCCTCCGAGAACCGGCGGGCGCGTGAAGTCGTACACCTGTCCGGCGGCCGGAGTCAGACCTCGCTGCTCGGCCGCCTGCGCGAGGCTCGCCAGCAGATAGTGCTCCCGGCCGTCGACGGTGCTCAGCTCCGCCAGCAGCGCGTCGGCGTCCTTCCCAGGATCGGGTGAGGCTGCCCTGCATCGCGTCGAGCCACCAGAAGCCGTCCGCCGCCTGGAGGATGACGTCCCCGAACAGGGACGCGAGCACCGGCACCTTGCCCTCCAGCCCGATCCAGCGCCAGGACTCCAAGCCCTGCTCGAACTGTTCCGGCGTGAAGTCCTTCGTCAATTCCATCCCGATATCAAACCGTATGTCCGTTACGAGCGGGACCGCCGGCGGACAGGCGGCCCGCTGAAAATTTCTTTGCGGCGGGATGTCGAGAACCGGAGTCCGGCTCCGTCCCAGCAGCGGAACACGGGCCACACTGGACCGTACAGCTCGAAGGAGAACGCTGATGGCCAAGTACCTGCTGCTCAAGCACTACCGGGGCGCGCCGGCGTCGGTCAACGACGCGCCGATGGACCAGTGGACGCCGGAGGAGGTCTCGGCGCATCTGCAGTACATGCGCGACTTCGCCGCCCGGCTGGAGGAGACCGGCGAATTCGTCGACAGTCAGGCGCTCTCCCCGGAGGGCACGTTCGTCCGCTATGACGGCGAGGGACGGCCGCCGGTCACCGACGGCCCGTTCGCCGAGACCAAGGACCTGATCGCCGGCTGGATGGTGATCGACGTCGAGAGCCACGAGCGGGCGGTGGAGCTGGCCGGCGAGCTGTCGGCGGCGCCGGGGGCGGGGGGGAAGCCGATCCACGAGTGGCTCGAACTGCGCCCGTTCCTGGTCGAGCGTCCCTCGGTGATCGAGTGAACGAGTCGCTGCTGCGGGAGCTGGTGCCCGCGGTGATCGGTGTCCTCGTCCGTCGCGGAGCGGACTTCGCGTCGGCCGAGGACGCCGTGCAGGAGGCCCTGGCCGAGGCCGTACGCGTCTGGCCCGACGACCCGCCCCACGACCCCAAGGGCTGGCTGGTCACCGTCGGCTGGCGCAAGTTCCTCGACGTCGCCCGCGCCGACGCCTCGCGACGGCAACGCGAGACCCGCGTCGAGAGCGAGCCCCCGCCCGGCCCGGCCGAGGCGGTGGACGACACGCTCCAGCTGTACTTCCTGTGCGCGCACCCGTCCCTGACGCCGGCCTCGGCCGTCGCGCTCACGCTGCGCGCGGTCGGCGGCCTGACCACGCGCCAGATCGCGCAGGCCTACCTCGTGCCCGAGGCGACCATGGCCCAGCGGATCAGCCGGGCCAAGCGCATGGTCTCGGGCGTGCGGTTCAACCAGCCCGGCGACGTCGCCACCGTCCTGCGCGTGCTGTACCTGGTCTTCAACGAGGGCTACTCCGGCGACGTCGACCTCGCCGGCGAGGCGATCCGGCTCACCCGCAGGCTCGCGGCGCGGATCAAGCATGAGGAGGTCGCGGGCCTGCTCGCGCTCATGCTGCTGCACCACGCCCGGCGTCCGGCGCGCACCGCGCCCGACGGACGGCTGGTGCCCCTCGCCGAGCAGGACCGCGCCCTGTGGAACACCCGCCTGATCGCCGAGGGCGTCGACGTGCTCCAGGCGGCCCTCGCCCGCGACCGGCTGGGCGAGTTCCAGGCCCAGGCCGCCATCGCCGCGCTGCACGCCGACGCCCCGACGGCCGAGGAGACCGACTGGGTGCAGATCGTCGAGTGGTACGACGAGCTGGTGCGCCTGACCGGCAACCCCGTGGCCCGCCTCAACCGGGCCGTCGCCGTCGGCGAGGCCGACGGTCCGCGCGCCGGTCTGGCCGCCCTGGCGGACCTCGACCCCGCCCTGCCCAGGTACGCCGCCGTCGCGGCGTACCTGCACGAGCGCGACGGCGAACCGGTCACCGCGGCCCGGCTCTACGCCGAGGCCGCCCGGTCGGCGCCCAGCCTTGCCGAACGCGACCACCTCACCCGCCAGGCCGCCCGGCTCAACGCCCGATCGCGCGGCTGAGCCCCTGGGGCCGACGGCGTGATCCCGTCGAGTCACCGGGGGTACCAAGGCCGGCGTCAGCCTCCGGTGATGACGAGCACCAGCCCGGAGGCTATCAGCCCCGCCTCGACCGCCACCACGAAGGCCCCGGCGGGCAACCGCTCGACGATCTTCTTGCCCGCCCACGCGCCGGCCGCGCTCGCCGGCGCCAGGGCCAGCCCGGTGGCGGCGCCGGTCGTGGTGAGCACGGCGGCCGCGCCGAAGACGATCAGCTTGGTCAGGTGCATCACCACGGCGGCCGCGGCCTCGGTGCCGATGTACGCGCCGCGCAACAGACCCCGGGCCAGGAAGAACGGGGCGACCATCGGCCCCATGGAGCCGACCAGCGCCGATCCGAACCCGGACGCGGCTCCCACGGCCGCGAACGCCACGTCGTCCAGCCGGACGCCATGCGGCCGCCGGCGTCGCCAGACCACCATGACCAGCAGGAACACCCCGATGACGCGGGTCAGCGCGGCCAGCGGGGCGGCGGCGAACACCAGCGCCCCGGCCACCGCGGCGGGGACCGCGCCGGCCGCGAAGACGCCCACCAGACGCCGGTCCACCTCGGCCCGGTTGAACCACACCCGGCTGCCGTTGCCGGCCAGCTGCGTGACGGTCAGCACCGCGACCGCGTCCCGGGTGCCCAGGACCGCGACGAACACCGGCAGCAGCAGCACCCCGCCGCCGAACCCGGCCACGGCCGACAGCACCGCGGTGGCGAACGTCGCGGCCACCATGACGGCCATGACCAGGACCGTGTTCACGACCTCGCCTTTCCCTTCTGGAAATCGGTACGGCGCCTCGGTCAGGAGGCGCGGCCCCCTCCGGACGACGAGCAGCAGGAACAGTCGGGAGCGCAACCGCCACAGCCGTCGCCCCGCCCCTCGGCGCCGCTGACGGCCGCCGGGACAGACGTCGCCGGGGCCGAGCCGGCCGGAACAGAGGCCGCCGGGGCCGAGGTCGCCGGGACGGCGCAGCAGGTGTCGCCGCGCCACGCCTCGCGGCCTTCCTTGACCGCGACGGCCGCGATCACCAGCGCGGCGATCGGGTCGGCCCAGGACCAGCCGAAGGCGCTGTTGAGCGCCAGGCCCACCAGCAGCACGCCGGACAGGTACGTGCACAGCAACGTCTGCTTGGAGTCGGCCACCGCCGAGGCGGAGCCGAGCTCGCGGCCCGCGCGGCGCTGCGCGTGGGACAGGAACGGCATGACCACCAGCGACAGGGCGGCCAGCACCAGGCCCGGCGTGGAGTGCTCGGCCTCCCCGGCCCCGAGCAGGGCGCGGACGGCGTCGACGGTGACGTAGGCGGCCAGCGCGAAGAAGGAGATCGCGATGACCCGCAACGCGGCCCTCTCACGGCGCTCGTGGTCGGCGGCGGAGAACTGCCAGGCCACCGCGGCGGCCGAGGCGACCTCCACCACCGAGTCGAGCCCGAACCCGATCAGCGCGGCGGAGGAGGCCACGGCCCCGGCGGTGATGGCCACCACCGCTTCGATCACGTTGTAGGTGATGGTCGCCGCGACCAGCAGCCGGATGCGACGCCGCAGGACCGTCCGCCGCGCCGTGGCGGCGAGGTCGAGGGAGCTCACGACACCGCCTCCCCCGCAGCCTGTCCGGTGCGAAGGGAGACGGCGTGGCCGGTGGCGGCCAGCAGTTGCTCGGCGGAGGCGAGCAGGTCCATCAGCTCGGGCCGGGTCAGCGAGTAGAACGACTGGCGGCCTTCGGCGCGGTAGTCGATCAGGTCGCAGTCGCGCAGGCAGGCCAGGTGCTTGGACACCGTGGACTGGGCCAGCCCGAGCTCGGTGGTCAGGTCCACCACACGGGCCTCGCCACGGGCCAGGCGCTGGACGATGCGCAGCCGGGTCTCGTCGGCCAGGGAGTGGAAGAGCGCGGCCGCGGGGGAGATGCCGGCGGCGATGTCGGTGCTGACACACCGGCCACCCTCAGAATCAATCGCCATATGGCGATGTTAACCCGAATCCGTGATGCGTTGGCAGGCCGGTCCGT
The DNA here is from genome assembly GCF_040642995.1 of Nonomuraea sp. NPDC047529. Classification (NCBI taxonomy): domain Bacteria; kingdom Bacillati; phylum Actinomycetota; class Actinomycetes; order Streptosporangiales; family Streptosporangiaceae; genus Nonomuraea; species Nonomuraea sp. NPDC047529. The sequence goes on along the minus strand of NZ_JBEYTJ010000009.1, from coordinate 36,333 downwards.
GCACCCGCCTTGCCGCCCGGCCATGCGGTCACCGTTCGCAGACGACTCCGTCGCCGTCGCGGTCCTGGTACCAGGCGTACTCGGGGTCGACGCCCCGGCGGTACGGGCCGTAGCCGGCGGCGTTCGCCTCGGCGCAGGTGCGGAAGCGCGGGTCGGTGCCGGCGGGCGGAGCCGTCGGGGTGGGGGTGGAGCTGGTGGTGTCGCACCTGCCGGACCAGATCCGCAGCTTGTCCGCCTTGCCCTTCGCCTGTTCGGCGCGGAAGAGGGTCGTGTACTTGTCGGCCGGCTTGGACGGGACGGCCTTGCCGTAGCCGTAGCGGATCAGGTTGCGGTTGACGTGCACGCCCTTGGCGCTCCAGACGTGGAGGGGCAGCCGGCCGATGCGGTCGGTCGTGCCGGTGAGCAGGCGGGCCGTCGTCCCGGGTGGCAGGAGGGCCGCCGTGCGGGCGGTCGCCGCCTTGGACCAGCACCGGCCGCGCTCCGGCGTGTCCACCCCCAGCAGCTGTACGCGGACCTTCGTGGCGCCGCGCATGACGTCGACGGTGTCGCCGTCCACGATCTTGACGACCCGGACGGCGACAGTGCCTCCGGGGATCCCGGCCGCCTGGGCCGGAGCGCTCAGGGTGAGGGTGAGGGGTAACAGGGCGGCCGCGGTGGTGACGATCCTGGCCGTGCTCGGGCTCGTACGCATGAGGTGACTCCAGGGGCGGAAGGTCCGGACGGGAGGAGACGCGCCCGTGGAGACAGGGGTGTACCGCCGAAAGGGAAGGATTGTGTCACTCGTGGTCGGGGTGCGGCGACGCTGCGCTTAGGGTTTGTCTGGTCGCCGGGCCCTCGGGTGCGGCCGTTGTCCATGTTCAGAGGCTTGCGAGCGCTCGCCGGTCCGCCCCGCGCGGCGGGTGCGCGTACGTGGCGGGCGGGGCCGCCGAGGCTTGTCCGGTGTCGAACCGGCGATATGCTCGCACTGGTGTTCGATAAGCTGCCTCTGGGGGAGTGTCGTGGTTGTCACCAAGGAAGCCGGATGGGTGGGCCTGAGCTGGTATGACTGGTCCGATCTGGGCGAGATCCGCGCCCGGCTCGACTCCGGCGCCGACCCGCATGCCGACCTGTGGCACGAAGGGCCGCCGCTGCACCTCGCGGCCGAGTACGGCTCGCCCGACGTGGTCGCCGAACTGGCCCGCCGCGTCGGCGACGTGGACACCCCGTACGAGGGGCGCAGCGCTCTCTGGCGTGCCGTGTTCGCCCACCGCAGGGACAACGCGCTCGCCCTGGTCGCCGCCGGGGCCGATCCTTGGCGGCCGATGACGGGCGGCTGGTCGCCCGGCCGGCTCAGCCTGGCCGGCCCCAACCCCGGGCTGTTCTTCCCCTTCCCGCGCGACAAGCCCTCGCTGTCGGAGGCGGAGAACGCGGCCGTCGTGGAGGCCGAGCGGCTGATCGAGGCCCTGGGCGACTTCGAGTACGAAGGGCTGGGGCTGGTGTGCGTCGCGGGCGTCACCGCGGCGGAGGCCGCGCGGCGGCTGGGTGCGACGGTGGCCGAAGGGGCCGGGATCGACGGGGTCCTCGACGGGCCGTACCCGGGGGAGAGGGCCGGTCTCGTGGCCGCCACCGACGTGCCGGGCGGGTGCGTGGTCAGCCAGCGCCGGGGGCACGAGGTGACGAGCGCCGACGTGATCAACCGCCTGTCGGCCGGGACCGTCTGCTACGCGATGTTCGCCGATCCGAAGAGCGGCAACCTGGGGTACGGCTCGCGGCACGGGGTCGTCGAGGAGCGGGACGCGTACCCGGGCGGCGGCCTGGTGTCGCCGGACAGCTCGTCGGACGAGGTGCTGACCGCCTTCCTGTACCAGGGGGAGGCTGTGGCGTACTGCTGCGCGTACGTTGGGCTCCGACTCACCGACGCCCGCCCCGTCCTGGGCCCTCCCGACATCTGGCTCCACCTCCCACCCCACGACTGAGACCTCCTGCGCACGCCGCTGTCGGCGAGCCGGTGGGCGGTCAGGGCATGGCGGCCGAGGCGGCGCCCAGGACGGCTCCGTGCGAGCCCAGGGTGGAGAGCCGGATGGGGACGGAGCCGAGGCCGCGCGGCGCGTACCGGCGGACGGTCTCGACCAGTGGGACGGTCAGGAGGTCGCCGAGGCCGGTGACGCCGCCGCCCAGGACGATCACGTCAGGGTCGAGGAGAGTGGCGGCGGAGGCGATCGATCTGCCGAGGATGAGGGCGGCCTCGCGGATCACCTCGCGGGCCAGGGGGTCGGTGGCGTCCCGCTGACCGGTCGTCTCGGGCGAGCCTGGTAGGTCGGTGGAACCGGAGAAGGTCCGTGCGGCGTGCCCCGGGGGCGCGGGGATGAGCAGGGATTCGAGGTTGGTGGCTGTGCCGCCGCGGGTGCGGTAGGTGGACAGGATCGCCGGTCCCGACGCGTACGCCTCCAGGTGGCCGGTCGCGCCGCAGGGGCACAGGCGGTCGGTGTCCGCACCCGGGGGCAGGACGGCCGGGGTGTGGCCGAGGGAGCCCGTCATGCCGTTGCGGCCACGTATCAGTTCGCCGTCACGTACGAGGGCGCCGCCGCTGCCGGTGCCGATCGTGAGGACCAGGGCCAGGCGGCTGCCCTTGGCCGCGCCGTGACGGGCCTCGCCGAGCGCCCAGGCGTGGACGTCGTTGAGCACCGTGACCGGCAGGCCGAGCCGGTCGGTGAAGGCGGTGGCCAGGTCGGTGCCCCGCCAGCCGGGCAGGGCGTCGGTGGCGTGCGTGACCACGCCCTTGTCGTCGATCGTCCCCGCGCTGCCGACTCCGCAGGCGATGACCTTCATGCCGGCGGCACGGGCCTGGGCGAGGCGGTCCGCGGCCAGGTCCAGCGCGGCGGCCAGCACCGCCGTCGCGCCGCCTTCGGCAGGCGTCGGAACGCGGCCGGGGAGGTGGATCTCCGCTTCGCCGGAGGCCGGGGGCGAGGTGGGGAGGTGGGGTTCTGTCTTGGGGAAGGTCGGGATGAGGGCGGCGGCGGTCTTGGTGCCGCCGATGTCGATGCCGAGCACGACCGGGGTGCCGTCCGTGGGGCGTTGTGTAGCGGGGGCGGATGGGGTCACCGGGAGCCTCCCTTGGGGGTGGACGCGGTGAGGTGGCGGGTGATGGCCAGGGGGTCGGTGATGGCGGCGCCGATCACGACCGACCATGCGCCGCGGGCGAACGCCTCCGCCACGTGGATGTCCGTACGCAGCCGGCCTTCGGCGACCGTACGGACCCCGAGGGCGGCGAGCTCGCCGACCAGGTCGAGATCGGGCTCGTGCACGAGCCCCGCCCCAGGCGCGGAACCGGCCCTGAGGGTGGGGGAGAAACCGGGGGCGGTGGCGGCGGCTCTCGGGTGGGGGGAAGGGGCGGGGGTGGTGTACGGGGTGTAGCCGGAGAGCGTGGTGGAGATCAGGGAGGCGCCTCGGTTCCAGGCTCGCAGGCCCTCCTCCGCGGTCGACACGTCGGCCATGACGGGGACTCCCAGCTCCTCTCGTACCCGTTCGACCAGGGCCGCCAGGTCACCGGCCGCCGGTTCGGCCTCGGCCGTCACCTCCAGGGCGACCATGTCGGCGCCGGCCCGCACCAGGTCCTCGCACAGAGCGAAGGACGGCGTGATCAGCGGACGGGCATGAGGGCGGGGGACCTTGGCGAGTCCGATGAGGGGCAGGTGTGTGACGGCCTTGACCGCCCGGACGTCCTCCGCGCCGTTCACCCGCAGCCCGGCCGCGCCGCCCAGTTCGGCGCAGCGGGCCAGCAGCGCGATGGTGCGCGGGTCGCGGAGGGGGTGGCCCTCGGGGGCCTGGCAGCTCACGACCAGGCCGCCTTCGATCGCGGTCACCACATCCATCTGGTACAGCCCAATCTGTCGATCTGAGGGGAAAAACAAGGCCCAGTTGCTCGATTGGTATAGCCCAATTACGATCAGAGCGTCAAGAGGCGCACCCCGACCGAGGACGGCCACCCGTGACGAAGATCGGCCAGCTCACAGACCATCTGCTCACGCTCATCGAGACCGAGCTGAAGCCGGGCGAACGGCTGCCCGCCGAACGCGATCTCGCCGAGGAGTTCGGGGTCAGCAGGCTGACCGTGCGGCGGGCGGTCGACCGGCTGGAGACCGACCAGCGGGTCTACCGGGTCCAGGGAGCGGGGACGTTCGTCGCCCACCGGAGCATCGCCAAGACGATCGAGCTGACGTCGTTCAGCGAGGACATGCGGGGGCGCGGGCTGGAGCCGGGGTCACGGCTGCTGGAGGCGGCCGAGGTGCCCGCGGGCGCGCGGGTGGGGCAGGCGCTCGGCGTCAGCCCGGCGGACGCGGTCGTGCGGCTGTGCCGGGTGCGTATGGCCAACGGTTCGCCGATGTGTCTGGAGCGCGCGCACGTTCCGGCCGCGTTGGTGCCCGGCCTGCTCGACCGGCCGCTCGGCGGGTCGCTGTACGAGGTGCTGGCGGGGGCGTACCGGATCAGGCTGGAGCGGGCCGAGCAGTCGATCAGGGCCACGGTGCTGGAGCCCGAGGAGGCGGAGCTGCTGGAGGCGGCGCCGCTGTCGCCGGCGCTTCTGGTCGAACGGGTGGCCTACGACCAGCGGGGAAGGGCTGTGGAGGCGGCCAAGTCGATCTACCGGGGCGACCGCTACTCCTACGAGATCGCGATCCGCCGGTGAGGGCATGGCGGAGCTGGTGCTCACCGGGGCCGCCGCCGCGGGCCTGCGGCGCCGGCCGCAGCGGGAGATCCGCGGCTGGAAGGGCGTCTGGTGGCTGGGCATCTTCGTGCAGCCGTTCGGCCCCATCGCCTACCTGACGTACGGCAGGCGGAAGGGTCACGGGAGCTGACGGAAGCCGCCGTATCCGTTGGGGCTCATCCGCGGGTGTCCACCCAGACGCTCACGGTCGTGTGCGCCGTGATCCCGGTGTTGGAGGTCTGCCCGGCCGGCGCCCACGGGCCCACGATCGGGATCAGGCCGACCTCGGGCCGGCCCGTGGCCGGCGCGGCGCAGCCGGCGGTCCGTCTTCTCGCGTTCATGCGGGGCTCCTCGGAGGTGTGCGCGCGGCGAGAATTGCTTAGGAAAGTTTCCTAAACATTAGGCCCCGGAAAGCCGCACCGTCAACGGTTCACCACCGATCGTGGACCTGCGGCCGGATGAGCTCGTCGTAGACCGACCGCACGGCGTCCAGCGTCTCCCCGGGAAGCGGGCCGAGGTCGGCGGCGGAGGCGTTCGAACGCGCCTGGCCGGGGTTGCGCGCGCCGGGGATGACGACCGAGACGCCGGGCTGGTCGAGGATCCAGCGCAGCGCGAACCGGGCCATGGACGCGCCCTCGGGCACCAGCCCGGCCAGCCTGCGCACCGCCTCCAGCCCGGTGCCGAAGTCCACGCCGGAGAAGGTCTCGCCGACGTCGAACGACTCGCCGCGCCGGTTGTAGGTGCGGTGGTCGTCGGGGGCGAACACGGTGTGCTCGTCGTAGCGGCCCGACAGCAGGCCGCTGGCCAGCGGGACACGCGCGATGACGCCCACCCCGGCCGCGCGGGCGGCGGGCAGGACCCGCTCCAGCGGCTTGAGCCGGAAGGCGTTGAGGATGATCTGCACGGTGGCCACGCCCGGCCTGGCGATGGCGGTCAGCGCCTCCTCGCAGGTCTCCACGCTGACGCCGTACGCCGCGATCCTCTGCTCGGCGACCAGCGTGTCCAGGGCGTCGAAGACCGCGTCGGAGGAGTACACCGGGGTGGGCGGGCAGTGGAGCTGGACCAGGTCGAGGGTGTCCACGCCGAGGTTGCGCCGGGAGCGCTCGTTCCAGGCGCGGAAGTTGTCCAGCACGTAGTTGGACGGGACCTGCGCCACCCTGCGGCCCATCTTGGTGGCCACGGTGAGCCCGGGATGTGCCTTGGCGAAGCGGCCGACGATCTGCTCGCTGCGGCCGTCGCCGTAGACGTCGGCGGTGTCGACGAAGGTGACGCCCGCCTCCACGGCCGCCTCCAGGGTGGCGAACGCCTCGTCCTCGCTCACCTCGCCCCAGTCGGCGCCGAGCTGCCACGCGCCGAGGCCCACGACGCCGACCTGGCGTCCCGTACGTCCGAGTGTGCGATGTTCCATGCTGTTTGTCCGTTCGTCTGGTTGCTGCGACCAGTGTCCCGGACAGTGAGGTCCGGGCGCGCCGCGGGGGCGCGCCCGGCTCGCCTTCAGCGGGGCCGGTAGCTGCAGCGCACGCCCGTGTGCACGGTGGCCCGCAGCTCCTCGCCCAGCGCCTGGTCGGCGGAGGAGACGCGGGAGATCGCCCGCCTGATCGCCTTCCCGACGGCGATCCGCGCACGTTCCTCCGTGCCCGTGAACGGCCGCGCCCGCCCGCCGATCCCGGTCGCCGCCGACAGCTCGGCCACCAGCCACTCGCGCTCCAGCCGCAGCGCGGCGGCCCGCTCGATGTCGTTCATCGCCTCCAGTTCGTCGATCTCCTCCTGCAACTCGCTCAGCCGCTGCCGGTAGGTCTCCCTGGCCAGGTCGTCCAGCACCGGCTGCGCCGAGGCGGGCTCGCTCTCCTGCGCCGGCGCGCCCGCGGCCAGGTCGGCGGCGAGGATCTCCCGCCCCGGATTGGCGATCAGGGTCGCCAGGTGACCCATGCCGACGCTGTGCTCGACCACCACCAGCCGCCCCCCGTGCTCGACCTGCCAGTGCCGTCCGTGCCTGCGCAGCCGGAACGCCCCGTGCGCCCCGGTCGCCCGGCCGACCACGGCGGGCAGCACCATGCCGAGGTCCCTGGCCTCCTGCGCGGCGGTGCTCTGGGCGGCCCGCGCCGTCCTGTCCTGCGGCCCGTCGCGCAGCGCGAGCGCCTGGCCGAGCCGCCAGCGCGACAGCGTCGCGGCGGGCCAGTGGCCGAGCGCGAGATCGGCCCGTACGGCCTCCGCCAGGTGCCCGGCGGCCCGGTCCACGTCACCGGTCGTGAGCGCGGCCATGCCGAGGCTGTGCTGCACCGAGCCGAGGCAGAGCACGCCCAGGCTGGCCACCACCGGCAGAGCGGCGAACGGCAGCAGCAGCGCGTACGCCTCGGCGGCGACGGCGGCGTCCTGGAGCAGGTGGGCGGTCTCGACGACGCAGTACATCGAGAACAGCCACGTGCTCGACCTCGGCAGGTCGGCCAGGTCCCGGCCGCGCAGCCGGGCCAGGTGGCCGGCCGCCGCCCTGCGGTCGCCCGAGGTGGCCGCAGACAGCGCGAGGCCCGCCAGGTAGGAGTTGTCGACCGGGCTGAGCGTGGGCGAGCTGACCAGGTCGGCCAGCACCGGCAGCAGCTCGGCCGTGCGGCCCTGGTACCAGCGGATGGCGGCGATCTGGCCGCCGTACCAGCCGGTGGCGTCCATGTCGCCGGCCTTGAGGCCACGCTCGAAGCAGTCGCCGGCCATCTTCTCCGCCTGGTCGAACAGGCCCGCCCTGATGGCCAGCATCACCCTGATCACGTCCGTCACGAACCCGACCGCCAGGTGGTCGTGCTCGGCCAGCAGGCCCTGCAACTCCTCCAGGCAGCGTCCGGCGTGCGGATCGGCGGCCAGGTAGAGGTCGACCGTCCGCCACAGCAGGCCCATCAGCAGGTCGCCCCTGCGCCCGGTGACCGCCGCCTGGCCGATCAGCTCCCTGGCCAGCTCCAGCCGCGCCGGCCCGTGCTCCGGGCCGAGCAGGCAGTGGTGGGCCAGGCTCAGCGCCTCGGCCAGCGCCGCCGGCTCGCCCGCGCTCCTGGCACGCTCGACCAGCCGCAGGATCTCCTCGTGTTCGCCCGCGCTGTAGTCCTCCTCCCCGCTCATCCTGATCCGCAGCCGCAGCTCCAGCGGCGAGTACGGGTCGACCAGCGACAACGCGTGCCGCTGGCGCGCCCGCACCATCTCCGACTCCGCGCACGTGCGGTGCTCCTGCACCCACACCCCGCCCAGGCCGACCGCGGCCCTGGCCAGGGCGGGCACGTCGCCGCACGACTCGGCCTGCCGGTAGGCCGAGTCGAACCAGCGCCTGGCGGTCTGCAGATCCCCGTTCACGTACAAAGCGCGCTCACCGAGCACGAGCGCGAGCCTGATGTCCGGACACGAGGGCAGGCGAACCCTCAGCTCCTCTAAAACGCCCACGGTTTCCGTCCCCATTCGGTCATCCGGGCTGAGCTTCCAGACGGTCCCCCGAATACCGTTCTGCTGTAACGACGTGCGGGGGCGGTGGACGGTTCAACCGAATGCGCTGGTTACCCTGTGCGCATGATTCGCCCCGCCACCCCAGAAGACGTCCCGGCCGTCGTGAGCATGATCCGTGAGCTGGCCGCGTACGAGAACGCCGTCCACGAGGTCCGCGTGACCGAGGACATGCTGCGCGACTCGCTGTTCGGCGAGCGGCCCGCCGCGTTCGCCCACATGGCGGAGGAGAACGGCGAGCCCGTCGGCTTCACGATCTGGTTCCTGACCTACTCCACCTGGCGCGGCGTGCACGGCATCTACATGGAGGACCTGTACGTGCGCCCCGAGCACCGGGGCGGCGGCCACGGCCGCGCGCTGATGGCGGAGCTGGCGAGGATCTGCGCCGAACGCGGCTACCAGCGCCTGGAGTGGTCGGTGCTCGACTGGAACGAGCCGTCCATCGCCTTCTACGACAAGCTCGGCGCCGTGCGGCAGGACGAGTGGCTGAGGTACCGGCTGACCGACGAGCCGCTGGAACGGCTGTCGCGCTGAGCCCGCCGGCGGCCAGGCGTGCCGCGCAGGTCGCCCCCCGGCATGACCTGCGCGGCCTCCCGTCACACGCCGACGTGCGACCTGGACCGCTGGCCCTGGGTGCTGTCGAACATCTCGGTGCCCTGCTCTTCGAGGTCCTTGTGGGTCTCCTCGATCCGCAGCGCGACGCCCATCGCGAAGAACGTGGGCGCCCACTCGCCGATGAAGATCCCCCACCGGTCGGCGCGGTCGAGGCCCGCGCCCTCGTTGTTCTTGGAGATCATCCAGGAACAGAAGGACAGGCCGATGGACGCCAGCCCCGCGGCGTACATGTGGCCTGACTTGATCCCCATCTGGTGCAGCTTCTTGATCATTATTCCCCCCTTTGCCATGAGTGCTGTTACCCCGGGGAAGACCGCGTAACCAGCGAGAACTGCGTTCATGTCCGGCATGTTTCGCAGGTGACGGTTGTGCGCGCCTTGTTACAGCGGTGAATCACCTGTAACCGGCACACCGCCGGCGGCTGCCGGAACGCGTAACGCGCCCTTCCTACCGTGGTGCTCCCGACGCCGAGCGGAGGAGAGAGCGATGGCGCGCTGGATCACCGAGTGGCACCCCGACGACCCGGCCTTCTGGGAGCGGACCGGCAGGCACGTCGCCCGGCGCAACCTGGTCTTCTCCATCGTGGCCGAGCACCTCGGGTTCACCGTCTGGACCCTGTGGAGCGTCGTGGCCACCAGGATGGGCGCCTACGACTTCTCCACCGACCAGCTCTTCTGGCTCGTCGCGCTGCCGAACCTGGTCGGGTCGGCGCTGCGGGTGCCCTACACGTTCGGGCCCGGCCGGTTCGGCGGGCGCGACTTCACCGTGGCCGGCGCGGTGCTGCTGCTGGTCCCGGCCGTGCTGCTCGGGGTGGCGGTGAACGATCCCGGGACGCCGTACTGGCTGTTCCTGGTGATCGCGGCGCTGGCGGGGGTGGGCGGCGGCAACTTCGCCTCCAGCATGGCCAACATCACCTACTTCTACCCGCGCGGCCGGCAGGGGCTGGCGCTCGGGCTGAACGCGGCGGGCGGCAACATCGGGGTCAGCTCGGTGCAGCTCGTCGTGCCGCTGGTGATCGGCTCGCTGGGACTGGCCGCCGCCGGGTGGTTCTGGATCCCGTTCATCGTGGTGGCCGCGGCCTGCGCGTGGTTCTTCATGGACAACCTGGCCGGCGCCAGGGCCGAGCCGCGCGAGCAGCTCGCGGTGGCCGGACGGGCGCAGACCTGGATCATGTCCTTCCTGTACGTCGGCACGTTCGGGTCGTTCATCGGCTACTCGACGGCGTTCCCGCTGCTGAGCAAGAGCCTGTTCCCCGACGCGCCGTACGCGGCGGTGGCGTTCGCCGGGCCGTTGCTCGGCTCGCTGGTCAGGCCGGTGGGCGGCTGGCTGGCCGACCGGCTCGGCGGCGCGCCGGTGACGCAGTGGAACTTCGCGGCCATGGGCGCCGGGGTGCTGCTGGTGTGGCTCGCCGGCGCCTCCGGCGGCTTCTGGCTGTTCTTCCTGGCCTTCCAGCTGCTGTTTCTCACCGCGGGCATCGGCAACGGCTCGACGTACCGGATGATCCCGGCGATCTTCCAGGCCAAGGCGGTCGCCGAGCGCGGCACGGGCGAGGAGGCCCTGCTGCACGGCAGACGTCAGGCCGCGGCGGCGATCGGCATCATCTCGGCGGTCGGCGCGCTCGGCGGGTTCCTCGTCAACCGGGCCTTCGGGATGGCCTACGCCGCGGCCGGCACCCCCGCACCGGCGTTCCTGGCCTTTGCCGCCTTCTACGCCGCCTGCCTGGCGCTGACCTGGTGGTGCTACACGCGCACCGTCGGCGTCAAGGTCGTCGCCAGCCTCGCCCACGCCCAGGTCTGACATGACCAGGACACACTGCCCCTACTGCGCGCTGCAGTGCGGCATGGAGATCGGGCCGGGGCTGGAGATCAGCCCCAGGACCGACATCCCGGCCAACGCCCCCGGCGCGCTGTGCCAGAAGGGATGGACGGCGGCCGAGCTGCTCACCAACGGCGAGCGCCTGACGACGCCGCTGCTGCACGGCGAGCCGGTGGAGTGGGAGGCCGCCCTCGACCACGTCGCCGACCGGCTGGCCGGGATCCGCGCCGAGCACGGCCCCGACGCCGTGGCCGTGTTCGGCGGCGGCGGCCTGACCAACGAGAAGGCCTACCAGCTCGGCAAGTTCGCCCGGGTCGCGCTCGGCACCAGCCAGATCGACTACAACGGCCGCTTCTGCATGTCCTCGGCCGCCGCCGCCTCCATCCGCGCCTTCGGCCTGGACCGGGGCCTGCCGTTCCCGGTCACCGACCTGGACGACGCCGACGTCGTGCTGCTGGCCGGCGCGAACGTGGCCGAGACCATGCCGCCGCTGGTCCGCCACCTGTCGGGGCCGCGGCTGATCGTCGTCGATCCGCGCCGCACCCCGACCGCCGGGCTCGCCTGGCTGCACCTGCAACCCGCGCCCGGCACCGACCTGGCCCTCGCGCTCGGGCTGCTGCACCTGGCGATCGCCGACGACCTCGTGGACGCCGACTACGTGGCCGGCAGGACCACCGGGTTCGACGACGTGCGCACCTCGCTGGCCTCCTGGTGGCCCGAACGCGTCGAGCGGGTCACCGGGGTGCCGGTGCACCGGATGCGGCAGGCCGTCCGCGCGCTGGCCGCCGCCCGCAACGCCTACGTCCTGACCGGACGCGGCGCCGAACAGCACGCCAAGGGCACCGACACCGTCACCGCGTACGTCAACCTGGCCCTCGCGCTCGGACTGCCCGGCCGGTACGGCTCCGGCTTCGGCTGCCTGACCGGCCAGGGCAACGGCCAGGGCGGCAGGGAGCACGGCCAGAAGGCCGACCAGCTCCCCGGGTACCGCAGGATCGACGACCCGGCCGCCCGCGCGCACGTCGCCGAGGTGTGGGGCGTGCGGGCCGAGGACCTGCCGGGGCCGGGGCGGTCGGCGTACGAGCTGCTGGACGCGCTCGGCACCCCGCGGGGGCCGCGGGCGCTGCTGCTGTTCGGGTCCAACCCGGTGGTCTCGGCTCCGGGGTCCGCGCGCGTCGGCGGCCGGATCGCCGGGCTGGACCTGCTGGTGGTGGCCGACGTGGTGCTGTCGGAGACCGCGGCGCGGGCCGACGTGGTGCTCCCGGTCACCCAGTGGGCCGAGGAGGACGGCACGATGACCAACCTGGAAGGCCGCGTGCTGCTCCGCCGCCGGGCCGTCGCGCCGCCGGAGGGCGTCCGCAGCGACCTGGACGTCGTCGCCGGGCTGGCCGCCAGGCTCGGGCACCGCTTCGACGCCGAGCCGGCCGCCGTCTTCGACGAACTGCGCCGGGCCACCGCGGGCGGCGTCGCCGACTACTCCGGCATCACCTACGAGCGCATCGCCGCCGAGACGGGTGTCTTCTGGCCCTGCCCGTCCGCCGGCCACCCCGGCACGCCCCGCCCGTTCCTGGACCGCTTCGCCCACCCGGACGGTCGCGCCAGGTTCGTCCCGGTCGAGCACCGGCCCGCGGCGGAGGAGCCCGACCAGGACTACCCGGTGTACCTGAGCACCGGCCGGATCCTGTCCCACTACCAGAGCGGCGCCCAGACCCGCCGGATCGCGTCGCTGGTGCGGGCCGCCCCCGAGCCGTTCGTGGAGCTGCATCCCGACCTGGCCGAGCAGCTCGGCGTCGCCGCGGGCGACCTGGTGCGGGTCAGCAGCCGCCGGGGCCACAGCAGGGCGGTGGCCAGGATCAGCGACGCCATCAGGCGCGACACCGTGTTCATGCCCTTCCACTGGGAGGGCGCCAACCGGCTCACCAACCCGGCGCTCGACCCGGTCTCCGGGATGCCGGAGTTCAAGGTCTGCGCGGTCAGGGTGGAGAGGGACTCATGAGGCTCGTCGTCGTGGGGAACGGAATGGCCGGGTCGCGCCTGGTCAGCGAGGTGCGGGCGCGCGACCCGCGGATGCGGGTGACCGTGTTCGGGGCCGAGGCGGGGCCGCCGTACAACCGGGTGCTGCTGTCGGACGTGCTGGCCGGCGGTTCGCGTCCCGACCAGGTGCGCCTGCTCGACCCGTCCTGGTACGCCGCGCACGCCGTCGAGGCCGTGCCCGGCGCGGAGGTCGTCCGCGTCGACCGGGACACCAGGCACGTGGTGACCGCGGACGGGCGGCGCGAGCCGTACGACGTGCTGGTCCTGGCCACCGGCAGCGAGGCGGTCGTGCCGCCGCTCCCCGGCGCGGGGCGGGCCGTCCCGTTCCGCACGCTGGAGGACTGCGAGCGGATCATGGAGGCCGCCGGGCGGGCGCGCCGGGCGGCCGTCGTCGGTGGCGGGCTGCTCGGCGTCGAGGCCGCCCGTGGCCTGGCCGGGCGCGGTCTGCCGGTCACGCTGCTGCACCTGGCCGGGCACCTGATGGAACGCCAGCTCGACGCCGAGGCGGGCCAGGTGCTGGGCGAGACCCTGGCCGGGCTCGGCGTGGCGACCCGAACCGGCGTCAGCGCGGCCGCGGTCGAGCCGGACGGCGTCCGGCTGGCCGGCGGCGAGCTGGTCGAGGCCGACCTGGTCGTCCTGGCCTGCGGCGTGCGCCCGGTCACCGGGCTCGCCGCCGAGGCGGGGCTGGAGGTGCGGCGCGGCGTCGTCGTGGACGACGAGCTGCGCACCGACGACCCCTCGATCTTCGCCATAGGCGAGTGCGCCGAGCACCACGGCACGGTGTACGGCCTGGTCGCCCCCGCCTGGGAGCAGGCCGCCGTGGCCGCCGAGGTGATCACCGGCGGCAAGGCCCGCTACCGCGGCTCCCGGCTGGTCACCAGGCTCAAGGCCGAGAGCGTCGAGCTGGCCGCCATGGGCGAGACGCACCTCGGCGAGGAGCACGCCGAGGTGGTGCGCTTCAGTCACCGCGCCCGCGGCACCTACCGCAAGCTCGTCATCCGCGACGGGCGGCTGGTGGGCGCGATCCTGCTGGGCGAGAGCGACGCCGTCGGCACCCTCACCCAGCTCTTCGACCGCGGCGGCCCGGTGCCCGGCGACCGCGCGGGGCTGCTGTTCCCGGGCCTGTCGTCGGCGCCGGTCGCCGGCAGCCCGGTGCTGATGCCGGACGCCGCGGTGGTCTGCCGGTGCAACGACGTGACCAAGGGACGGATCCGGGCGTGCTGGGAGGCCGGCGCCCGCGACGTGGCCGGGGTGGCCGCCGCCACCAGGGCCACCACCGGCTGCGGCACCTGCCGCGACGCCGTGGAGGGCATCGTCGGCTGGCTGTGTGAGCAGGAAGGAGTTCCGGTATGAGGATCGTCGTCGTCGGGTACGGCCCGGCCGCGCACCGCTTCGTGGAGACCCTGGCGAGCCGGGGCTTCGACGGGCGGGTCACCGTCATCGGGGAGGAGCCGCGCCCGGCCTACGACCGGGTGGCGCTGACCTCGTACCTGTCGGGGACCAGCGTGGCCGACCTCACCTATCCGGTGCCCGGCGGGACCGTGACCAGGCTGGGCAGCCGCGCCGTCGCCGTCGACCGGGAGGCGCGGACGGTGACCGTCGAGGGCGGGGCCGCCGAGCCGTACGACGTGCTCGTGCTGGCCACCGGGTCGGCGCCGTTCGTGCCGCCGGTGCCCGGACGCGAGCACGCCCACGTCTACCGCACCATCGAAGACCTGGACGCCATCCGCGCGGCGGCCGCCGACGCGGCCGAGGGCGTCGTGGTCGGCGGCGGCCTGCTCGGCCTGGAGGCGGCCGACGCGCTGCGGACGCTCGGTCTGCGGACGCACATCGTCGAGATGAGCCCCTGGCTGATGCCGCGCCAGGTGGACGAGGGCGGCGGCGCGGTGCTCAGGGGCCACGTCGAGGCCCTCGGGCTGGGCGTGCACGCCGGCGCGGGCGTCCGGGAGGTCGTCACCGGCCCGGACGGCCGGGTCGCCGGGCTGCGCACGCCGGACGGCACGCTGATCGAGGCCCAGGTGGTGGTGTTCTCGGCGGGCGTCAGGCCGCGCGACGAGCTGGCCAGGGCGTGCGGGCTGGAGGTGGGCGAGCGGGGTGGCGTCGTGGTGGACGCCGGGATGCGTACCTCCGACCCGTCGATCTACGCGATCGGGGAGTGCGCGCTGGCCGGCGGCATGGTCTACGGCCTGGCCGGGCCGTGCAACACGATGGCCGAGGTGGCCGCCGACCGGATCACGGGCGGGACGTCCTCGTTCGCGGGCGCGGACCTGTCCACCAGGCTCAAGCTGCTCGGCGTCGAGGTCGCCCAGTTCGGCGCGATGGACGGCGCCCTCGACGTCACCTACATGGACCCGGTGGCCGGGGTCTACAAGAAGCTGTTCATCAGCGACGACGCCCGGACCCTGCTCGGCGGCATCTGCGTGGGGGACGCGGGGCCGTACGCGGCGTTGCGGCCGTTCGTCGGCAAGCCGTTGCCCGCGCCGCCCTCCGACCTGCTGTTCAGCGGCTCGGGGGCGCGGCTCGACCTGCCCGACGACGCCCAGGTCTGCTCGTGCAACAACGTGTGCGCGGGGGACGTCCGGCACGCCGTCACCGGCCTGGGCGTGACCGACGTGCCGGGGCTCAAGGCGTGCACGCGGGCGGGCACCACGTGCGGGAGCTGCGTGCCGATGCTCAGGCAGTTGCTGGAGAGCTCCGGCGTCGAGGTCGGCAAGGCGCTGTGCGAGCACTTCGCGTTCTCGCGGGCCGAGCTGTTCGACATCGTCCGGGTGCGGAAGATCACGACGTTCTCCCGGCTCGTCGCCGAGCACGGGCAGGGGCGCGGCTGCGACGTCTGCAAGCCGGCCGTGGCCTCGATCCTGGCCTCGCTGCACAACGGGCACGTGCTGGACGGCGAACGGGCCGCGTTGCAGGACACCAACGACGCCTTCCTCGCCAACATCCAGAAGAACGGCACGTACTCGGTCGTCCCGCGCATCCCGGGCGGCGAGATCACGCCGGACAAGCTCATCGTGATCGGCGAGGTCGCCCGCGACTTCGGGCTCTACACGAAGATCACCGGCGGGCAGCGCATCGACCTGTTCGGCGCCCGCGTCGAACAGCTCCCGGACATCTGGCGGCGGCTCGTGGACGCCGGCTTCGAGTCCGGCCACGCCTACGGCAAGGCCCTGCGCACGGTGAAGTCCTGCGTGGGCTCCACCTGGTGCCGCTACGGCGTCCAGGACGCGGTCGGCCTGGCCATCGCCCTGGAGCTGCGCTACCGCGGCCTGCGCTCGCCGCACAAGCTCAAGTCGGCCGTGTCCGGCTGCGCCCGCGAGTGTGCCGAGGCCAGATCGAAGGACTTCGGCGTCATCGCCACCGAGCAGGGCTGGAACCTGTACGTCGGCGGCAACGGCGGCTTCCGTCCCCGCCACGCCGACCTGCTGGCCACCGACCTGAGCACCGACGACCTGATCAGGACCGTCGACCGGTTCCTGATGTTCTACGTCCGCACCGCCGACCGGCTGCAACGCACCGCCGCCTGGCTGGAGTCGCTGGACGGCGGCCTCGACCACCTACGGAAGGTGATCATGGAAGACTCGCTCGGCATCTGCGCCGACCTCGACGCCCAGATGGAACAGCACGTCGCCACGTACGCCGACGAGTGGGCGGCGACCCTGGACGACCCGGAGAAGCTGGGCAGGTTCGTCAGCTTCGTCAACGCCCCCGGCGTGCCCGACCCGTCGATCGTGTTCGCCGCCGAGCGCGGCCAGATCAGGCCGGTGACGGCCCGATGAGCTGGACCGCGGTCTGCGAGTACGCGGCCCTGCTGCCGGAGCGCGGCGTCTGCGCGCTGGTCGGCGGCCGGCAGGTGGCGCTGTTCCGCACCCACGACGGGCACGTGCACGCCCTGGACAACCTCGACCCGTTCAGCGGCGCGTACGTGCTCTCGCGCGGCATCGTCGGCACCAGGCGGGGCGAGCCCACCGTGGCCTCGCCGCTGCACAAGCAGGTCTTCTCGCTGGTGTCGGGGACCTGCCTGGACGAGGAGGCCGTCCAGGTGCCCGTGTACGCCGTACGGGTGGCGGGCGGGCGGGTGGAGGTCAGCGTTTAGCCGATCAGGACACGGGCATTGACCTGCTGAAACACGGGGACAGGGGGTGTGCGTGGCCTACGACCCCTCCGCCTACGGGCGCCGGATCGCCGACATCTACGACGCCACGGTGACGGAGCTGCCGACCGGCGACGCCGTCGAGCGGCTGGCCGCGCTGGCCGACGGCGGCCCGGTGCTGGAGTTCGGCATCGGCACCGGACGGCTGGCGCTCCCGCTGGCCGCCCGCGGCCTGAGCGTCGCCGGGATCGACGCCTCGCCGGAGATGACGCGCGAGCTGCGCGCCAAACCCGGCGGCGAGGCCGTCCCCGTGACGGTGGGCGACTTCTCGGCCGTGCGGGTCGAGGGCTCGTACGGGCTGGTGGTGCTGGCGATCAACACGATCTTCGCGCTGCCCACCCAGGAGGCGCAGGTCAACTGCTTCGCCAACGCGGCGCGGCATCTGCGCGCGGGCGGGCGGTTCGTGGTCGAGGCGTGGGTGCCCGACCCGGCCGCCTTCCGCGACGGCTCGGCCCTGCGGCTGCTGTCGCTGGCGCAGGACGTCGTCCTCGTCGAGGCGGCCACCCTCGCCCCCGCCACCCAGCACATGCGCACCACCCGCGTACGGCTGACGGACCAGGGCGTGCGGCTGCTGCCCGCCGACCACCGCTACGCCTGGCCGTGCGAGCTCGACCTGATGGCCAGGCTGGCCGGGATGGCCCTGGAACACCGCTGGGCCGACTGGATCGGCACCCCGTTCACCGACGAGAGCCGCGCGCACGTCTCCGTCTACCGCAAGGCCGCGTGATGCGCCTGCCGCCCGCGCGTGGCCCGCTCACCGACCTGCTCTTCGACCGGCTCGCCCGGCCGCCCGCGACGCTGCCCGAGCCGCCCGCCCCCGCCGATGACGAGGATCTCCAGCTCGCCCTGTTCGCCTGCTACGAGCTGCACTACCAGGGCTTCGACGAGGTCGACGACCGCTGGGAGTGGGAGCCGTCGCTGCTGCGCCTGCGCGGCCTGCTGGAGGGCCGCTTCGAGCAGGAGCTGGCCGAGGCCGTGCCGCGTCCCGGGCCGGTGCCGCCCGGCGAGGTGCGGCGCGCGCTCACCGCGATGACCGCCGAGGACGAGGACGAGCCGTCGGTCTCCCTGTTCCTCCAGCGCGAGGCCGGGATCGAGACCTTCCGCGAGTTCGTCGTCCACCGCTCGATCTACCACCTGAAGGAGGCCGACCCGCACACCTGGGCGATCCCGCGCCTGCGCGGCCGGTCCAAGGCCGCCCTGGTGGAGATCCAGGCCGACGAGTACGGCGGCGGCCGCCACGAGCGCATGCACTGCGAGCTGTTCGGCCACACCATGCGCGGCCTCGGCCTCGACGACTCCTACGGCGCGTACCTGCCGAGGGTGCCCGCGGTCACGCTGGCCGTCAGCAACGCCATGTCGCTGTTCGGGCTGCACCGGCGGCTGCGCGGCGCGCTGGTCGGACATCTGGCCGCGATCGAGATGACCTCGTCGCTGCCCAACCGCCGCTACGCCATGGGCCTGCGCCGGCTGGGCGGCGACGCGGCGACGGCCCGCTTCTTCGAGGAGCACGTGCAGGCCGACGCCGTCCACGAGCAGATCGCCGCGGGCGACCTGTGCGGCGGCTTCGCGTCCGCCTGCCCCGCCCTGACCGGCGACGTCCTGTACGGCGCCGCCTGCGCCCTGGCCCTCGAACGCCGCTGGGCCGGGCACGTGCTCGGCCGCTGGGAACGCGGCGCCTCCTCCCTGCTCGACCGGCCGGTGCCCGCGTGATCGACCTCGACTACGTGATCCCGCTGCGCTGGCAGGACGACTCCGGCCTCGACGAGCTGACCGGATACCTGCGCGCCCTCGCCCCGCACGTACGCGTGACCGTGGTGGACGGCAGCCCGCCCCAGCTGTACGCCCGGCACGCCCGCCGATGGCGCTGCCTGGTCCGGCACGTCGGCCCGGCGGCCGGCCTGTCCTTCGCCAACGGCAAGGTCAACGGCGTGACGACCGGGCTGCGGCTGGCCCGGGGCGACCGCGTCGTGATCGCCGACGACGACGTGCGCTACGACCTGGCCGCCCTGGCCGAGACGCACGCCCTGCTCGCCGACGCCGAGCTGGTCAGGCCGCAGAACTACTTCGACCCCGCCCCCTGGCACGCCCGCTGGGACACCGCCCGCACCCTGCTCAACCGGGCGTTCGGCGCCGACTACCCGGGCACGTTCGGCGTCCGGCGGTCGTTCTTCCTGGCCATGGGCGGCTACGACGGCGACGTGCTGTTCGAGAACCTGGAGCTCGTCCGCACCGTGCGCGCCCACGGCGGCCGCGAGCTGCGTCCGCCCGGCCTGTACGTCCGCCGCCTGCCGTGCGACGCGCGGCGGTTCTGGTCGCAGCGGGTGCGGCAGGCCTACGACGACCTCGCGCAGCCGGTGCGGCTGGCGTCCTTCCTGGCGGTGCTGCCCGCGCTGGCCCTGGTACGCCGGCCGCTGCCGCTGCTGGCCGCCGCCGGGGCGGCCGTCGGGCTGGCCGAGGCCGGGCGGCGGCGGGCCGGAGGGAGGCGCGTCTTTCCCGCCTCGGCCTCGCTGTTCGCGCCGGTGTGGGTGCTGGAGCGGGCGGTGTGCTCCTGGCTGGCGGTGGGCGCGGCGTGCACGGGCGGCGTGCCGTACGCGGGAGGCAGGCTCGCGCGGGCCGCCCACTCGGCGCGGTGGCTGCGCGAGCGGGCTCAGAAGCCGGCGGGCGGGTCGGGCTCGCTGGACGCCTGGAAGCCGACGGACTTGTGCGAACCATCGCAGAACGGCTTGGTCGACGATCGGCCGCACCGGCACAGCGCGACCGTGGCCCTTCCCGGGTCGATCGGCTCGCCGTCCTGAGTCAGCAGCTCGAAGGAGCCCCGGATCAGCAGCGGTCCGTCCGCACAGGGTGTGACGGTGGTCGTCGGCTCGTCCATCGCCGTCACCTGCCCCGCCGACCGGCCGGCTACACGGCCTCGACCGGTGGAAAGACGTGCGGGGAACGGTGAGCCGCAGGCAGGACGCACCGCCGCCCGGACCGGACGCTGGCGCAGCGTTCGGCGTCCTCGCGCTGGGGCAGTGGCTCGGGGTTCGCCTGTGTTGGCCGCACTGGAGGGACGCTATAGGCGGGCCTTCCCCGTCCGGTCTCGGCGCGGCAACGATCGTGGCTCTGAACGATCACACCAATGACAGTGAAGCGTGACCGTGAGTAATACCGGCCCGAGGTAAAGGGGTCGTGCGGAGTGCCTAAACCGGGCATTCGGTGACGACTGGCGCGGGCATCAACCCGGCCATGAGCAAGATTTTTCAGCGCAGGGCACTCCTGCTGGCCGCTGTCGTCCCCGTCGTCCTGGTCGCGGGCTGCTCCTCGGGGAGCAACACGCAGGCGATGAAGGGCGAGGCCAGCCCGGCGACGCCGACCGAGACCATGATGACGCCCACCGAGACCGGCATGGAGTCGCCGACCGCGACCGAGACCACCACCGAGACCGCCACGCCGACGGGCACCGCGCCGGCCGCCACCCAGCCGCGCGCCGCCGTCCAGAACTACTTCAACGCCCTGAAGTCCGGGGACGTGAACCAGATCGTGAAGTCGTTCACCGACGACGCCGTGGTGGCCATGGACGGGGAGGCGACGGCCACGGGCGCGCAGGCCATCCGCACCGTGTTCCAGCAGAAGCTCCAGGACGGCAACGACGTGAAGAACGCCACGCACACCATCGACGAGACGCGCAACATGGGGAGCCAGGACGCCTTCGCGCGCTCGACCAGCAAGCAGGGCGACACCAACTACCGCGAGTTCTTCGTGCTCACGCACCAGGGCAGCCAGTGGCTGATCTCGCGCTTCATGAACAACCAGGGCGGCTGACGGATCTCGCTCGGAATACGGTAGGGGGGTACCGTGTTGCGGTCGGTGTAGCGAGCGAGAGGACCGGGAGATGGCCGGGTACACCGACGGCAAGCAGGACCACCTCCGGCGGCTGCGCCGGATCGAGGGCCAGGCGCGGGGCATCCAGCGCATGGTGGAGGACGACAAGTACTGCATCGACATCCTGACCCAGGTGTCGGCGACGACCAGCGCGTTGCAGTCGTTCGCGCTGTCGCTGCTGGAGGAGCACATGGCGCATTGTGTGGTCGAGGCGGCACGCAAGGGCGGGGCCGAGGCGGAGGCCAAGGTCAAGGAGGCGGCCGACGCCATCGCCCGCCTCGTCCGTTCGTGACGGCCCGCGCGGCCTTCCCGGGGGCGGGTTAGCTTGGGGGACGTGCAGGATCTCTCGCGGTTCCAGAATCCCCGCTTCGCCCAGGCGTACGAGCGCATGAGCGCCGAGTCGGAGCGGCGCGGCGCGGCCGAGCACCGGCGGCGCCTGCTGGCCGGGCTGGGCGGGCGGGTGCTGGAGCTCGGCGCGGGCAACGGGATGAACTTCGCGCACTACCCGGCGACCGTGCGCGAGGTGGTGGCCGTCGAGCCCGAGGACCGGCTGCGCGAGCTGGCCGGCCGGGCCGCGGCCGGTGCGCCGGTGCCCGTGCGGGTGGTGGCCGGGCATGACGCGGACCTGCGGTTCGAGGACGCCTCCTTCGACGCCGTGGTGCTCTCGCTGGTGCTGTGCTCGGTGCCGGACCAGCGGGTGACGCTCGGCGAGGTGTCCAGGGTGCTCAGGCCCGGGGGTGAGGTGCGGTTCTACGAGCACGTGCGCTCCTCGCGGGCCGCCGGCGCGCTGGTGCAGGATCTCGTGACGCCGCTGTGGCGGCGGATGGCCGGCGGGTGCCGGCTCAACCGCGACACCGAGCGCGCCATGACCGACTGCGGGCTGGTGGTCGAGGAGCGCGAACGGTTCGCCTTCCGGCCGTTGCCGTTGTCGCCGAGTATGCCGCACATTCTGGGACGCGCCAGAAAACCGGCTTGACCGGCCGATCCGAACCTGCGGCAAAAAACCGGTTTGACCGGTTGTCCGGCCGGCCCGAATCTGCGGCACATTCCGGGACATGCCAGAAACCGGTTGACCGGCCGGTTTCGTCGCGGTGACTTTGGCGATAAATCGGGAAATATGGGCTTTTGTTGTTGTGCGCGTTATTGTGTTGCGGTGTCGCCGGGGATGCGCGGAGTGATGCGACGCTGATCCACCAGCGCCAGATAGACCGCGAACGCCCCTTGCGCCCACATCCCGGCCTGCTGCGCGGTCAGCCGGACCTCCTCGCCCTCATGCGTGACGATCAGATAACCGCCCGGCGCGCGTCGCCAGGCCACCAATACGTTCTCGTAAACCAGAACGTCGAGCATCGCGGTCAGATATTCGCCTCCGGTGGCGGACACGGCGTAAGCCTCCTCGCCCCTCGCCGAATTCTCGCCCTGATTCGTGCTGACTCCATTGTGCTCGCCGTACCGGAAATTGTCGCACCCGACTGGCAGGGTTTCCGGCATGCACGCCCTCTCCGTTCCCGGCTTCCGCCGGCACACCGTCTCGGGCCTCCACGTCGCCGAGGGCGGTGAGGGGCCGCCCGTCCTGCTGCTGCACGGCTTCCCCCAGACCCATCTGGCCTGGCGGCGCTGATGCGCGAGCTGGGCCACCCGCGCTTCGCCGTGGTCGGCCACGACCGGGGCGCCCTGCCCTTCGACCCGGCGGCCGTGTGGCGTTCCTGGGCCCCTGACCTGTGCACCCTCGTCCTGCCCGGTGGTCACTTCCTGCCCGAGTCCCAGCCGGAGGCAGTGGCCGAGGCGATCGGCGAGCTGCTCCTCTGATCGGCGGGTGGAACCTGGCGGGGCCGGGCGGTGTATGGGGTGCGGAGGTGCACGATGAAGAGAACTCTGGCCGTACCGATGGTTGCGGCCGTTGTGCCGACCGTCCGGCTGTCCGTCGTGTCGGCGGTTCGGGTGGTCGCCGTGGTGGCTGTTGTGCTGGCCGCTCTGGCGGCGTCCGTCCGGTGGGAGGCTCCGGCCTTCGCGTCCGTACGCGGGGGATGGGCGGTGACCTACCTCGATCCGCCGCCGACGGTGTTCGCGGGCGGGACTCCGTACACGGTGGGGTTCTGGGTGTTGCAGCACGGCACGCATCCGTACGTGGGCAAGCTCGACCCCGTCGGCCTGCGCCTCACCCGTGCCGACGGCAGGACCGTCACCTTCCCCGGCACCCCGCTCCCGGAGGCCGGCCACTACGCCACGTCGGTGGTCGTGCCGGACGGGGTGTGGAAGGTGACGGGCGTCCAGGGCTGGTTCGAGCCTTATGCGGTGGGGACGCTCACGGTTCCGGGGCGGCTGGTGGTCGACCCGGTGCCGCCGGACAGGGTGGCGACGTTCGGTGGGGGAGGGGAGGACCCTTGGGGCGCGGTCCGGCCACCGGGGTTCCCTGCGGGCAAGACCGCGCCCGTGGTGACGAGGGGCGAGGCGGAGGCCGAAGGAAGCGCGACCACCGGTGGCCCGTCCGGGCAGGTTCCGTCCGGGCAGGTTCCGTCCGTGGAGGCTCCGGGCGCCGGGGCTGCGGGGCGTGAGGGGGCGGCCGATGGGGTTCTGGGGGGTGGGGTTCCGGCGTACGCGCTGCTGCCGGCGGCGGTGGGCGGCGCCTTGGTGATGCTCTTGGCGTTACGCCTGCCTCGTCTGGTGGGCAGGTCCCGCCGTCCCGGTTCGCATGCTGAGGATCCTCCCGGTGCGGATGGCTCGACCGAGACCCTCACCATCGGACGCTGATCCCGACCTCGACCCCGGCTCTGGTCGGCGGGCTGCGCCGGGTGCGGGCCGCTCGCCGAGGGGCCGTCGTGTTTGGGCTGGTGAGGGGGGTGTTCGTAGGTGGATGTCGGTCGTGGGGAAGGTGGTTCTCGGTTGCTACGGTGAGGAGCAGGTTGTTCTGATCTTCGGGGCTCTGCGGCAGGTGAGAGCGGTGGGCGCTGTGCTGGGGCTCGTGGCGCTGCTCGCCGCCGGGGTCGCCGGGGTGTATCTGGCCTCCCTGGTCCTGTCGCCTCGGGGAGTCGTGCGGGTGGGGCCGTTCCTGTCCGGGGCGCGGGCGCGGGAGCACGCCGTCTCGCGCTTCCACGTCCGCTGGTACGCCGTGACGCTGGTCTTCCTGGCCTTCGACATGGAGATGGTCTTCATGTACCCGTGGGCGCTCGTGGTGGCCGAGGTGGGGGTCCCGGCGGTGGTGGAGATGTTCACCTTCCTGGGACTCCTGCTGGTCGGGGTGCTGTACGCGTGGCGGGAAGGGGCGTTCCGGTGGGCCTGAGGGGGTGGCTCCTTCGGCAGGCGGCGCTTCGGCCCCGGGTGCTCGTCGTCGCTTCCCCGTACGGGACGTGGGCGCGGCTGCTGGTGGAGGCGGAGGTGGGCCGTCGTGGCTGGCCGGTGGCGGCGTCCCCGGCGGAGGCGAGCTTGGTGGTGGTGTGCGGACGTCCGGGGCCGGAGCTGGCGGGGGCCGTACGGGGGGTCTGGGGGGCCGTTCCGGTCCCGAGGGCGTTGGTGGGACTGCCGCCGGACGTCTCGGGTGGTGAGGTCGTGGCCGCGTTGGACGGGGCGGTTCGCGTCCTGGGGGATGAGCGGGGTCAGTGGGCGGACGCCCGTGACATGGCCTCGGGTTCGTCCGGGGACGGCGCGGGCGAACCGCCCATGGCTGAGCGAGGGGCCGATCGGGACGGGCTGAAGCTGGATCGGCTGCACGTGCCGTTGGGGCCCGTACTCGTGGACTGGCCTGCTGGGCTGGTGGTGGAGACCGTCCTGCAAGGGGACGTGATCCAGGAGGCGCAGGTGAGGGCCCTTTCGGCCGAGGGCGCGGGGAGTGCGTTCTGGGAAGCGGGGCCGGGGGAGCGCCGGGAGGAGACGCGGCGGCGTACGGCGGCGGCCCGTCTGGACAGTCTCGGCAGGCTGCTCGGCGTGGCCGGGTGGCCGGCGGCCGCGAGAGAGGCCCGTCGTCTGAGGGATCGCCTGCTCGCGGGCGCCGTCGATGCCGGGGACAGGCGTCGGTGCGTCCGGTTCACGCGGCGGGTGCGTCGGTCGTGGGTGCTGCGGTGGATGCTGCGCGGCGCGGGCCAGATCGGCCCCGACGCCCCGAGACAGCTTCAGGGGGACGCCCTGGATCGCCTGCACCGGTGGCTCGACGAGATCGAAGCCATGGTCGGGGTGGCGGAGCCCGGGGAGGTGGGTGAGCGTGACGGGGGTTCCAGGGTGGTGAGGGAGTGGGGTGGGCGCGAAGGGAGCGTCGGGGCCTTCGGTGGCGGGAGGGGGTCGGTGGGTGAGGTGCTGGCGTTGTTGCCGGGTCTTCTGGTCGGTGCCGAGCTCGCTGTGGCACGGCTGATCGTGGCCGGTCTCGATCCGGACCTCGACCGACTTTCGACGGGGGCGGAGGCCGGAACGCGGGACGGGTGAGTCCGGGCGGGCAGCCCGGGCCGGTGAGTCGGGGGCGGGGCGGCCGGGTGGTGAGTTGGGGGCGGGATGGCCCGGTGGTCGAGTTGGGGTGTCGTCGCTGTCGAGGGCCCTGGGGAGGGGGCGGCGAGGAGGCGAAGGGTGCTGACGGCAGCGGGGGTGATGGCCTTGGGGATGGCTGCGGGGGTGGTGGCCTTGGGGATGGCGGTGTTGGTGTGGGGGGCGGCGGCCTTTGACGCGGCGCTCGGTGGGGCCCGGGGGGGCCGGGGGGTGGCGGGGGCGCCGTTCAGGGAGGGGGCGCGGTTGGTGGTGCAGCAGCGGCGGCGGACGGATCGGGCCGACGTCCTGCTCACCCGGGCCGGGGTCGTGGTGTTGCCGCTGGCCGCGTTGCTGGCCGCCGTCGTCCTGCCGGTCGGGGGTGCGCCGGTGCTGGACATGGGGGCGGGGGTGGTGTGGTTCAACGCCATGGAGGTGTGCGTCTGGGGGGCTCTGTGGCTGGTCGGATGGGGGGTCAACGCCGTGTGGCCGCTGGTCGGCGGCTACCGGTTCCTGGCCCAGGGCATGGCGTACGAGCTGCCGCACATGTTCGTGCTGATCACCGCGGGCGTGGGGGCGGGGTCGTTGCGGTTCGCGGACGTCGTGGCGGCGCAGCGGGGGTTGTGGTTCGTGGTGTGGATGCCGGTCGCGTTCATGGTCTATCTCGTTTCGGCGGTGGCTATGGCGTTCTGGGGGCCGATGGGGCAGCCGGTCGGCCGGGACGTGTGCGGCGGCGTGCCGGGCGAGCTGGGCGGGCCGGACCGGCTGGTCTTCCTGGCCGGACGGTACGCGCTGCTGGTCGTGGCGGCGGCCGGGGCGGTGCCGTTGTTCCTCGGGGGCGCGGCGGGGCCCGTGCTGCCCGGCTGGGGGTGGGGGCTGCTCAAGACCGTGGCGGTGCTGGCCGTGCTGGTGGTGGTCAGGCATCGGGTGCCGGTTGTGCGGATGGATCGGTTCGTGCAGTTCTCGTGGGTGGTGCTGATCCCGGTCACGCTCGCACAACTGCTGGTCGTCGCGATGGCGGTGCTGCCGTGAGCGGGGCGTTCTGGGGGCTGGCGGTCGTCGCGGTGGCGGGTGGGGTGGCGGTGTTCGTGGTGGACTCGATGGCGCGGGCGACGTTCGCGCTGCTGGTCTCCTTGCTGGCCGTGGGCGGGACGCTGCTGCTGATCGACCTGGAGTACCTGGGGGTGCTGGTCGTCCTCATGATGGTCATGGAGATGCTGGTCATGGCCGTCTTCATGATCATGTACATGATGAACCCGGCCGGGCTCATGCCGATGAAGATGGTGCACAACCGGCGGGGCGCGGCGGCCATCGCCGGGACGGTGTTCGTCCTGCTGGCGGCCGGGGCGCTGCTCGCGGCCCCGCCGAGCCGGCGCGGACGGCCGCCGGCCGACCCCACGCACGCGCTCGGCCTGTCCCTGATGGGGCCGAAGATGCTGGTCATGATGGTCGTCGGGGTGTCCATCCTGGCGACGATGATCTCGGCCGTGCTGCTGGCCACCCACCGGGGACGGTACGACCGGTGACGCTCCAGGCCTTCCTACTGCTGGCCGCCGCCCTGTTCTCCGTCGGCCTGTACGGCGTCCTGTCCCAGCAGTCGATCGTCATGCTCATGATGGGCCTCGAACTCATGATCAACGGCCTGATCGCGGCCGGCGGCGCCTTCTGGTACCACGTCGCCCCGGCAGCCGCGGACGGCCAGGTCCTCGTCCTGGTGGCGGTCACCGTGATGGCGCTGGAGATGGCGATGGGCTTCGCGGTCACCACGGCCGTCTTCCGCGCCCGCGACGTGGACATGACCGACGCCGCGGGAGACCTCAAAGGATGAGCCCGTCCCTGTGGCTGCTGCCCGCGCTGCCCGCCGTCGCCGGCGCGCTCCTGATCCCGGTACGCCGCGCCGCCGCCGCCCTGTCCGTCGCCGTGTCCATCGCGGTGGCCGCCGCGACGCTCGGGCTGGCCGTGCACGCGGCGGTGACCAGGCCCTCGGCGACGGCCCGGTTGATCTTCGGCGAAGGGCTGGCCGTGGACGGGCTCTCGGCGGTCATGGTGGTCACCGTGGCGGCGGTCGGGCTGGCCGTGCTGGTGTTCGCGGCCGGGGAGCGGCGGTCGGGGCGCTTCCACGGGCTCATGCTGATCTTCCTGGGCGCGATGCTGGCGACGGTGACCGCGACGGACCTCGTCCTGCTGCTGATGGGCTGGGAGGTCATAGGGGCGATGTCGTACGCGCTGATCGGCTACCGGTGGCGCGACCGGGAGCACGTACGGTCGGGCGCCGTCGCCTTCGTCACCACCCGGGCCGGCGACCTGGGCCTGTACGTCGCCTGCGGCGCGGCGCTGGCCGGCGGCGGCGGGCTGGCGCTCGCCGGGCTGCCGGGGCTGCCGCCGCCGTGGCGCGACCTGGTGGCGGGCGGGGTCGTGCTGGCGGCGCTGGGCAAGTCGGCGCAGGGGCCGTTCGCGTTCTGGTTGTCGCGGGCGATGGTGGGCCCGAGTCCGGTCTCGGCCTTCCTGCACGCGGCGACCATGGTGGTGGCGGGGGCGTACCTGCTGATGCGGCTGCACGCCCTGCTCGCGGTCACCGGCTGGGCGGCGGCGGTGGTGGCCTGGACGGGGGCCGTGACGGCGCTGCTGCTCGGGCTGGTGGCGGTGGCGCAGCGGGACCTCAAGCAGCTCCTGGCCGCCTCGACGTGCGCGCAGGTCGGCTTCATGGTGCTGGCGGCCGGGGTGTCGGCGGTGTCGGGCGGGGCGGCCCACCTGGTCGCGCACGCGGCGGTCAAGAGCCTGCTCTTCCTCGCGGCGGGGGCCTGGCTGGCGGCGCTCGGCACCAAGGACCTGGCCGGGCTGCACGGCGCGGCGCGGCGGTTCCCGCTGGTGGGGGTGGTGTTCGCGGTGGGGGCGGCGGCCTTGGCGGGGGTGCCGCCGCTGTCGTTGTGGGTGACGAAGGACGCCGTCCTCGCCGGGGTCGGGCAGCCGGGCCTGCGCGTGGTGGCGTTCGCGGCGGGGTTGGTGGCCGCCCTGTACGCGGGGAAGGCGCTGGCCGAGGTCTGGCGACCCGCCGACACGGCGACCGGGGCCGGGACCGTGACCGCGACCGGGGCCGGGGCCGGGGCAGGGACCGGGGCAGGGACCGGGACCGCGACCGCGACCGGGGCCGAGCGGCGGGCCTCGGGTGGGGTGGCGGGGGCGGAGCTGCTGCCGCTGCCGGTGCTCGCCCTGGTGGCGGCCGGGTTCGGGGTGGTCGGGCTGCCCGCGGTGCACGGCTGGTGGTCCCGGCTGGTCGGGGATCCGGGCGCGCCCGGCCTCACCGCGGGTGAGCTGGCCCTGTCCGGGATCCCGGCGCTCGCCCTGGTGACCGCCGCGATCGCGGTGCGGCCCGGGACGTCCGCGTTTCCGTACGCGGGCGGGGTGTTCGGGCGGTGGCTGGGGTTGGAGAGGGTGGCGCGGGGTGTGGTGTGGGGGCCGCTGCTGGGGGCGGCGCGGTGGGTGGCGTGGTTCGACGAGCGGGTCGTGCAGGGTGCGGTCGAGGCCGTCGCGCGGGCGGGGCTGGGGGCCGCGCGGCTGGCCGGGAGCCCGTTCGAGGCAGGGCTGGACGACCTCGTACGGCGGGCCGGCGGCGCCGTACGACGCCTCGGCGGGCTGGCCAGACGCCCTCAGACCGGGCAGGTCCACACCTACTTCGCCCAGGCCGTCGTCGCCCTCGTCGTGCTGGCCGTCGTGTTCGCGATCGTGAGGTGAGGCGTGCTCAACGTCGTCGTGTTCCTGCCGCTGGCCGCCGCCGCCCTGCTCGTCCTGCCGGGCGTCACCGCGCGCGCGGCCGGCCGGATCTGGCTGGCCGCCTCCGCCGCCGACCTGGCCCTGGTCGTCGCCCTGTGGACCGGGTACGGAGGCGGCCTGGCGTACGAGACCAGGGTGCGCTGGATCCCCACGGCGGGCGCCGGCTACCACGTCGGCGTGGACGGCCTGTCGCTCCCGCTGATCGCCATGACCGCGGTGCTGTTCCTGCTCTGCGCCGTCCAGTCGCTGCGCGAGCCCACCAGGCCCAAGGCGTACGCGGCGCTGTTCCTGTTCCTCCAGACCGTCTCGACCGGGCTGTTCGCGGCGCTCGACCTGCTGCTGTTCTTCGTCTTCTTCGACCTGTCCATCGTCGGCATGTACTTCGTGATCGTCGGCTGGGGGCACGGCGACCGGGCCAGGTCCGCGCTGACGTTCTTCCTCTATACGTTCCTGGGCTCGCTGGCGCTGCTGCTCGGGTTCATCGGCCTGTACCTGGCCGCCGACCCGCACACCTTCGACCTCGCCGACCTCACCCGCCGCCCGCCGGACGCGGGCGCGGCGGTGCTGCTCGCGATCGGGATCGGCCTGGGGGTCAAGACGCCGGTCGTGCCCGTGCACACCTGGCTGCCGCCCGCGCACACCGACGCCCCGGCCGCGGGCTCGGCCATCCTCGCCGGGGTGCTGCTCAAGATGGGCACGTACGGGCTGGCCCGCATCGCCGTGCCGCTGCTGCCCGGCCCGTGGCGCTCGTACGCCTGGCTGGTCATCCTGATCGGCCTGGTCAGCGTCCTGTACGGCGCCCTGGTCGCGCTCGCCCAGGAGAACCTCAAACGGCTGATCGCCTACACCTCGGTCAACCACATGGGCTACGTCGTCCTCGCCCTGGGCGCCGCCGGGCTGGCCGGCGGGCCGGCGCGGGCCAAGGAGCTGGCGGTCACCGGCGCGGTCACCCAGATGGTCAGCCACGGCCTGGTCACCGGCGCGCTGTTCCTGATCACCGGCGTGCTGTGGGACCGCGCGGGCGGCTACGCCCTCGGCCGGTACGGCGGCATCGCCGGACGGGCCCCCGTGCTGGCCTGGCTCACGGCGGTGGCGGCGTTCGCCTCGCTCGGGCTGCCGGGACTGTCCGGGTTCATCGCGGAGTTCCAGATCTTCACCGGGGTGATCGGATCGGGGGCCGTGGTCGCGGGCGCGCTGTCCGTCGTCGGCATCCTGATCACCGCGGCGCTGTTCCTGCGGGTGCTGCAACGCGCGTTCCTCGGCGAGCCGGGCGAGCTGACGCCGCGGGTCACCGACGTGCGGCCGCGCGAGCTGGCCGCGATCGCCCCGCTGCTCGTCCTGTCGCTGCTCATCGGCCTGGCCCCGCGCCCGCTGCTCGACCTGATCGAGCCTGCCGCGCGCGCCGTCGTCGCCCTGGCGGGCCGATGACCGCACCCCATGGCGGCGCGGCGGTCACCGGCCTGCTGCCGGAGGTCCTGATGCTGGCGGGAGCCGTGGCGGCGCTGGTCGCGGGGCTGTTCGTGCCGCGCCACCGGCAGCGCGTGGCCGCCTGGATCTGCATGGCGGCGCTCGCCGGGGCCATCGCGGCGAGCGCCGCCGCCCTGCGCCGCCCCGCCGCCCTCGCCTTCGACGCCTACGCCGTCGATCCGCCGACCGGCGCGGCCCGCCTGACCGTCTGCCTGGCCACCCTGCTCAGCGTGTGGCTCGCGACCGGACGGGCCAGGGGGAACAGCAGGGAGACCGAGCTGTACACGCTGATGGTGCTGGCCGCGCTGGGGTCCGTCCTCATGGCGGGGGCCGACGACCTGCTCGTGCTCGTGGCGGCGTACCTGCTCGCGAGCATCCCGGCGTACGCGCTGGCGGGCTTCGCCAAGGACGCGTCCGGCACGGAGGCGGCGCTCAAGTACTACCTGATGGGCGCCTTCCTCGGTGTGCTCATGCTGGCCGGGGTCACCCTCGTGTACGGCTGGTCCGGCGCCACCGCCTACCCCGCCGCGCGGGCCCCGGCCGTGGGCGCGGTGCTGCTGCTGGCCGGGCCGCTGTTCAAGGCCGGGGGAGCGCCCGCGCACTTCTGGGTGCCCGACGTCACCGAGGGCACGTCGGCGCCGGTGGCGGCGTTCGTCACCACGGTGCCCAAGATCGGGGCGCTGGTGGCGCTGTACCGGCTGGCGACGACGGTGCTGGACGAGCCCGCGCTGCTCGCCGTGCTGGCCGCCGGCACGATGACGCTGGGCAACCTGGCCGCCTTCCAGCAGGAGAACGTACGGCGGCTGCTGGCGTACTCGACGGTGAGCCAGGCCGGTTACCTGCTGGTCCCGGTCGCGGTGGCGGGACGCACCGGCCTGGCCGCGCCCGCGCTGCTGTTCTACCTGGCCGCCTACGCGGTCACGAACCTGGGCGCGTTCGCCGTCGTGGTCGCCACCGGGGCCGAGCGGCTGCGGGACTACGCGGGGCTCGGCCGGCGGTCGCCGTGGACGGCGTTCGCGCTGGTGGTCTGCCTGCTGGGGCTGGTCGGGACGCCGCCGACCGCCGTGTTCGCCGGGAAGCTGCTGATGTTCGCGGCGGCCTGGGACGGCGGGTACGCCTGGCTCGCGGTGGTCGCCGCCGCCAACACGGTCGCCAGCCTCTTCTACTACCTGCGCTGGATCCGCCCGGTCTTCGCCGCGGAGGGCCCCGCGCGGCCCGCCGTGCCGAGCCCGGTCGCGCAGGTGTGCGCCGTCGCCTCGATCCTGCTGGGCCCGGCCGCCGGGCTCGCCGTGCTGTTCGCCCGCTGACCGTCCGCTGCGACGGGCGCGCGGGTCACAGGTCGCTCTCCTGGACGTCGAGGATGGCGACCGCGACCTCGACCGCCCTGGCCGCGTCGCCCGCCTCGATCGCCTCCAGCAGGTCGTCGTGCGACGGGTCGGGCGCCAGCGCCGCCTGCTCCTTGTCCCTGACGCTCTCGCGCAGCGCGTCGCGCATGCTGCGGTAGAGGTCGGCCAGCAGCGGGTTGTGCGCCGCGTCGGCCACCAGCAGGTGGAAGTCGGCGTCGGCGTCGGCGAAGCCGTCGAGGTCGCCGGTGCGCGCGGCCGACCCGCGGCGGGTCAGCGCCTCGCGCATCGCGGCCACGTCGTCGCCGGTGCGCTTGACCGCCGCCAGCCGGGCGGCCACCAGGTCGAGCCCGCGGCGCACGTCGATGATGTCCATCGCGGCCGCCCGGTCGAGCCGCCGGCGCAGCGCCACCTGCGACTCGTCGGTGGCGGTCACGTACGTGCCGTCGCCCTGCCTGGTCTGCAGCAGCCCGGCGTGGGCCAGCACCCGCACCGCCTCGCGCACCGACAGCCGGCTCATGCCGAGGCTCTCGGCGAGCCGGCTCTCGGACGGGATCTTCGTCCCGACCGGCCACGCCCCGCTGCCGATCTCCCTGCGCAGCTCCTCGATGGCGGAGTCGACGAGCGAGGTCCGCGCGACGTTACGCATGCGATCCCTTCCGTCCCGGTGGGCCTCCAGCCTAGAGGAGGGCGGCGGCCAGCCGCTCGATCGTCTCGCGTCCCTCCAGCGGTGTCAGCCAGGCGGCCGGCAGCGCCGCCGCGCCGCGCACGGCGCCCACCAGGTTGCCGCAGACCGAGCCGGTGGAGTCGCTGTCGCCCGAGTGGTTGACCGACAGCAGCAGCGCCCGCTCGGGCGACGGCTCGGCCAGGGCGCAGTAGACGCCGATGGCCAGCGCCTCCTCGGCCACCCAGGCGCCGCCCAGCGACTCGACCCGCTCGGGGGAGTGCGGGCCGGACGCGGCCAGGTCGAGCGCCGCGCGCAGGGCGCCGGACGTCTCCTCGTGCCGCGGCCGACCGGCCAGCAGGCCGAGGGCGTGGTGGACGGCGTCCTCCAGGGGCTCGCCGGTCATCACGCGGGCGACGATCGCGGCGAACGCGCCGGCGGCCAGGTAGCCCGTCGGGTGGCCGTGGGTGATCTGCGCGCAGACCGCCGCCAGCTCGAACGCGGCGCCCGCGTTGTACGGCGCGAGCAGGCCGAACGGCGCCGAGCGCATGACCGTGCCGCAGCCCTTGGAACCGGGGTTCACCGGGCCGGGTGTGCCCAACGGCGACGGGCCGGGGAAGGGCCGGCGCAGCCCGGACAGGCAGGCGTTGCCCGGGGCCCGCCGCGAGTACAGCCAGCCCTCCTCGCGCAGCGCGCCGGTCCGGTGGGGACGGTCGGCGGGCGGGGGCGCCCGGTGTTCCTGGGTGTCGAGCCAGCGCAGGTACGCCTGCCGCACCCCGCCGGGCGTCGGATCGCGGGTCAGCGCCTCGACGGTGAAGAGGGTCATCTGGGTGTCGTCGGTGACGAGCGCGCTCGTGCCCCGCCAGGTGGCGACATATCCGGTGATGCCGTCCTGGCCGTGATGCCGGCGGATCTCCCGCAGTGACTCGAACTCGATGGGCGCCCCGAGCGCGTCGCCGATCGCGCCGCCGAGCAGGCAGCCCCGGATCCGGTCCTGTACGTCCATAGCTGGGATCTTGTCAGCTTTGGGGGCGGGTGAGAGATTGCGGGGGAAATCTAGACACTTGTCACGGAGGTCACGCGTGCCACAATTACGCCCGGCCCTCTTCGCGGTCGCCCTCACTCTGGCGATCGCGACCCCGGCACAAGCCGCTGCCGGACCCACGATCACCGTCAAGGACGGCCGGACGCAGCCGGTCTTCTCCTACGCCGACGCCGTCCGCGAGCACGTGTACGTCGAGTCCACCGTGGACAGCGACCTCGACGGCGCGCTCGACAGGGTCAGGGTGGACATCATCCGTCCCAAGGAGTCCGGTCCGGGCCTCAAGGTGCCCGTGATCATCGACGAGAGTCCGTACTACGACAACTCCGGGCGCGGGAACGAGGGGGAGCGCAAGCAGTACGACGCCTCCGGAAACGTCACGAAATTCCCCCTGTTCTACGACAACTACTTCGTCCCGCGCGGCTACGCCGTCCTCAACGTGGACATGCTCGGCACCACCAGGTCCGACGGCTGCCCCGACATGGGCGGCAAGGCCGACGTGCTGGGCGGCAAGGCGGTCATCGACTGGCTGAACGGCCGCGCCAAGGCGACCAGGGCCGACGGAACCCCGGCCGTGGCCGACTGGACCACCGGCAAGGCCGCCATGATCGGCAAGTCGTACGACGGCACGCTCGCCAACGCCGTGGCCGCCACCGGCGTCGAGGGCCTGAAGACGATCGTCCCCATCTCGGCCATCAGCTCCTGGTACAAGTACCAGCGCTCGAACGGCGTGGTCTACAACTACGACTACGCCTCCTGGCTGACGAACTACGTCGACACCGACCCCGAGGCCAAGTGCCAGGCCGTCCGCGACCGCATGGACGCCGAGGACGGCGACGACACCGGTGACTACAACGCCTTCTGGAACGAACGCGACTACCTCAAGGGCCTGCTCGGCGACGCCTCCAAGGTCAAGGCCAGCGTGTTCGTCGTGCACACCGTCAACGACCTCAACGTCCGGCCGGACAACTTCTCCGCCTGGTGGCAGGCCCTGGCCCAGCGGAACGTGCCGCGCAAGATCTGGGTCGGCCAGTACCAGCACGTGGACCCGTTCGACTTCGAGGGCCGCAGGGACCTGTGGGTGGACACCCTGCACCGCTGGTTCGACTACTGGCTGCACGGCGTCCGCAACGGGATCACGAACGAGCCCCGCGCCGACGTGCAGCTCGGCCCGGCGCAGTGGACCACCCAGCGCGACTGGCCGGCCCCGTACGCGCTCAAGGCCGTGCTGCGGCCCGCCGCCGACGGCTCGCTCGGCCTGCTCAAGGCCCGCGGGAACAGCACCGCCACCTTCACCGACCTCGCGCTGAGCGAGAACGAGATGGTGGCCGACGTCGGCACGGCGCAGCCGGGCCGCGCGGCCTTCACCACCGGAGCGCTCCCGCTCGACCTGCGCCTGTCCGGCGTCCCCACCGCCGACCTGCGGGTCAAGCTCGACAAGCCCACCGCCAACCTGACCGCCCTGCTCGTCGACTACGGCGAGGACACCCGCGTCGACTGGCGGCGCGGCCAGGGCGTCACCACGCTCACCGAGGAGGACTGCCACGGCGAGAGCACCGCGGCCGACGACGCCTGCTACAAGAAGGTGACCACGAACGTGGCCACCCGCCCGCTGGAGATCGTCGCCCGCGGCTGGATCGACGTCCAGAACCGCGACTCGCTCAGCCAGGCCCGGCCGCTGCCCGTCGGCACGTACGGGACGGTCAAGTGGCTGACGCTGCCGCAGGACTACACGTTCAGGAAGGGGCACCGGATCGGCCTGGTGCTGGCCGGGACCGACACCACCTACACCAGTGAGGAGGGCACCGGCGCGACCGTCACCGTCGACCTGGCCGGCAGCAGCGTGGCCGTGCCGTTCGTGCTCGGGACGCCGCTGACCGACGTGCCCAAGGACGGCGCCACGTTCAGGGGACCGCGGCAGCTCGACCTGCCGGAGCCTGAGCCCGGGTTCCAGTTCTTCTAGCCGCTTCTTCTAGCCGCGCGTGAGGCCCCGGCGTGTCCGGGGCCTCATCGGCAGTTGCTCCAGTGGACGCCGCGCTCGGCGTCCAGCCGCCGTACGCCCTTGTCCCTGGCGATCGTCCAGCTCACCGGCAGGGTGAGCGTGCCGCCGGCGGTCGCCGTGCCGCCGGTGCGCAGGCCGTCGCCGGTGGCGCGGGCCGTCCAGACGATGGTGATCCGGCCGCGCCGCACGTCGGGCCCTCCGGGGCAGCCGGGCCGCGACCGCGGGTCCGTGACCTGGAACGTCGTGCCGTCCACGACGATGCCGCGCGTGCCGGTGGCCGAGACGACGCGGCAGGTCCCGGTGCACGACAGGGAGAACGACCCGGCGCGCCCGGACCCCAGCGAGACCGACCGGGGGGACACCCGGGCCGTGGGCGGGTCCGGTTTCGGCAGTTCGACCTTCCTGTCCTGGGACGACAGGCCGGAGCCGGCGGCCGGGCCGATCGCGGCCGTCCAGCGCGTGGGCGTCTCGGCCGGGAGGCTCGACTGCGCCGCCGTCCTGGTGACCGTCGTCGCGGGGTGGGCGCGGGCGTTGAGCACGGCCCAGACCAGGCCCACCACCAGCAGGCCGACGCCCAGGAGCAGGCCGAGCCTGGCCACCGCGCGGATCGGGGCCTCGGCCTCCTGCTCGGGCTCCTCGGGCTGCTCGCGCCAGAACTCCTGCCAGGGCGCCTCGCCGTCGAGCCGGTCGAGGGCGCCGGGCTCGCCGTTCCAGCCGATGCCGCCGTACCGGATGATCATGGCGCCGGGCCCGGCGGCGGCGCCGTCGCCGCCGGCCTCACCGGCAGCTCCACCGGCAGCCCCACCGACGGGGC
This sequence comes from Nonomuraea sp. NPDC047529, assembly GCF_040642995.1. Taxonomy (NCBI): domain Bacteria; kingdom Bacillati; phylum Actinomycetota; class Actinomycetes; order Streptosporangiales; family Streptosporangiaceae; genus Nonomuraea; species Nonomuraea sp. NPDC047529. The sequence goes on along the minus strand of NZ_JBEYTJ010000009.1, from coordinate 151 downwards.
CACCGACGGCGCTGCCGTTGGCCGTGCCGTTGACGACGGTGCCGCTCAGGCCGCTTTCGGCGCGGTCGCCGTAGACGAGTTTGTCGCCCGGCGAGCCGCGGAAGGGCCGGGTGCGGCTCGTCGGGGTGAACGGGTGCCGCCCGCGCGCCGC